>NZ_BAAAQN010000038.1:0-120310 GCF_039531695.1 Catenulispora yoronensis
AGTGCCGCGGCGGCGGCCAGAGCGGCCGGGGCGGGGGTGGCGGCCGGAGCCGGGGCGGGAGCCGGGACGACCGCCGCCGTGGGGGCGGCGGCCGCGGCGGGGACCGCCGTGTCGGAGGTCACAGTCACTTCGGGGTTATCAACCTTCGCAACGGGGGCAAGAGCCTGCGCGGCGGCAGAGCTGTCCGTGGGCTGGTAGTCGTTGAAGAAGTCCCACCACGCACGGTCCACACTCTCCGGGTCGCGCAGGAACTGCTGATAGATCTCGTCCACCAGCCACTCGTTCGGGCCGAACTCGGCCAGGGTGTGCCCAGGCGTCGAACCCGGGGTACCGGCAGTCTGATCGGTGGGTGCCTGCTGCGACGGCTGTGGCGACACGGCGGTTTCCGCCCTCTTCCGCGTGGGTGCGTATAGGAGTGCACAGCGTCCACGAACGGGTCCGAACGTGGACGTCATAGCGGTCATCCAGGGTACGCCGGTATGAGGGCTTCGTGCAGGCGCGCCTCGTGATAGAGGCACTGATCACACCGGTGAGCGGGGAAAATCCCTCCATCTGGCTACGCCCTCTGGCCCGGAGTGACCAGATTCACACGTTCCGGACCACCCGTCGGCCGGTTCGGACCCCTAGTCCGGACGGCGAGTTACGGCAGATCGACGCGGATGACACAACCCGGTGACGCGCCGGGGTCCAACGGCTCCGCACCGTCGTCGGCCGGCTCGGCCACCGAGATCCGTCCGCCGTGCAGGTCCACCACCCAGCGCGCGATCGCCAGCCCCAGGCCGGTGCCGCCGTCGGCGGCCTGCCGCGACCCGCGGTCGAACCGGTCGAAGACCCGGACCCGCTCGCCCGGCGGGATGCCCGGGCCCTCGTCGCAGACCTCGATCCGGACGCCGCCGGCCTCCAGGCGCCGGGCCCGCAGGGTCACCGTGCCGTGCGGCGGGGAGTGGCGCAGCGCGTTGTCCAGCAGGTTGGCCGCGACCTGGTGCAGGCGCTCGCGGTCGGCGCGCACGGTGAGCGCCGCCGGGACCACGTCCACCACGGTCTTCGGCCGGCCGCCGGGCGAGCTGCCGGGTGAGCCACCGGGCGCGCCGCCGGCCCCGGCGGCGTTCGCGCCGGTGCCCCGGGCCAGCATCTTCACCGTGGCCTCCCGGGACACCGTGCCCAGGAACTCCTCCAGCGCCACGTCCTCGCGGTCCAGCTCGACCGCGCCGGCGTCGATCCGGGACAGGTCCAGCAGCGTGGTGACCAGCCGGCCCAGCCGCTCGGCCTGCTCCAGCGCCAGGCGCATGGTCGGCGGGTCGGGCTCGGTGACGCCGTCGACCACGTTCTCCAGCACCGCGCGCAGCGCCGAGATCGGAGTGCGCAGCTCGTGCGAGACGTTGGCGATCAGCTCCTTGCGCTGCCGGTCCACCGCCTCCAGGTCGGCGGCCATCAGGTTGAACGCGGCGGCCAGCTGGCCGACCTCGTCGCGGGAGGTGGCGGCGGTGACCCGGCGGCTGTAGTCGCCGCGGGCGATGCGCTCGACGGCGTCGGCCATCGAGCGCAGCGGGCTGGTCATGCCGTGCGCCAGGATCTGGGTGACGATCAGCGACAGGATCACCGCGACGCTGACCACGTAGCGGGCCTGGATGCCGGCCGAGACGCCGACCGCGGTGAAGCAGCCGGCCACCGACACCGAGGCCACCACCAGGACGCCGAGCTTGACCTTGATGCTGTGGAACCGGTCCAACGGCCGAACCTCGCGGGCCCGGCCGATCACGGTGCCGCCGACCTTCTTCGCGCCGGCCCTCATCGCCCGCGGCCGTTCGGGCTCCGGCCGGGGACCGGCGCCGGGCTCCGGTGCGGCGGGTTCGTGCTCGACTTCGCGGTAGGGGTCGCGCTCGCCGTCCCCGCTGCTGTCGCGTTCGTGCTCGTGTTCGTGCTCGTGCTCTGCGTACGCGCTGTGCTGTTCGTGTTCTTGGTGCTCTCTGTGCTCGCTGCGCTCTGTGCGGTCTTCCTGCTCCCCGGGCCGGTACCGCTCCCGGGCACCGGCGTCGGCGCCGATCGCACCGACCGTGCCGGCGTTCACGGCCCCGCCGGCGCCGCCGGCTCCTCGGGGGCCGGCTCGGCCTCCAAGGCGTACCCGACCCCGTGCACCGTGCGGATCCACTCCGCGCCGATCTTCCGCCGCACCGCCTTCACGTGGCTGTCCACGGTCCGGGTGCCGGAGGCGTCCAGCCAGTCCCACACCTCGGCCAGCAGCTTCTCCCGGCTCAGCACCGTGCGCGGCTGCCCGGCCAGGCAGGCCAGCAGGTCGAACTCGGTCGGGGTCAGATGCGCCTCGTCCCGGTCCCGGCCGGTGCCGACCCGGACCCGGCGCTGCGCCGGGTCGATCTCCAGCACCCGCGGCCCGGCCCCGGAGCCGCCCGCCACGAACCGCAGCGGCCGCGGCGCGCGCGGCGCGGCGGCCGGGTGGAACCCGGTCCCGACCGCGGGCTCGGCCCCGGCGGCGGCCCCGAGCTCGGCGGCCCGCTCCACCCGCCGCAGCAGGGCGTGCACCCGGGCGATCAGCTCCCGCATCGAGAACGGCTTGGTCAGATAGTCGTCGGCGCCGGTGCGCAGCCCCTCGATCAGGTCGCTCTCGTCGTCGCGCGCGGTGACCATCAGCACCGGGACGGCCCGCTCGGCCTGGATCCGGCGGCACACCTCCAGCCCGTCGAACCCGGGCAGCATCACGTCCAGCACGATCAGGTCCGGCAGCTGCTCCTGCGCGGTGCGGACGGCGGACGGCCCGTCCGCGGCCAGGTGGGTCGCGAACCCCTCGGCCCGCAGCCGCGCGGCGATCGCCTCGCCCAGCGTCGGCTCGTCCTCGACGACGAGGATTCCCACCCGTCGCCCACCACTCGTCACGGTCATCGGTTCAGAATAGGCACGCCCGGGCCCCACTCCCGGCGTCACGCCGCGAACGCTCACATTTTCGGCACAGAAGGGTCCGGGGCGACGGATGGGGCCGGTGGGGGACCGCCGCGTCCGGCCCGGAGCGCGCGGTCACAGCTCCGGGACGGTGGCGAGCTGGCCGGCGATGACCTCCTGGTCCTCCGGAGGCAGCGCCTCCAGCGCGGTCCGGCACTTCGCCGCGTACTCGTCCCGCTCGGCCTTGTCGCCGAGGGCGGCGTAGGCCCGGGCCACGCCTTCGTAGGCGGAGGCGAGCGTGAAGTCGGTCCAGCCCTGCGCCTCGACGGTCGCCAGCGCCTGCCGGGCGAACGACAGCGCCAGCGGGCCGTCGCCGAGCAGGGTCAGGACGTGGCCGACCTGCCAGTCGCCGATCGCGTGCTCGCGCGGGCCGCCGGCCTGGTCCCAGTGCGCGCGGGAGGCGCAGGCCAGGACCAGCATCCGGCGGTCCTGCTCCGGCGACCGCGCCGGCTCGTCGATCAGCTCCCAGGCCGCGTTGAAGGTCCGCTTCGCCTGCTCGCGATGCCACTCGGCCTGTTCGAGCTCTGCCGTCCCGCTGTCGGAGAAAACTGTCATGGGAATCATTCTCACGACGTTCGGTGTTCACCGCAGCCGCCGGGCTTCGCACCCCCGGCGGCGATAGGGTCTGCGAGGGACGAGGCACGTGGCTAGGAGGACCCGATGACTGAGAAGCTCACCGATCTGCCGCAGTGGAAGGCGCTGGAGGCGCACCACGCGGAGTTCGACAAGGTGAACCTGCGGGAGCTGTTCGACACCGACCCGGGCCGGGCCGAGCGGTACTTCGCCCAGGCCGGCGACCTGTCGGTGGACTACTCCAAGCACCTGGTGAGCGACGAGACCCTGCGGCTGCTGCTGGACCTGGCCAAGGCCCGCGGCGTGTTCGAGCTGCGCGACCGGATGTTCGCCGGCGAGAAGGTGAACCTCACCGAGGACCGCGCGGTGCTGCACGTGGCGCTGCGCGCGCCGGCCACCGAGCGCATCGAGGTGGACGGCGAGGACGTCGTGCCGGCCGTGCACGAGGTCCTGCACCGGATGTCCGCCTTCGCTTCCCGGGTGCGCAGCGGCGAGTGGACCGGCGCGACCGGCAAGCGCATCAAGACCGTGGTGAACATCGGCATCGGCGGCTCGGACCTGGGCCCGGCGATGGCCTACGAGGCGCTGCGCGCCTACACCAAGCGCGACATGCAGTTCCGCTTCGTGTCCAACGTCGACGGCGCCGACCTCTACGAGGCCACGCAGGACCTGGACCCCGAGGAGACGCTGTTCGTCGTCTCCTCGAAGACCTTCACCACGGTGGAGACCATCACCAACGCCACCTCGGCCAAGAAGTGGCTGCTGGCCGGCCTCGGCGGCGACGAGGCGGCGATCGCCAAGCACTTCGTGGCCGTGTCCACCAACGACAAGGCCGTGGCCGAGTTCGGCATCGACACCGAGAACATGTTCGGCTTCTGGGACTGGGTCGGCGGCCGCTACTCCTACGACTCGGCGATCGGCCTGTCGCTGATGATCGCCATCGGCCCGGAGCGCTTCGAGGAGATGCTCGGCGGCTTCCACACCGTCGACCAGCACTTCCGCACCGCCCCGGCCGAGCGCAACCTGCCGCTGCTGATGGGCCTGATCGGGCTGTGGTACCGCGACTTCTGGGACGCGCAGACCCTCGCGGTCCTGCCGTACTCGCACTACCTGTCGAAGTTCACCGCCTACCTCCAGCAGCTCGACATGGAGTCCAACGGCAAGTCCACCCGCCGCGACGGCGAGCCGGTGGAGTGGGAGACCGGCCCGATCGTCTGGGGCACCCCCGGCACCAACGGCCAGCACGCCTACTACCAGCTGATCCACCAGGGCACGGCCCTGATCCCGGCCGACTTCATCGGCTTCGACCGGGCCATCGAGGGCACCGACCCGTTCGGCCAGCAGGACGCGCTGATGGCGAACTTCTTCGCCCAGACCGAGGCGCTGGCCTTCGGCAAGACCCGCGAGCAGGTCCAGGCCGAGGGCGTCCCGGCCGCCCAGGTGCCGCACCGCACCTTCCGCGGCAACCACCCGACCACCACGCTGACCGCCCCCCGCCTGACCCCGTCGGTGCTGGGGCAGCTGGTGGCGCTGTACGAGCACAAGGTGTTCGTGCAGGGCGCGGTGTGGGACATCGACTCCTTCGACCAGTGGGGCGTGGAGCTCGGCAAGGTGCTGGCGAAGAAGATCGAGCCGGAGCTGTCCTCGGGCGGGGAGCTGCACCACGACTCCTCGACCAACGCCGCGATCGAGCGCTACCGGGGCGACCGCGCCGCGAAGTGACGATCGGACGATGATCCGGCCGGAACGGCCCGTCGGCGCCCTCGGGTGGCGGCGGGCGCCTTCGGACGGCGGCGGGCCGGCTCCGGGCGCGACCCGGGTCCGGCCTCAGTGGGAGAGCTCGTAGATCCGCACCGTCCGCTGGTCCGGCAGCGCGACCGCGAGCAGCGTCCCCGTCGGATCGAAGGCCGGCCGCACCGTCGGGCAGATCCGGTCCGGCAGCTGTCCGAGCTCGATCTCCGGCCAGGCGACGTCCCAGAACACGGCGTCGGCCGCGGTCTCCTGGAACGGCAGGCCCAGCGCCAGCCCGCTCCCCGTCAGCGACCACATCGGCCGCCGGTCGGCCAGCGCCGACGGCACGCACGGCGCCGACCGCCGGGTGGCGAGGTCGCAGCGGATCATCCCCTGCCGCGTGTGCGAGGCGAACAGTGAGGCGCCGTCCGGGCTGAACTGGAGCCCCAGCTCCAAGCGGGCCTCCGGCGCGCCGAACGACGCGACCTCGTCGCCGGTCAGGGCCCGCCAGACCACGATCCGATGGTCGCCGATCGCCGCGACGTGCGCGCCGTCCGCGCTGACGGCGAGGTCGCCCAGCTCGCCGAGGCCGCGATAGGGCGCGACCGCCGTGAACGGCGCGGTGTAGCGGCGCAGGCTCAGATCGTGGCCGCTCGTCGCCGCGACGAACGTCCCCTCCGCGTGGAAGGCGAAGTGGCTGGCGAGCACCCCGTCCTGGGAGTTCGGCACGCCGTCCACGGACCAGATCCGCAGCCGGTCCGGCCGCTCGCCCTCGCCGAGCAGACAGACCACGTTCTGCCCGCCGGGGCCGAACATGAGCTGCCGGACCGGCCGGCCCCGGCCGTTGGCGAGCGTCGTCGGCTCCGCGCCGCCGGGCCGCAGGATCGCGACCTCCCCGTCCCTGCGGCCGACGCCGAGCAGGCGCGACGGACCGCCCGCGAAGCCCAGGCTCAGAATCTCCGAGGCCATGGTGAACTCGCCGACCGGAGTCGCGCCGACCGCCCTTGATGTGCGCGTCGCGCGGCGATGGCGCTCGCCGGTGCCGTGGCGCGTGGTCTTGCTCCGGAAGTGGTCCTCGGAGTCGTCGTCGGCGGGGTCGGCGGGGTCGGCGGGGTCGGCGATTCCGGTGACCGAGGCCCCGGGCCGCGACCCCCGGTCCGACCGGTCCTCCAGGCCGGACCTGGCCTGGGACAGGACCGTGCGAGCCCGGTTCGTCGATTCGTGCTCGGCGCCGCGCAGCTCGGCGTAGCGCCGGACGATGTCTTCCAACATCGCGACCAGGTCCGAGGAGAAGTCGCCGCGCATGACACTCTCGGTGGCGGTGGTCATGTCCATGCTGAGGAGCTGCTGGAGCAGGGTCTGGTCGGTGCCGAGCGACTGCCCGGGCCGGTCCTGGCGACCGGTTCCGGCCGGGGTCTCCGGCTCGGGGCGCCACGGCTCGGCGTCGGTGGGCGGCCCGGCGGTGGGCGGCCCGGCGGTGTGCCAGGACTCGCTCGCCCGGCCCGACTCCGCCAGGCCCCGGCCGCCGTCCGGCTCGGCCCGACTGCCATCCGCAGTGGCTCGGCCCGGCGCGGGCTCCGCCACCGGTGTCCGCGCCACCGCCGAGCCCGCCGACGTCGGCTCCGCGGCCGCCGGCTCCGCCATGGCGAACAGCGTCCCGTCGGCGCTCCGCAGATGCAGGACCGGCGTTCCCCACTCCAGGCTCGCGTCGTTCGCCAAGGTGATCGCCGCCCGCCCGGCCCGCACGCACCGGTCCACCGGCTGCCCGGCGGCCAGTGCGCCGTAGAACTCGCGCCCGAACACCGGGGCGGCGTCGTCCGTGATCGGGAACTGCATCGCCACCACCGCCGCCAGGCCGGCGTGCACCAGTGCCGCGGCCAGTCCGGCCTGGCCGTCCTCGCTGCTGCCGGCCGACGACTGGCACGCGTTGAGCACCACCAGCCGCAGCGTCGGGTGGGCGCCGAGGATGGTGGCGAGCTGGCGCGCGGTCACCCAGTCGGTGCCCCCGGCCCCGCCCCCGTCCCCGGCCTCGGCGGCGAAGGCCAGGCGGCCGGCGCCGGTGGCGGCGTCGAAGTCGCCGTGGCCGATGTAGTGCACGATGTGCCACCGCTGCCGCTGGGTCGCCGACAGCAGCGCCTGCTTGGTGGCCGGCACCCAGGCCAGCTCCAGCCGTCCGGCGGCGCTCATCGGCGCCAGCGCCGCCTCCAGGTAGGCGCGCTCGCGCGCCACGTCCAGCACCGCCTGGTCCCCGGGCTCGGCGACCATGGCCAGCACCCGCAGCGGCCCGGACACCGCCAGCGGCGGCACGGTGCGCAGGTCGCCGGCGCTGCGGGTGACCATGCAGGAGCGGCCCAGGAACTCGCGGCGGTCCTCGCGGGCGTCGAACAGGTACTCCCAGGGCAGCGCGGCCAGCTCCGGCGGCCGGACCCGCAGCGCCAGCCGGACGTCGGCGCCCGCGGCCTGCGCCCGGCGCCGCAGCCGGGCCAGCTCGCCCAGCGTCTCGCCGCCGGTCAGGGCCCGGAACAGCTGGTCGCCGACGGCCCGCGCGGCCTGCTCCATCGGGCTGACCACCAGCCGGGACTTCGCCGCCGAGGCCAGCACCATGGTCGGCAGCATCGCCAGCTGGGCGCGCAGCGCGGCGTCGGCGGCGTCCAGCGGGGCGATCGCGCTGTGGCCGCCGGTGCCGGTGGGGGAGTCCGGATCGGGGTAGGCGAAGGTGAGCCGGTAGCCGTCCGCGACCCGGTCGCCGACCTCGACGAGGAACTCGAACGTGCCCTGCCGCACCGTGTCCTGCCAGACCGTGTCCTGCCGCACACCGCCGGCCGCTCCCGAGGCCCGGCCCGGGGCCCCGCCCGGCGCCCCGTCCCGGTCCCGCTCCCACGCCCCGCCCTGTGTCACGTGCCGTGCCCCCCTCGAACGCGCCGTGAGCGCGATGATAGCGGCGGTCTCAGCGCTCGGGAGCGGGGTTGGGCCGGGCGCCGGGATGAATATCATGGGGGTATGCGTTCTCCCGGCATGGACCCGACGGTGCTGCTCGTCGCGCGCCGCCATGTCGACTTCGGCCGGCTGGCCAGCGCGCTGTGTCGCCGGGGCGTTTGAGCCCTTCCCCGTTCTCGGGGTTCAGCACGCTTCCGTCCGCCCGATCCGCCTTTCCCTCCCAAGGAGAAGACCGGCCATGTCCGTCTCTGTGTCGATCCCGACCATCCTGCGCACCTACACCGACGGCGCCAAGCGCGTCGAGGCCAGCGGCGCCACCCTGTCCGAGCTCATCGCCGACCTCGACGCCCGGCACCCGGGCCTGGGCGGCCGCCTGCTCGACAACGGCGAACTGCGCCGGTTCGTGAACGTCTACAAGAACGACGAGGACGTCCGCTTCATCGAGGGCCTGGCCACGCCGCTGGCCGACGGCGACGCCGTCACGGTGCTGCCGGCCGTCGCCGGCGGCTGAGCCGCGGCCATGCGCTACGACTCGCTGCTGGACTCTGTCGGCCGCACCCCGCTGGTCGGGCTGCCCCGGCTGTCCCCGTCCGAACGGGTGCGGGTGTGGGCCAAGCTGGAGGACCGCAACCCGACCGGCTCGGTCAAGGACCGGGTGGCCCTGGCGCTGATCGAGAGCGCCGAGAAGGAGGGCCGGCTCACGCCGGGCGACACCATCCTGGAGCCGACCTCCGGCAACACCGGCATCGGCCTGGCGATGGTGGCCAAGCTCAAGGGCTACCGGCTGGTCTGCGTGATGCCGGAGAACACCTCCGAGGAGCGGCGCCAGCTGCTGCGGATGTGGGGCGCCGAGATCATCTCCTCGAACGCCGCCGGCGGCTCCAACGAGGCGGTGCGGGTGGCCAAGGAGCTGGCCGCCGAGCACCCGGACTGGGTCATGCCCTACCAGTACGGCAACCCGGCCAACGCGCTGGCGCACTACCACGGCACCGGCCCGGAGCTGCTCGCCGACCTGCCGACCATCACCCACTTCGTGGCCGGCCTGGGCACCACCGGCACCCTGATGGGCGTCGGCCGCTACCTGCGCGAGCAGCGGCCGGAGGTGAGGATCGTCGCCGCCGAGCCGCGCTACGACGAGCTGATCTACGGCCTGCGCAACCTCGACGAGGGCTTCGTCCCGGAGCTCTACGACGAGTCGGTCCTGACCACCCGCTACTCGGTCGGCGCGCACGACGCCCTGCGCCGCACCCGCGAGCTGCTCGAAGCCGAGGGCATCTTCGCCGGCATCTCCACCGGCTGCGCGCTGCACGCCGCCCTGGGCATCGCCGCGCAGGCGGAGAAGGCCGGGGACGAGGCGGACATCGCGTTCGTGGTCGCCGACGGCGGGTGGAAGTACCTGTCGACCGGCGCCTACGAGGGCACCCTGGACGAGGCCGAGGACCGGATCGAGGGGCAGCTCTGGGCCTGATCCGGCCCGGGTCTAGGATTTCCGCGTCCTGACATACACGGGGGGTGGAGTCCATGGGTCAAGGTTCTTCGGCGGCCCGGCCGGCACGCAGGGCCGGCCTGGCGGCGCTCGCGGCGGTGACGTTCCTCGTCACCGCCGCTTGCTCGTCCTCGGGCACGGTGGGGGAGAGCGGGTCCGGCGCCGAGCTGGACCTGGGCACGGTGAGCGCCGCCGACGCGGTCAGGGCCGCGAGCGCCGCGCAGATCGCGAAGCACACCGTGCGGGTGCGCAGCTTCTACTCCAACAAGCTCGTCGACCAGACCGTCGACGCGGTGGAGAGCACCGAGCGGGCGGCCGTCGTGTCGACCAACACCGCGCAGCAGAAGGGCGGCAGCAGCCCGAGCCCGCAGCACGGCGAGCTCCGGCTGGACTACCCGGTCCTCTACATCGACGATCCCGGCCTGCCCGCCCGCTTCCTGCACGGCAAACAGTGGGCCAAGCTGGACCTGGACCATCTGCCGCCGGGCGACTCGTCCGACGACGGCCTGGCGTTCTACGCCCGGCTCGGCGCCTCGTTCCGGAACGACGACCCGAAGCAGAACCTGCTGTTCCCGCTGCTCTATCCCGATCTGCGCCGCGTGGGGGTCGAGAGCAGGAACGGGCAGCAGGTGCTGCACATCGAAGGCAGCGTCACCCCGCAGACGCTGCCCGCGACCCCGCCGCCGGGCTCCGGGATGACCCAGGCCTATCTGGACGGCCGGCGCAAGGCGATGACCGACACGCAGGTGACCAAGGACACCTTCGACCTCTGGATCGGCCGGAACGGCCTGGTGACGGAGGTCAAGGAGACCCACGCGAGCAGCGGCCCCACCGGTGACGTGACCAATGACGTCCTCCAGAGCGACTGGGGAACGCCGCTGGTCGTCACCGCGCCGCCGGCCGATCAGACGTACGTCGTCCCCGCGTCGTGACCCGGTGTCGCCGCGCCGCCCCGATGCCGGGGCTGATCTGCGGCGACGTTAGGATCGCTGCGCTCTCCAAGCAGTCACTACCTAGGGTGGGAAAGTTCATGCCCCGCAAGCAGATATGGTCCGGCGTCGCGCTCGCGGCGGCCGTCACCGCCGCGCTGTCCGGTTGCACGCTGAAGGCCTCCGACGGCACGCCGCAGTCCTTCGCGGAGCTGTCGGCGCTCAGCCCGCAGGACGCGGTGAAGGCGGCGGGCCGGGCCGTGGCCGCGCACCCCAGCGCCAAGGTGCACGCGGTGCTCAGCGCCCCGAACGCGACCGAGGCCTCCGACGTGACCGCGTCCTTCGGTGAGCACCCGGCGCTCCAGGGCACGCTGGCCGTGGGCCCGGCGGGCTCGGCGCCCGACCCCTCCAGCGCGATCCCGATCGCCTACGCCGACCACATCATGTTCATGAAGATGGGCACCGACCCGTCGATGGCCGCGCAGATGGAAGGCAAGGCGTGGCTGCGCATGGACCTGGCGGCGATGGCGGGCGACCCGCGGACCGCCGGGATCGGCAGCGACGTGCTGGAGAACACCTCGCCGACCAAGGGCCTGACCATGCTGACCGCCTCCAAGGACCTGCACAAGGTCGGCGAGGAGCAGCACGGCGGCGTGCAGACGGTGCACTACGCGGGCACCGTGTCCGGCGCCGACGCGCTGGACCCGAACCTGATCGGCCGCGGCCTCACCCAGGAGAGCGCCGACGCCGTCACCGAGGCGATGGCCGGCGGCGCGGTGACCTCGATGGCCTACGACGTGTGGCTGCGCGCCGACGGCCTGCCGGTCGCGCAGGCCTTCACCGAGACCACGCCGGTCGGCGCGCTGAAGGGCGCGATCGACTTCACCGACTGGGGCACCGGCGTCAAGGTCGACAAGGTGCCGGACAGCCAGAGCGTGGACTACATGGAGATGGTCGCGAAGGCCGCCGCCGCGAGCGCGAGCCCGGACGCCTCCGGGTCGGCGAGCCCGTCGCAGGCCCCGAGCGCCTCCGCCGCGCCGAGCCCCTCGGACGCCCCGAGCGCCTCCAGCTCCTCCAGCGAGCCCGCCGCGCCCGCCACCCCGGCCACGCCCGCCACCCCGTCGAAGCCGTCGCCGACCGGCACGGCGTCCGCCCCCGCGACCCCGGCCACCCCGAGCACGCCGCGCTCCACCGGCTCCTCGTCGAGCTCGTCGGCCTGACGACCGCCAGGCCGCCCCAGGGCCCGGGGCCGGATCGCGACGGCGATTCGGCCCCGGGCCCGTGGCCGGGTACCGTCGAAGCGTGAGCGTGGAGCAGGCCGGGCAGGCCGAGCAGGCCGAGCGGCGGGACGCGGGGGCGAGGCCGTCCGGCGCGCCCGAGCTTCCCGCCGGGCCCGCGCCCCGGATCCTCCCCGAGCCGGTCTGGCGCGCCCGCGAGGCCGCCCACGACGCGCGCGTCGCCGCCTGGGTCGATCCGCATCTGCGCCGCCGCGCCGACAACGAGGCGCACCCGGTGATGGACTTCCTGTTCACCTACTACTCCCACCGCCCGGCCCGCCTGCGCCGCTGGCACCCCGGCGTGGGCGTCGTCCTGGCCGGCCCGGCCGCCCGCGAGCGGCTCGCCTGGCGCGGCTACACCGGGACCGCCGACGGCGTCACGCTCGACCGGGCCGAGTTCACCGACGCCCGGGTCCGCACCGCCGAGTTCGTGCGCGCGCTGCTGGCCGCCACCGCCGGGCGCGAACCCCGGCTGGCCTGCTTCGGGCTGCACGAGTGGGCCATGGTCTACCGCCTCGGACCCGAGCAGGTCCGGCACTCCGCCCGCCGCCTGCGGCTGGGGCCGGCCGGCACCGACGAGGTCGTCCAGACCCAGCGGATCCGCTGCTCGCACTACGACGCCTACCGGTTCTTCACCCCCGACGCCGAACCGCTCAACACCCTGCGTCCGACCCGCGAGGCGCAGATCGCCAACGAGCAGCCCGGCTGCCTGCACGCCGGCATGGACCTCTACAAGTGGGCCTACAAGCTGGACCCCTTCGTCCCGTCCGAGCTGATCGCCGACTGCTTCGCGCTGGCCTGCGAGATCCGCGAGACGGACATGCGGGCCAGTCCCTACGACCTCGCCGAGCTCGGCTACGCCCCGATCCCGATCGAGACCGCGGCCGGCCGGGCCGAGTACGCCGCCGCGCAGGCGGAGTTCGCCCGCCGCGGCGCCCCGCTGCGCCGCCGCCTCGTCGACGTCTGCGACACGCTGCTCGCCTGGGCCGCCGGCTGACCCGGACCCCGGCCCTGCCGAGTATTCGCGCAGCTCAGCCCGGCGTGAGGGAAAGCACCCCTGAGACAGTGGCCACATCGGCGGGCCCAATCGTCGGCCCCAAGAGCACGGAGCCGTACTCTTTCACCTCATGGCCGCACCACCGCCTCCGCACACTCCCGGTGCCGACCCGGCCCCCCGGGACGCCCCGATCGGGATCTTCGACTCCGGCTTCGGCGGGCTCACCGTCGTCCGGGCCCTGCTCGACCAGCTGCCGCACGAGGCGGTCAGCTATTTCGGCGACACCGCGCGCCAGCCCTACGGACCCCGGCCCATCGCCCAGGTCCGCGCCTACGCCCTGGAGTGCATGGACCGGCTCGTCGAGTCCGGCGTGAAGATGCTGGTCATCGCCTGCAACTCGGCCTCCGGGGCGGTGCTGCGCGACGCCCGCGAACGCTACGAGATCCCGGTGGTCGAGGTGATCCGCCCGGCGGTGCGGCTCGCCGTGGCCGCCACCCGCAACCAGCACGTCGGCGTGATCAGCACCCGCTCCACCCGGCGCTCCATGGCCTACGTCGACGCCTTCGCCGCCGCCCCGCAGATCCAGCTCACCACCCAGGACTGCCCGCGCTTCGTGGAGTTCGTCGAGGCCGGCGTCACCGCCGGCGACGAGCTGCTCAAGGCCGCCCACGAGTACCTCGACCCGGTCGCCGCGGCCGGCGTCGACACCCTGATCCTGGGCTGCACCCACTACCCGCTGCTCACCGGCGTGATCTCCTATGTCATGGGCGAGGACGTCATCCTGATCAACAGCGCCGAGGAGACCGCCAAGGACGTCTACCGCGTGCTCGCCGAGAACGCGCTCATGCGTCCCGACGACCTCCCCGAGCCGGTGCACAGCTTCACCACCACCGGCGACCCGGACCAGTTCCTGCAGATCGGACAGCGCTTCCTGGGGCCGGAGATCGGCCACGTCCACCAGGGGCAGCTGCCCGCCGTGCCCACCGATTCACCAGAAGCCGCCGATTCACCAGAAGTTCCAGATGCGGAGTCCTCATGAAGCTCACCGTCATCGGCTCCTCCGGGTCCTTCGGAGGCCCCGGCAACCCGTGCTCCAGCTACCTGGTGGAGCACGACGGCCACCGCGTCCTGCTGGACTTCGGCAACGGCGCCCTCGGCGAGCTGCAGCGGTACGGCGACATCTACGCCATCGACGCGGTGATCCTGTCGCACCTGCACGCCGACCACTGCGTCGACATGTGCGGGTACTACGTCGCGCGCAAATACCGGCCCGGCGGCGACGGACCGCTGCCGCTGCTCCCGGTCTGGGGCCCCTCCGGCACCCGCGAGCGCATCGCGCAGGCCTACGACACCGACGACACCGAGTGCGACTCCGTGTTCGCCTTCCGCGACGTGCTCGCCGGCGCCCCGGACGGCGCCACCGGCAACACCTTCGCCACCGGGCCGTTCACCGTGCGCGTGGACCGCGTCGACCACCCGGTCGAGGCCTACGCGATCCGCCTGGAGGCCGGCGGCAGCACCCTGGTCTACTCCGGCGACACCGGCCCCTGCGCCGCCCTGGACCGCATCGCCGAGGGCGCCGACCTGCTGCTGGCCGAGGCCTCCTTCCAGGAGCCGCGCGACGACGGCCTGCTCGGGCTGCACCTCAACGGCCGCCAGGCCGGCGAGTCCGCGGCCGCGGCCGGCGCCGGCCGGCTGGTGCTGACCCACATCCCGCCGTGGACCGACGCCGGCCTGAACCTGGCCGCCGCCCGCGCCGCCTTCCCGGGCCCGGTCGACCTGGCCGCGCCGGGCGCCGTCTTCCAGATCTGAGAAAATGGCCGCCGGAGCGCTGTTCAGGCGCTCCGGGAGCACCAGCCGCACCGGAGAGGACCCACCGTGCCGACCACCATGCTCGTCGTCGAGAAGGCGATCACGCAGCACGACCTGGAGTACGTCGTCAGCCTGCACGAGGAGAACGCCCAGGACGGCCTGGACCCCGAGAACTACGTGGTCGTCGTGCCGGTCGGCAAGGAGAACGGCAAGGTCCTGGCCACCCTCGACGATCTCGCCCTGGGCAACTTCAAGGGCGCCGAGGAGGACAGCCACGACGAGCCGCTCAACGAGGCCGTGGTGGAGGCCCGGGCGATCATGACCGCCACTGTCGGCTCCTTCCAGCAGGCCGGGAAGCAGGCGAGCGGCGAACTGCTGGTCGGACCGCCGGTCGACGGGCTCAAGGCGATCGCCGCCAAGTACGGGGTCGACGAGATCATCGTGCTGACCGTGCCGCACCTGGTCGAGGAGTTCTTCCACCGCGACCTGGCGACCAAGCTGCGCAAGGCCACCGACCTGCCGACGCTGCGGCTGATGGCGCACGTCGCGCTCGACTAGGCGGACGCCCCCCCGTAGACGGACACCCCCCCGCGGGCTCAAGCGCGGTCCCGCACCGGGACCGCGCCGCCGGGCCGCCGTGGGCTAGGGTCTACACATGTCAGCAGCACGCGTCGACGGCCGCAAGGCCGACCAGCTCCGTCCGGTCACCCTGACCCGCAAGTGGTCGATCCACCCCGAGGGCAGCGTCCTCGTCGAGTTCGGCCAGACCAAGGTGCTGTGCACCGCCTCCGTCACCGAGGGCGTGCCGCGCTGGCTGCGCGGCAGCGGCAAGGGCTGGGTCACCGCCGAGTACGCGATGCTGCCGCGCGCCACCAACACCCGGGGCGACCGGGAATCGGTCAAGGGCAAGGTCGGCGGGCGCACGCAGGAGATCTCCCGGCTGATCGGGCGCGCGCTGCGGGCCGTGGTGGACACCAAGGCGCTGGGCGAGAACACCATCGTCGTGGACTGCGACGTGCTCCAGGCCGACGGCGGCACCCGCACCGCCGCGATCACCGGCGCCTACGTGGCGCTGCAGGACGCGGTGACCTGGATGCGCGACAAGAAGCTGATCAAGGCCTCCAAGGAGCCGCTGACCGGCTCGGTGTCGGCGGTCAGCGTCGGGATCATCGACGGCGTGCCGATGCTCGACCTCTGCTACGAGGAGGACGTGCGCGCCGAGACCGACATGAACGTGGTCTGCACCGCCGACGGCAAGTTCGTCGAGATCCAGGGCACCGCCGAGGGCGCGCCGTTCGACCGCGCCGAGCTGGACGCGCTGCTGGACCTGGCCACCGGCGGCTGCAAGGACCTGGCCTCGCACCAGGTCAAGGCCCTGCTGAGCTGAGGCCCGGTCCGGTTCCCGGTCCGGTTCCCGGGCCGGCTCTCCGAGTTCATTGCCTGATCCACCCCCTGTTCGGTCACCGCGGCCGCACGCCTGCGCTACGGTGTGCTGCGATCGTCGTCCACAGGGGGTGGCTCATGACCGCACGATTCCGATCGCCGGCCGCCATGGCGGCCGTTTCGGGGGTGCTCGCGCTGGGGGTCGCGGGCTGCGCGTCGCAGGGTGTGGTCGGCGCGGTCGGGAGCACCGCCCCGTCGGCACCTGGCTCGGCGGCCGCGACCACCGCGCCCGAAACTCCGATCTCCGACCCCAGCACGTCTACCTCGGCGACCGCCGATCCGTCGGCTCTGGCCTCGTCGCTGAAGTCGTTGAGCGACCTGTGGACCGACCCCGGCTGCAAGATCGGCCTGCGCGGCTTCGGCGCCTACCTCACGGCCTCCGAGCAGAGCACCGCCAAGGGCGACGCGGTCATTCCCACGGCCATCACCGATCTGCGCGCCGGGGCCTCAGCCAGCAAGCGGCTCGCGGCCACCCAGGCCATGACCGCGATGGCCAAGGACCTCCAGGACATCGCCGCCGCCGACAAGGCCGGCACCACCGCGGACCGCGGCAAGCTCCGCCGCGACTGGCAGATCATGGGCACCGCGTGCACCGGGTGAGAAACCGGGCCGCGGCTCCCTAGACTGGCGGCCATGCGCCAGATCGTCCTCGCCACCCGCAACGCCAAGAAGATCCGCGAACTCGAGCGGATCCTGCTCGCCGCCGGCCTCACCGACGTCGAACTCGCCGGCCCCGAGCTCTACGCCGCGCTGCCCGACATCCCCGAGACCGGGTTCACCTTCACCGAGAACGCGCTGATCAAGGCGCGGGCGGTGGCGGCCGCGACCGGGCTGCCGGCCGTCGCCGACGACTCCGGGCTCTGCGTCGAGGTGCTCAACGGCATGCCCGGCATCCTGTCGGCCCGCTGGTCCGGCCGCTTCGGCGCGCTGCCCGGCGGCCCGGAGCGCGACGAGGCCAACCTCCAGCTGGTCCTGGACCAGGTCGAGGACGTGCCGGACGAGGCGCTGGCCGCCAACTTCACCTGCGCCGCCGCCCTGGTCCACCCCGACGGCACCGAGCACGTCGTGGAGGGCGTGGTCACCGGCCGCCTGGTCCGCGACCCGCGCGGCGAGGGCGGCTTCGGCTACGACCCGATCTTCGTCCCGGAGGGGGAGACCCGCACCACCGCGGAGCTGAGCCCGGAGGAGAAGGACGCGATCAGCCACCGGGGCCGGGCGTTCCGGGCCCTGGTGCCGCTGCTCAAGGGCTGAACCCGCGGCGCCGAATCCCGGACCGTACAACAGCCGCGGGCCGGACCTTCGATCGAAGGTCCGGCCCGCGGCTTCTTGCCGGGCTGCTTGCCGAGCTACTTGCCGAGCTGTTCGCCGGGCTGCTTGCCGAGCTACTTGCCGATGGTGCAGAGGTGGTCCATCTGCGCCAGGTCGGCTTCGAGCTTGCTGCTGTCCATGGTCCCGGCCAGCGCGCCGGCGTAGTCGTCGTGCACCGCCTGCACGGCGGCGCGCACGTCGTCCCGCTTGGACTCCGACGCGGCCGCGGCCAGCTGGTCGATTACCGACTGGAAGTCGGCCCGCACGGCGGCGGCGTCGCCCTTCTTCTCGTCGGCCTCCATCTGCTTGCCCTGCTCCAGGACGGCCCGCTTGCCGTGCGTGCACCCGGGGTCCAGCGCCGAGGTCTTCGACCCGATCGCCACCCCCACCAGCACCGCGATCGCGGTGACGATGATCGACAGCACCAGCGCGGTGATCGCCACCCCCCGCCCCCGGGCCTTGCCCTTGGCGGTCTTCACCATGCCTATGATGCTCAGCACCAGGCCGACGAGCGGCACCCAGAACAGGCAGATCGCGACGACCGCCACGCTGCTGGTGCTGGTCGGCGGGCTCGGCGGCGGATACCCGTAGCCGTAGCCGTACGCGGCGGGCACCGGCTCCGGAGCCGGCCCCACCCCCGGCTGCCCCGGGTACCCGAGCTGGCCCGCCAACGGGGCCTGCCCGGGCGGGCCCGGCGTGCCGTCGAACGGATTCGGCTCCTGCGAAGGAGGTGTGGACATGTGCTCCCGCCCCTGACATCGATGAACGACCCTTGGTCGTGGACGGAGCATAGCGGTCCGGGCGGACGTCCGCAGAGTGCCGGCTGGGGGATTCGAACCCCCACGATCAAAGATCAACAGCTCCTAAGGCTGCCGCGTATACCTGTTTCGCCAAGCCGGCCGGAGGGGGAGGAACTGGTCTCGATCCCGCCTCTACAGCAGGGTCAGGCTACCAGTTGCGATACTGGGGCCAGTCCGGCTCGTCGAGGTCTGCGCCGCGGCGCAGACCCGAGGTCACGCCGCGTCCAGGCCCAGGTCGCGCCGCAGCTTCGCCACATGCCCGGTGGCCTTCACGTTGTACTGCGCCACCTCGATCGTGCCCGCGCCCTTGGCGTCCACAGCGATCACGAAGGTCGAGCGGATGACACCGACCATGGTCTTGCCATAGAGCTTCTTCTCCCCGAACGCGCCATACGCCTGGAGCACATCCTTGTCCGGATCGGACAGCAGCGGGAACGTCAACGCGTCGCGCTCCCGGAACTTGGCGAGCTTCTCCGGCTTGTCGGGCGACAGGCCCAGGACGGCATAACCCTCCTTCTGGAAGGACGCGATGTTGTCACGGAAGTCGCAGGCCTGCTTGGTGCAGCCCGGGGTCATCGCCGCCGGGTAGACGTACAGGATCACCTTCCGATCCGGGTAGTCGGCCAGGCTCACCTCCTGGCCGTGGTCGTCGGTCAACGTGAAAGCGGGGGCGGCTTCTCCAGGATTGAGTTTCACGCGTCCCAGGCTATCTACCCCGATACCTCCCCGACGGACGACTGGCGGTCGGTGCGATAACGTCACCAGGGTGAGTTCAGGAGAGAAGCTTCCGATCCGGATGCTGCACGACCGCGTGCTGGTGCGCGAGGACCCGGAGGCCGGGGACCGGCGCTCCTCCGGGGGCATCCTCATCCCGGCGACGGCGCGGGTCGGGAACCGGCTGGCGTGGGCCGAGGTCGTGGCCATCGGCGCCAACGTGCGGACCATCCAGGTCGGCGACCGGGTGTTGTTCGACCCGGCCGACCGCGGCGAGGTCGAGGTGCGGGGCACGGATTACGTGCTGCTGCGGGAGCGCGATGTGCACGCGGTCGCCGCTGAGCGGCTGGCCGAGGGCGACGGCTCCACCGGGCTCTATCTCTGACGGTTCCGATCGGCCGCCGGCCGGACAAAAACACTGATCCGGCACGGGTTCGGCGCTGATTCGGCACTGGCCGGTCCCGCGCGGACCCGTCCCCGATCGAACCGACCGGCCCGCGCCGATCCCCGGTCCGCCATGGGTTACCCGTAGTCTCCCCTCGTCCCCTAAGGTCGGTGGCATGGCCGGTGAACAGGCGACTTCGACGCGCACCCCGCAGCCCGGATCCGCCGGCGCCGCGGCGAACGGCTCCAGTGCCCCGACCGGCGCACCCGGCGCCCCGACCGGGAGCGCACCCGGCGCCCCGACCGACGCACCCGGCGCCCGTCCGCCGTCGTCCGAGCCGCTGTCGCTGTCGGCGATGCCGGCCGGCAACTGGTTCACCTTCGCCTTCTGGCTCGCCGCCGGCGCCATCTCGGCCTACGCGCTGGTCCGGGTGATCTCCGGCCTGGGCAGCCTGCTGTCGATCCTGCTGCTGGCCGTCTTCTTCGCCACCGCGCTGGACCCGATGGTCACCGCCCTGGTGCACCGCGGCCTGCGCCGCAGCGTCGCGGTGCTGGTGGTGGCGCTGGCCGTGCTCGGCGTGCTGGCCGGCTTCGTGGCGGTGATCTTCCCGCCGGTGGACCGCGAGGTCAACTCCCTGATCGACGCCATCCCCGGCTACCTGGACGACCTGCGCAACAAGTCCACCTACCTGGGCAGCCTGGAGAACAAGTACCACCTGGTGGAGAAGGCCAAGTCCTGGATCGACGCGAACAAGGCCGGGACCCTGGACCTGAACGGCATCCTGGGCGCCGGCAAGGCGGTGTTCTCGATCCTCACCGGCACGCTGACCGCGATCGCGCTGACCCTGTACTTCGTGGCCAACCTGCCGGGCATCAAGCGCTTCTCCTACCACCTGGTGCCGGTCCGCCGCCGCCCCCGCGTCGCCGAGCTCACCGACCGGATACTGGCCCAGGTCGGCCGGTACGTCATCGGCCAGATGATCATCGCCTCGATCGGCGGCCTGTGCACCTGGGTGTGGGCGATGGCCTGGGACATCCCCTATCCCGCCGCGCTCGGGATCGTGGTCGCGCTGTTCGGCCTGGTGCCGGTCGTCGGCTCCTCCATCGGCGGCGCGATCGTGACGCTGGTGGCGCTGACGGTCTCGGTGAAGGTCTCCATCCTGACCCTGGTCTACTACGTCGCCGCGCGCCTGGCCGAGGACTACCTCGTCGCCCCGCGCGTCAACCGCCGCACCGTGGACGTGCACCCGATGGTGACGATCCTCGCGGTGCTGATCGGCGCCGCGCTGTTCGGCGTGGTCGGGGCCCTGGTGGCGATCCCGGCCGCGGTGGCGATAAAGCTGATCGCCTCCGAGGTGCTGCTGCCGCGCATCGACGAGATGTGAGCCGCGCCATGGGAGCCGCGCTATGTGAGCCGCGCCGCAGGGCCGGCCGGGGCCCGGGTGTCCACCGGGCGACGGCGAGATGTGAGTCCGGCCTCGGATAAGGCATGATCTCCCCTATCGGGTGAGACCCGCGCCGCGGCACGCGCGCCGCGTTCCGAGAGTCGGGTGGGACTACTAGTGTGGGCTGTCTAATGGGTATCTGCCATGGCCGGTAAGGCCGATCTCGTCGTCCTCGGCGCGGGCCCCGCGGGCCTGGCCGCCGCTTGGCGCGCCGCCCGTCGCGGTCTGTCCGTGGACGTGCTCGAACGTGCCGAGACCGTGGGCGGCATGGCGGCGTCCTTCGACGTCGCCGGGTTCCGCGTGGACCTGGGCAGCCACCGGTTGAACCCGGACCTGCCCGAGCACATCGTCGCCGATCTCAGGGCTTTGATGGGCACGGACCTGCAGACCCGCTACCGGAACGGCCGCCTGCTGCTCGGCGACCGCTGGGTCACCTACCCGTTCAAGCCGCGCGAGCTGGCCAAGTCGATGCCCGCGGTGCCGATGGCCCGCGCCGCGTTCGACGCGCTGGCCACCACCTGGCGCGGCAAGAAGCAGATCGCGGCCGCGGAGAGCTACGCCGAGCTGATGCGGGCCGGCTTCGGGCCGACGATGTACAAGCAGGTGTACGAGCCGTACGCGGCCAAGCTGTGGGGCCTGTCCGGCGAGGAGATCGACATCGACCAGGCCCGGCGCAAGGCCGGGTCGCAGACGGTGTGGAGCGCGCTGGTCCGCAGCGTGCGCAACTCCATCGCCAGCGAGTCGCTGGCGTACCTGTACCCGCGGCGCGGCTTCGGGCAGCTCTGCGAGACGCTGGCCGACGCCGCGATGAGCGCGGGCGCGCGGATCCGGCTCGGCGCCGCCGCCGAGCACCTGTCGGTCGACGACGAGGGCGTCAGCGTGACGCTCGCCCGCTCGGAGTTCCACAGCGCGGCCGCCGAGCGCGGCGGCTGGTCCGGGGAGCAGCACTGGGCCGACGGCGGCACCGGCATCCGCGCCGGGCACGTCTTCTCCACCATCCCGGTGCCGCTGCTGGCCCGGCTGACCTCGCCGGGCGCGCCCTACGAGGCCGTGGAGGCCAGCGGCAAGCTGCGCTTCCGCGCCATCCTCCTGGTGTACGCGGTGCACCAGGGCGGCCGCTGGACCGAGTGCGACGTCCACTACATCCCCGACGGCGACACCCCGGTCACCCGGATCTCCGAGCCGGCCAACCACCGCTTCTCCCCGGACGACCCGACCGAGCGCACCGTCCTGTGCTTCGAGATCCCCTGCGACATAGGGGACGACCTGTGGGCCGCGGACGAGGACCAGCTGGCGAACCTGATCCGGCAGACCGTGCGCCGCCTCGGGCTGCCGCAGCTGAAGCTGGAATGGGTGCAGGTCAAGCGGATGCGCCAGGTCTACCCGATCTACCAGCGCGGGTACCGGGAGGCGCTGGCCGACCTGGAGACCTGGGTGGAGTCGCTGCCGCACGTCACGACCTTCGGCCGGCTCGGGCTGTTCACCCCGGACAACACCCACCACGCGCTGATGATGGGGTACGAGGCCGCCGACGCCCTCGGCGGCGGGCAGTGGGACGACCGGATGTGGCGCGAGTCGAGGGACCGGTTCGCGCAGCACGTCGTGGAGAGCTGACAGCGTTTTGTGACGTGAATCACCATCGATTCATGTCACAACGCATTGTGACCCAAAACCCCCGATCCGCCTCGGCCCAGTGTCAGTCCCTGCCTCTAGCCTGGACTCAAATCAAGAAATTTGAGTCTCAGCCTGAGGGGGCGTACGAGGCATGGCGAGCAACACGGAGCCGGACATCCGTCCGGACACCGAGAACCCGGACCGGGAAGGTCCGGAGCACACGGGGGAGATCACCAACCCCGACCCGAAACGGTGGCTGGCGCTGGCGGTCATCCTGTCCGCGGCCTTCATGGACCTGCTGGACGTCACGATCGTCAACGTCGCGATCCCGTCCATCCAGAGCCAGATGAAGGCCGGATACTCGGCGATCCAGTGGATCACCGCCGGCTACGCGCTGGCGTTCGCGGTCGTCCTCATCACCGGCGGTCGGCTCGGTGACATCTACGGGCGCAAGCGCCTGTTCCTCATCGGGATGACCGGGTTCACCATCGCCTCGGCGCTGTGCGGCTTCGCCGCCACGCCGGGCATGCTGATCGGCGCCCGGGTGTTCCAGGGCGGGATGGCGGCGCTGATGGTGCCGCAGGTCATGGCGATCATCCACGTCACCTTCCCGGCGAACGAGCGCGGCAAGGTGATGGGCATGTTCGGCGGCATCGTGGGCTCGGCCGCGGTGGCCGGCCCGATCGTCGGCGGCCTGCTGGTGCAGTGGAACCTGGCCGGGCTGCACTGGCGCCCGATCTTCCTGGTGAACCTGCCGGTCGGGATCTTCGGCCTGATCGTCGCCTTCCGGGTGATCTCCGAGTCGCGGGCGCCGCACGCCACCAAGCTGGACCTGCCCGGCGTCGGGCTGTCCGTGGTGGGCCTGTTCATGCTGGTGTTCCCGCTGATGCAGGGCCGTGATCTGGACTGGCCGCTGTGGGGCTGGCTGATGATGGCCGCCGCGGTGCCGGTGCTGGTCGGGTTAGTGTTCTACGAGCGGGCCAAGGGCCGCCGCGGCGCCTCGCCGCTGGTGGAGCTGAGCCTGTTCCAGTTCCGCTCGTTCGCCTCCGGGATCCTCACCAACCTCACCTTCGCCACCACGCTCGGGGTGTTCTTCCTGGTGTGGGCGCTGTACATGCAGCTGGGCCTGGGCTGGACGCCGCTGCACGCCGGCCTGACCGGCATCCCGTTCTCCATCGGCGTCTCGGCCGCGGCCGGTATGTCGGTGCAGTTCCTGGTGCCGAAGTTCGGCCGCAAGGTGGTGCAGTTCGGCGTGCTGCTGATGGGCGGCGGGCTGGTGCTGTACATCGAGATGGCCAAGAGCCTGGACCTGTCGTTCGCCTCCTGGCAGATGGCGCTGCCGCTGCTGATCACCGGTATCGGCATGGGCCTGGTGGTCGCGCCGATCTTCGACCTGATCCTCACCGACGTGCCGCTGCGCGACGCCGGGTCGGCCTCCGGGCTGCTGAACACCAGCCAGCAGCTGGGGCAGGCCTTCGGGATAGCCCTGACCGCGCTGGTGTTCTTCAACATGATGGGGACGCACGCCACCAAGGCGGTCGACGACATGAAGCCCGACGTCACCCGGGCCCTGGTGGCCGCCGGGGTGCCGGCGAACCAGACCGACCAGATCTTCGCCGGGTTCAAGCAGTGCACGGTGGACCACGCCCAGGAGAAGGACCCGAGCGACACTCCGGCGTCCTGCCGGCCGCAGCCGGGGCAGGACCCGAAGGTGGGAGCGGTGCTCCAGGCGCAGGGTGCCAAGGCCGCGCAGCACACCATGGTCGAGGGCTACGAGACGACGCTGTGGTTCGTGGCCGGTGGGCAATTCGTTGTCTTCCTCCTGATGTTCTTCCTGCCGAAGAACGTGCGGGCCAAGGATGCGCGCAAGGGCGCCGAGGGTACGGACGCGGACGGCGCCGAGGACGTCGCCCCTGTCTTCGCCCACTGATAAACTCCAGCTCAAGCGCGTGTGTCGCCCCGGTGGACATCCCGATTTCAGGGAATGTTCACGGGGGCTTCGTGTTGATCAGCAAGACTTCCGGTCATGGCGCGACAGTTCCGCCCGGAGCGGGTCGAGTACGACGTTCTCACCGCGCACCCCGAGGCCGCCCAGGCCGCCGCCGGGGTGACGGATTGGGCCACCGCCGCGGTGGATTCGGTCACCGTCGGGCCGCTGTCCGGCCTGACGGCGCTGAAGGACTACGCACTGAGCGTGGTGCCCCGGCTGCGCGACTTCGCCGAGCACATCGCCGACCCCCGCGGGGACGCGAACTCGCCGGCGCTGCGCTACGGCGCCTACCACAGCGTGCGCGCGGTGGTCCGGGACTCCGGCGGCAACGCCCTGGCCGAGGTGCACGCCGACGGCCGCGCGCTGCTGCCCGGGGAGCTCGACGCCGATCTGCGCGGCCGGCTCAACGGCCTGGTGAACGTCGGCCTGCCGATGGTCACCCGGGCCGTCGACCAGGGCTCGTACGAGAGCGCCCTGGAATCGCTGGTGAAGGCCCGCGCGACGTTGAACGCGATGCTCCAGGCGGTGCTGAACATGGCGGTCTCCGGCCCGGAGCCGGTGTCCCGGGAGCGGCTGGCGGCGGCGTTGCGGGTGCAGCCGGGCGACCTCGACAGCTGGTATGCCGGTTCGACCTCGCAGTGACGCCGGGCCGCCGCACCGCGATGGCTCTGTGCTGCTGTGTCGGTGTGTCGGTGTGTCGGTGTGCTGCTGTGCTGCTGTGTCGCCGCGCCGCCGCGCTGCTGTGCCGCTGTGAGCGGGGCGCGGACGGACGGCGGCCGGGGTGGTCGTAGGCTTGCGCGCGAGAACCGGGTGCTTCACAGTAGTGTCGTGCTACAGCTTGTAGCAGTGGTGGGGGAGTAGCGAGGCGCTGCGGCTTTGCCGTACGTTCACTGTTTGTTTCCCTGCGCCGCCCCGTGCCGCGCGTATCCTCCGCGCAGCGCCCGCAACGTCCATTTTTCGGAGGGGAACCCGCCTTGTCCGGCCTGAACTATTTCGAAGCCTGCACGATCGGGCTGCTGCAAGGCGTCACCGAGCTGTTCCCGATATCCAGCCTGGGCCACTCGATCCTGGTGCCGGCGCTGATCGGCGGCAGCTGGAAGACCGATCTGGACATGACCGCCAAGGACTCGCCGTATCTGGCGTTCCTGGTGCTCGCGCACGTGGCGACCGCGCTGGCCCTGGTGGTGTTCTTCTGGCGGGACTGGGTGCGCATCATCGGGGCGCTGTTCACCTCGGTCCGCGACCGCCGGGTGGAGACCACCGACCAGCAGCTGGCCTGGCTGCTGATCATCGGCACCATCCCGGTCGGCCTGATCGGCCTGGCGCTGGACCATCCGCTGCGCAGCCATCTGGGCAAGCCCACGCCGGCCGCGGTCTTCCTGCTGATCAACGGGTTCGTCATCTTCATCGCCAACTACATGCTCAAGAACGCCGGCAAGGGCCGGCACGCCGCGGACGAGGCGGCCCTGGCCCCGCAGCGCGGCGAGACCCCGGAACTGGCCGCCGACCGCCGGCTGGCCCGGCTGGGCTGGAAGTCCGCGGTCGGCATCGGCGGCGCCCAGGCCTTCGCGCTGCTGCCCGGCATCAGCCGCTCCGGCATCACCATGGTGGCCGGCCTGGCCCGCGGCCTGAAGACCGAGGACGCCGCCCGCTTCGCGTTCCTGCTGGCCACCCCGGTGATCCTGGCCGCCGGCCTGTTCAAGACGCCGGAGCTGGCCAAGCCCGCGAACCACTCGATCCTCGGGCCGGCCATCGCCGGGTCGGTGCTGGCCGGCGTCGCGGCCTACATCTCGGTGCGGTTCCTGACCAAGTACTTCGAGAACCGCGACCTGAAGCCGTTCGGCATCTACTGCATCGTGGCCGGCGCGTTCTGCCTGGTCTGGTTCGCCGTCCACAAGTGAGCGGCGGCGCCGCCGCGGCTCACCGGTACTCGCCGAGCCGCGGCCGCAGCCCCAGCACCATCAGGCCGATGACGAGCACGGCCAGCGGATAGGGCAGCCAGGTCCACACTCCGACGTCGCCGCGGGCGGCCGGCATCGCGCTGTCGAAGTGCGTCTTGTTGAGGTCGATGACGTCGTCCAGCGCCGTGGTGTAGACGTCGAAGGCAGCGTCCGAGGTGCTCGGGGTGGCGGCGTCGGTGTCGAAGTCGACGGCGGCCCGCAGCTGGTCGTCCGTCGTCAGCGGCAGTTGGCGCAGTTGGGCGTCGCGTCCGAGGTAGGTGTCGTAGGTGTGGAACGCCTGGTAGGCCAGGCCCGCCTCCCCGTCGAAGGTGATGTTGCCGAACTCGCGGCCCAGGGCGCTGGCCGGGTCCACGCCGGCCGCCGTCAGGTCGTCGGCGGTGATGGTCCGGTCGTCGTCGACGCCGGCCTCCTCCCGGCCCGCCCGCCGCTTGCCGAGCCAGGCGTCCATCGTCCCCAGCGACGCGTCGTAGTCCAGCGGGCCGCTGGAGACGTCCATCCGCGCCACCGCGTCCGAGCCGTCGAGGTAGGACTTCTCGACCGCGGCCCGCTGCTCCGGGTGGTCGTGCAGCAGCAGCCAGCGGCTCTCGTCGGCGTTCGCCCCCGAGCCCAGGGCCTTGGCCTGGGTCAGCGCCAGCATCGAGTCGAAGGCGTTGGACTTGGCGGTGTGGAAGTCGTTCGCCGCCAGGCTGGTGCCCACCGCCCCGCCGACCGTGAAGACCAGCGCGGCCACCGTCGCCGCGGCCAGCCCTGGGTTCACCACCCGGTGGAACCGGCGGAAGAGGAAGACCTGCAGCGCTCCCAGCCCGCCCAGCAGGGCCAGGCCGAACAGCGCGAAGGCGGCGATCACCGCCTGCAGCGAGTCCGAGGCCGCCGACGAGGTGCCCGCGATCGCCGCGGCGCTGGTCTGCTCCAGGTCCTCGGCGGCCTTCAGCAACCCGCCGGAGCCGTCGCCCCCGAACAGGATCGCGTGGGCGCCCTGATAGTCGGCGAGCACCGAGGCCGGCGCCCTCCCGGCCGCGGTCCCGCCGTCCCGTTCGTCGTCGGCGAGGGTGCGCACCGCCTGCGCCTCGTACCCTCCGAAGGTGTCCACCACCGCGTGCAGCCGGTTCAGCGCGTCCTGGTCCCCGGCCAGCGCGGCGGTCGCGGCCTCCAGGTCGCCGTCGGCCAGCTTCCGGTCCCGGTCGTACAGGGCGACGCTGGCCGCCCGCGGCACCCGCACCCCGGTGTCGCCGTTCACCAGCAGGGCGTTGACCAGATGGGCGTCCATGTCCTGGAGCTGGAACACGAAGTCCTCGGTGGCCCGTACGCTCGGCGCGTCGTCGCCGGCGACGCCGGCGATCCGGGCGCCGGCGCTCCCCGCGAACCCGGTCACCGTCACGGCGGCGGCCAGAGTCAGGACACTGATCGCCGCGGCCGCGGCGCGCAGCAGGTTGGGCGTCGTCCCGCGAGCTGTCAGCGGGAGGCGGATGAGATGATCGCTGGAAATGGTTGGTACCCAGGCGGCCCGCTGCGGAGTACGCGTGGGCGCCTGGTAAATAGTCCCCGACACGGTCCGAACATAGGTCCGGACGATGCGTGCGGGGAGGGCGGGACCGGTGTTGCAAACGCGATGCAAACGCCGGGCCCGGCGGACCGCGTTTGCCGCTGCGGGCGCGGCCGGAGGATGATCGTGCGGTTGTGCTGTTCTAGTGGACGATGAGAGGTCGCGGGTGTCACCTCAGCAGGACGGGTCGGCGCACGTCAAAGAGCGCGAGGTCGAGGTCGAGCAGGCCGCGGTCGACGCCGCCTACGCCCGGCTGGCGCAGATGCGCGAGCAGGCCGCGCGCCGGGTGCGGGACAGCTACAAGGTGGCCCAGGGCGGGACCTACTCGGCGCTGGTCGACCGGGACGTGCAGGTGATGGAGGCCGCCATCTGGGAGCGGTCCCTGGACAACGCCTACAACGAGCTGGTGTTCGGCCGTCTGGACCTCAAGCCCGAGACCCCGGGCGGCGAGCTGGAGACCTACCGCATCGGCCGCCTCGGCGTCCGCACCGAGGAGCTGGAGCCGCTGGTCGTGGACTGGCGCGCGCCCGCCGCCGCGGCCTTCTACCAGGCCGCGCCGGAGGACCCGAAGGGCGTGGTGCGCCGCCGGGTGCTGCACTGCCGCGGCGACCGCGTCCTGGACATCGAGGACGACCTGCTGGACCCGGACAGCGCCCCCGAGGGGCTGCCGGTGGTCGGCGACGGCGCGTTCATCGCGGCGCTGTCCCGGACCCGCACCGGCCGGATGCGCGATATCGTCGCCACCATCCAGCGCGAGCAGGACCTGGTGATCCGGGCGCCGGCCGACATCAGCGTGGTGGTGACCGGCGGCCCGGGCACCGGCAAGACCGCCGTGGCCCTGCACCGGGTGGCCTGGCTGCTGTTCCAGCACCGGCGCCGCTTCGGCTCGCGCGGCGTGCTGGTGGTCGGGCCGAACCGGCGCTTCACCGAGTACATCGAGCGGGTGCTGCCCTCCCTCGGCGAGGGCGGCGCGGCGCTGCGCTCGCTGGGCGACGTGGTGAACGGCTTCGAGGCGTCCCGGCACGAGGACCCGGCCCGGGCCAAGCTCAAGGGCTCGCCGCGGATGGTGCGGGTGCTGCGCAAGGTCGCGAACGACGCGCCGTGGGGCGCGCCCAAGGACGTGCGGCTGGTGTACCAGGGCACGTTCTTCACCCTGGAGGCGGCCCAGCTCGCCGCGCTGCGCGAGCGGATGCTGCGCGGCAGCCGGCGGCCCAACGCGGTGCGCGCCGACGTCATCCGGTCCCTCCAGGAGGCGGCGTGGACCGCCTACCAGGACGCCAAGCGCGCGGCCGGCGACGCCTCGCCCTACGACGAGTACCCGGACCTGTTCGAGGACGACAAGCGCACCTTCATCAGCGAGCTGCGCGCGGAGCGGCCGTTCGCCGACTTCGTCACCGCCTGGTGGCCGCAGCGCACGCCGCTGGAGGTGCTGCGCTCCCTCGGCGACCCGGCGTACCTGGCCGAGGTCTCCCAGGGCGTGCTCGCCGCCGCCGACGCGCGGCTGCTGGCCGAGTCCTGGCGGGCCGTCACCGAGACCGGCGGCGGCCTGTCCTACTCCGACGTGGCGCTGCTGGACGAGCTGGACTCGCTGCTCGGCGAGGGTCCGCGCAGCAACCGCGCGGCGGCCGCGGCCAACCCGTACGTCGTGGACGGCGTCAACATGCTCACCGGCGAGGAGGTCGACGACGGCTCGGACCCGGAGTCCGGCGGCTTCCGCGAGCTGTCCACGTTCGGCGACCGGGCCGCGCGGCGCGGCGCCTACGTCGAGGAGCCCGACCCCGACGAGTTCGGGCACATCGTGGTCGACGAGGCCCAGGACCTCTCGCCGATGCAGTGGCGGATGCTGGCCCGGCGCGGCCGGCACGCCACCTGGACCGTGGTCGCCGACGAGGCGCAGAGCTCGTGGGAGGACCTGGACGAGGCCCGCCGCTCGATGGAGCTGGCGCTGGGCACCTCGCGGGAGCGGCGCCGGTTCGAGCTGACCACCAACTACCGCAACCCGGTGGAGATCGCCGACTACGCGGCCACGCTGCTGCACCGGTTCCTGCCGGACGCGCCGCTGCCCCGCGCCGTGCGCTCCACCGGCCGGCTCCCGGAGTTCCTGACCGCCGCCGAGGCCGAGTTGCCGGCCGTCGTGGGGCCGGCCGCGCTGCGGCTGGCCGGCGAGGTCGAGGGCACGGTCGGCGTGATCGTGCCGATGACCCGGCTCGGCGCGTTCGGGCTCGACGGCCTGCCGGAGCGGGTCCAGGTGCTCGGCGCGCTGGAGTCCAAGGGCCTGGAGTTCGACGCCGTGGTGCTGGTCGACCCGGACCTGATCGCCTCGGAGTCGCCGATGGGCCCGCGCACGCACTACGTCACCGCGACCCGCGCCACCCAGGCGCTGGTGACCGTTTCGGTCGAATGAGCGACTCGGGGAACCGCGGACGGGGGATCGCGCGTCCTGGAAGTGGGGATTCGAGCGCGAGGGTCTGATCGGGCGCCGCGACGGCGCGGCCGGGCACGGCGGAGCATTCAGGGGAGCACGGAAACGATGAGCGGCGACACGTCCGGCATAGCCGAGGTGCCCAAGCACAGCCCGGACGTCCCGCAGGGAGCGGGGCGGGGGACGGCGGCGGCCGGCGCCGGGCGGCGGCGCGCCCGGCGGATCCTGATGGTGCTGGCCGGCATGATGGTGCTGGTCCTGGGCAGCACGGTGGCCTACGCGGGCTACTGGTACTACCGGATCAACCACAACATCAAGGGCGCGCCGCTGCACGGCGCCGTCGTGCCCCCCGAGCAGCTGGCCTCCGGCGGGATCATCCAGCCGACCCCGGACGCCTACGGCAACCTGCCGGTCAACATCCTGCTGATCGGCACCGACACCCGGCTGCCCGGCAAGGACGCGAGCCTGGGCGGCTTCGTCGACACCTCCGGCCGGGCCGACGTGGAGATGCTGGTCCACGTCTCCAGCGACCGCAGCAACGCCACCATCGTCTCGCTGCCCCGGGACCTGATGGTGCCGATCCCGGAGTGCGTGGACAACAAGGGCAACCACTACGGCTCGCAGAGCGTGGCGATGATCAACTCGGCGCTGGCCGCCGGCCCGGGCTGCCAGGTCGACACCGTCGAGCTGTTCACGCACGTGAAGATCGACCACTTCATGATGGTGGACTTCTCCGGTGTGGTGGACCTGACCAACGCGGTCGGGGGCGTCAACGTCTGCGTCACCAAGGCCGTGCACGACCCGGACTCGCACCTGGACCTGCCGGCCGGCACCTCCGAGGTGAAGGGCACGCAGGCGCTGGCGTTCCTGCGCACCCGCGAGGGCTTCGCCGACGGCTCGGACCTGTACCGCACCCAGGCCCAGCACCAGTACCTGGGCTCGCTGATCCGCAAGATGAAGGACCAGTCGACGCTGGACGACCCGATCCAGGCCACCCACCTGATGGACATCGCCTCCAAGTCGCTGACCGTCGACGACCCGATAGCCAGCGTCAGCAAGCTGCTGGACCTGGCGAACACCCTCAAGAAGGTGCCGACCGACAACATCACGTTCCTGACCCTGCCGACCGTGCCCTACCAGCCGGACATCAACCGGGTGGCCCCGGACAAGACGCTGGACGACCAGATCTTCTCGCTGATCGCCCACGACCGCTCGGTCACCGCGCCCTCGACGCAGAGCCCGGCCACCTCCTCGGAGTCGACCGGGGGGCAGCCCGCCTCCCCGACCCCGAGCGGCTCGGCCTCGACGCTGGCGCCGTCCGCGGTGAAGGCGAACATCCTGGTCGAGAACGGCACCACGGCCGACGGCCGCTCCAAGCAGCTCGCCGAGACCCTGCGCGCCGACGGCTTCAAGAACGCCAGCGGCGTCGGCTACTCCAGCAGCGACGTCACCGTCACCGAGGTCTACTACAGCGACGACAAGTACGAGGCCTCCGCGCAGGCCGTCGCCGACGCCCTCCAGCTCCCGGCGGGCTCGGTCCGCCCCGGCGGCGACGGCAGCGCGCCGGTCGTGGTGCGGGTCGGCGCCGACTTCGCCTCCGGCGACGTGTTCAACCGCGCCGCCCCGACGACGCCGTCGGCGCTGCCCACGGCCGCCGCGTCGAGCGCGGACGTCGAGAGCGCGGGGGACAAGGGCCTGTGCGTGGCGGCGGCGCACTAGGAGCCGGAGCCGGGACGGGAACGAGATCGGAAACGGGAGCAGCAACAAAGGCGGGAACAAGAGCGGGAACGAGAGCGGGTGCGCGGGCCGAGAGGTCCGCGCACCCGCTCGTCCGTCTCACCGCCGGAAGAAGTCCCGCACGTTCACCAGCAACAGCAGCAGCGCCGCCACCCCCATCGTGATCAGGAAGGCGTCGCGCGCGTGCCGCGCCGTCCACTCCAGCACGCTGATCAGGATGCCGCCGCCGACCAGGATCACCGCGACGCTCACCGCCGTGGTCATCAGCCGCCGGCGGGCGAACGCCTCCAGCGCGGCGAACACCACCAGGATGCCGAGCAGCGTCGGGATCTTCGTGCGGTCCTCCGGCAGGAGCAGCACCGTCGCCACCGCCAGGAACAGCAGCGGGACGCTGACCGCGGCCCAGATCTGGAGCAGGATGCCGTGGTGCTTGGGGTCGCCCGGATCGTAGGGCTTGTGCGAGCGCGTCACATGCGCCTGCGGGTCCTGCACCGGCGGGCCGCCGTGCTCCAGGACGTGCTGGTGCACCGCGCGCTCCTCGGCCAGCGCCGTGCGCTCCTTGACCAGCCGGGTCACCGTCGCCTCGGCCACCCGCGCCTCGCCCAGCCGCTCGGCGACCGCTCTCGACGTCTGCGCCCGCGTGCGCAGGGACAGCACTTCGGCGTGCCGGTCGCGCGCCCCCTGCTGGAGCAGCCCGGTCTGCTCGTCGGCCTCGGCGATCCGGTCGTCGAGCTCGGCGATCCGGGTCTTCAGGCTGCGCTCCAGCCCGGCCTCGTCCGGGGCCACCTTGTGCAGCCCGGCCCAGCCCAGCGGATCGGACCAGGAGAACCGGACCGTGCCGTCGCGCTCGTAGCGCGGCCCGGCCGGCGCCCGCTCGCCCCCGGCCCAGTCCCGGGTGTCCACGCCCCACAGCCCGCGGAAGCCGCGCACCCAGGGGGTGTCGTCGTCGATCACCACCGGCTCCCACGGCCGGTCCTGGCCCGGGCCCACCCGGGTGCCGTCGCCGCGCGCGTAGTCGATGAACGGGATGCCGAACCCGTGGTCGTCGTTGCGGGCCCGCCGCAGCACGAACTCCGAGACCCGCTTCCACCAGCGCGCCGCCGTCCCGACCAGCGGCGGGTTGACCGTCACCAGGTAGTCGCCGGCCAGGAACGCCCCGGAATGCGACCCGGCCCCGGCGAACACCACCGGATGCGTGCCGTCGACCAGGGTCAGGTCCGGATCGTCCCAGCGCCGCCGCAGATCGTCGCCGGTGTAGTCGTGCGAGGAGAACGCCACCCAGCGCGGCGCCACCGTCCCGGCCGCGACGTCCTCGACCAGGTAGACGGTCACCATCTCCCAGTCCGCCTCGTGGTCGTTGACCCCGCCGAACGTCGAGCGCCAGTCGTTGGCCGCGTAGAAGTACCAGTACTGCAGCACCACGTACCCGCCGCGCCGGACCACCCGCCCGTAGTACGGGGAGCTCCCCGCCCCGCCGCCCGCGTGGTACTGCTCCGCGGCCTTCGTCATCACGCCGCCGGGCACCGTGCCCCGGATCAGCAGGCTCAGCCGCAGCAGCACGTCGATCAGCCGGGCCACGAACCCGACCGCCGCCAGCCGCCCGGTCCGCCGGATCCCGGTCGGATGCTCCCGCCGCCACCGCCGTACCCCGCGGCTCGACGCCGGCTTGAGCACATAGCGCAGGAACAGCCGCCGCTCCGGATGCGCCTGCGCGGCCGCCAGCAACCCCGCCAGGTCCAGACTCCCGGCCGGCACCAGCTCCGACGGCTTCTCCCCGTCCCGCCACAGACTCGCCGCAGCCACATAGCGCTCGATGTCGGTCGGGAGGAAGTACTCGCCCTTGGTGTACGCCAACACCGGCTCATGGGCCCGCAGCAACGCCAGATCGTCCGCCGGGCCGGCGGTGGCGGGAGTCGCGGGGGAATCGACGGCAGTCATCACCGCGACGATATTGCGCCCCGACCCGGGTCGCTTCCCGGGCCGGTCCGATCGGGCCGCCCCGAAAGCTCCGCCCGGCCCGACAGCTCCGCCGAAGGCATGCTGCTCAGCTCAGTCCGCCCCTATCAGCTGTATCGCCAGCCGCCGGGCCGACCGCCCGACGGCGCCGACCTCGAACCCGCCGACCCGAACGGCGCCGGGGTTCGGACGCCCTTGGCGCTCCGGGCGGACCCGGCGCTCGGCGAACTGCCCTGGAGCCAGCTCCGGCCCCGGGACCAGCTCCGGCCCCGGCTTCGGCTCCGGGACCGGCCGCTCGCCGCCGCTCCGGGTACCGCTCCCGCTCCCGCTCGTCGTCTCGTCCTCGAAGGACCACTCACGCTGCATGACCGCTCACACCACTCGTCCCGCTCAAGCTCTGAGGACTGCCTGCCCGGTTCAGGCCGCGGCCAACACCCGGCGGCCGCCGCGCAGCGCGTGCTGCGCCGCCCGCTGCCCGCGCTCGGCCCGCTCGGCCAGCGCCGCGATCGAGGCCGCGGCGTGCTGCGCGGCCGGCGCCAGCGGCTGCTCCGCCGGCTCCAGGGTCTCCAGCTCGTCGCAGCCGTAGGCGCGGCACAGCTGGAGCTCGGCGACGTGCACCACGTACCAGCGCGCGTGCGAGCCGTCCTCCTCCAGAGTCACCAGCACCTGCTGCACGATCCCGGTCCGGTCCTCGCCGACCACCTCGACCTTGGCCCCCACCGGGTGCCCGGCGGTCCGCACCGCCGCCGCCAGCTCCGGCTCCACCCGCTCCGCCGCCCGCGCCCGCGCCGCGTGGTCGGCGGCGTCGTACTCCTCGCCCCAGGTGCGCCTCAGGTGGATCAGCACCCGGCCGATCGCCGCGGCCTTGGCACCGGCCACGGCGCGTTGTTCAGGATTGGCGTTGGGACTTGTCGACGCGGCGTGCCAGCGGGCGCGGGCCACGCAGGCGCGCTGCTCGATCTCGTAGCGCTCCAGGCCGTCCAGCTCGGTGCGGACGGCGTCGTAGATCAGTTCCAGGCGGCGGGGGTCCATCGGGGGTGCTCCTCAGCGGGTCGCAAAGCTCTCGGGTCGGGGGGAATCGGACCGGGAAGGGCGTACGCAGACGGCGTTGGCTGGTACGCCCCAGCGCATTCGGCGACACGGTTTATGCCAACCGTGCAGCGCCGGACGCGCTACTCGCTGCGTGCGGTGAGGAGTCGTGCTACGGACAGTGGTGTTCGAGATGAGGCTGGGCCTCGGAACATCTCTCATCAGAGTTACCTCTACAGGTGTACGGCGGCTGGAAGGTGCCCTCCGGGTGAAGCGAGGGAGAACCCTCGTCCCATCCGTGCCGGCGGGCTATCGGACGTCAGCGGCCGCACATTCGGCGCATGCGGCATACGCGGCCGGCCCGATGGGATTTCGTCCCAAGGCAGGTCGCGCAGCACGTAAAGCATGCGCCGTTCATGGCGCTATTAAACCATCCCGACCCCGGGGTGTTGTCAAGCGACGCACGTCACACGACTTTCCTACCTGCGGGTATACCTCAGCCACCCCTCCCGCCACGGTTCGCCATACCGCGCGGCTCGCGATTTGCCAAGTCCGTGGTGGCTGATCGCCTGTTCATCGTGGCGAAACCGACAATACGTCTAAGAGTATTGATTAAGGCTACTGAGTAACGTTAGAGTGGCTTGCCGGTTCCGTCGTATTTAGTGGCGACGGAGAGAGGTATGAGAGGTCATGGCAGGGACTGTCTCGAACATGGGCATCAGACTCGCGATCGTTTCCACGTACCCGCCGCGACGGTGCGGCATCGCCACGTTCTCGCGCGACCTGGCCGTCGCGCTCGCCGATGCCGCTCCGGACGTGCGCGTGGAGATCTGCGCGTTGGACCGGGACGGACTGGCCTACCCCGCAACGGTGCGGACGGTGATCCGCCAGGACGAGCATCCCGACTACCGGAAGGCCGCCGAGGAACTGGCCGCCTCCGGGGTGGGAGCCGTCGTCATCCAGCACGAGTTCGGCATCTTCGGGGGCCAAGACGGCGCCTGGATCACCGATTTCGCCGCCGAGCTGCACCGGCTCGGCGTGCCTTATCTGGTGACGCTGCACACCGTGCTCTCCACGCCGAGCCCTTCCCAGGCCGGCACCCTTTACCGCTTGTGCCGCGACGCCGCGGCCGTGACCGTGTTCACCGAGACCGCGAGGAGGCTGGCCGTCGACACCGGCATAGCCCCGCCGGACCGGATCGTCCACGTCCCGCATGGAGCGCCGCCGCCCGGGAGCGGCGGCGCTGTGCGCCCGGAGGTGGCCGCGACGCTGGAAGCGCTGCGCGGCCGCCGCCTGCTGTCCACCTTCGGCCTGCTCTCGCCCGGCAAGGGGCTGGAGACGGCCGTCGCCGCCGTCGGCCGGATCGCCGAGCGGCACCCCGACGTCACCTATCTGATCGCCGGGTCGACCCATCCCGAGATCGCCCGCCAGGAGGGCGAGAACTACCGCGACCGCCTGGTGCTCGCGGTCAAGGGCGCGGACCTGGAGGACCGCGTGGTGTTCCTGGACACCTTCCTGACCGACGCCGAGATCTCCGCGGTCCTGGCCCGCACCGAGATCTTCTGCACCCCCTACCGCTCCCGCGAGCAGATCTCCTCCGGCGCCCTGACCTTCGCGCTGGCGGCGGGCTGCCCGGTGGTGTCCACCTCGTACTTCTACGCCGAGGACATGCTCTCCGGCGGCGCCGGGATCACCGTTCCGCCGGAGGATCCCGAGGCGTTCGCCGAGGCCCTGCACACACTCCTGGCCGATCCGGCGCGCCTGGAACGCGCCCGGGAGGCCGCGCGGACCGCCGGGTCCGTGCTGCACTGGACCGCCGTCGCCCGCCGCTTCGCGGGCATCGCCCGGGCCACCGCGGCCCGGCGGCCGCGCCCGGTGCCGGACGCCATCACCTCAGACGCCCCCGGGGAGGCGCACGTGGACGTTCCGAAACTCAAACTCACCCACCTGAACCGGATCACCGACTCCGGCGGCATCGTGCAGTTCAGCCGGCACGCCAAACCCGATATGGATTCCGGCTATTGCGTGGACGACGTGGCCCGGCTGGCGATTGTGGCAGCCGGGCTTTGCGCGCTCCCGGTCCTGGAGATCACCGGCACCGACCCGCACGCCTGGCTCGACACCTCGCTGGACTTCCTGGAGGCCGGCTACGACCGCGCGGCCCTGGGCTCGCGCAACATGCGCGACGCGGCCGGGGCCTGGCTGGACCGGCCGCACCGCGGCGACCACGTCGGCCGGATGCTGTGGGCGCTGGGCGACGTCGCCGCCGGCGGCGCGGTGCCGGACAAGCTGCGCGAGCGCGCCGCCGCGCTGCTGGACGCCGCCCGCGCGTCCCTGCCGGCCCAGAGCACCGTCCGCACCACGGCCTACGGCCTGCTGGGCCTGGTCCGGGTCCCGGAGCCGAGTCAGGAGCTGGCGCTCGGCGTGGCCAAGCTGGACGCCGCGTTCCTGGCCGGCGCGACCGACGACTGGCCCTGGTTCGAGGACGAGCTGACCTACGACAACGCGCGGCTGGCGCAGGCCCTGCTGGCCGGCGGCGAACGGGCCGGGGACGCGGCGGTCGTGGAGCGCGCGCTGCGCGCCCTGGACTGGTACCTGGGGCAGGTCGGCATCGGCGCCGACGCCGCGCCGGACGCCCGCCTGCGGCTGGTCGGGAACCTGTGGCGGCGCAAGGGGGCGCCGATTCCGGACTACGAGGGCGACGAGCAGCCGATCGACGCCACGGCGGTCGTGGAGGCCTGCGTGGAGGCCTGGCGGGTGACCGGGCGGGAGTTCTACGCCGTGCGGGCCCGGCGGGCGTTCGACTGGTTCCTCGGCGCCAACCGGCTGGGCGTGCCGCTGTACGACGCGGCCAGCGGCGGCGGACGCGACGGACTGCGCGCCGACGACGCCAACCCGAATCAGGGTGCTGAATCGACGCTGGCCTACTACCAGGCGCTGCTGGCGCTGCGGAAGGCCGAGCTGCTCTGACCGGTGATCCGGTCCGGTCCGCGCCGGCCGCCGATCGGTCATGACGATCCGCTCCGACCGCCGGTCGGTGCCGGGTGCGACTGCCGGGCGGCGCCGGGCGGGACGGAAACGGCCCTGTGCCGCCCTCTCCTTCGCGGGGAGGGCGGCACAGGGCCTTCGTCTTGGCGCGGCGGTTCTCGGGGCGTCTCGCGGTCTGTGGGACCCGATACGGCGGGTCCGCTGTCGGCCGCCGACCGTCGTCGTCCCGACTGTCGTCCCGACCGCCGCCGTCCCGGCTGCTGCCGCCCCGACCGCCGCCGCCCCGACTACCGCCGCGAGCGCAGCGCCAGCGACATCTGCGCGGCCCGCTGCTCCTCGCGCAGCTCGTGCTCGGTCGGCGCCATCGCCACCACCAGCAGCATCACCGTGGTGGTCACGCTGATCCCGATCACCAGCGGGGTCAGCAGCTGCGCGGCCGACATCCCGCCGCCCGCCGCCTCGGCGGTCACCGGCATGCCCGGCATCCAGCCCGCCGGGTCGGTCGCGGCGGTCGCCGTCACGTGCAGCGCCGCCATCCCGACGTAGTGCATGCCGGTCACCGCCACGCCCATGATCCCGGCCGCGCCGATGGTCGCCGCCAGGCCGCGGACGTTCAGCGCGAACCACAGCGCGGCGGTGGCGGCGGCGACCGCGACCACCTCGGAGGCCAGCACCAGCTTCACGTCGAAGTGCATCGACGGCGCCATGTGCATCGCCGCCATCCCCAGATAGTGCATCCCGGCCACCCCGGACCCGGTGATCAGCCCGCCCAGCAGCAGCGAGTTGGCGGAGCCGGCCCGCCGTACCGCCAGCGCCAGGCCGGCCGCCACGATCAGCACCGCCACCGCCAGGCTGATGACGGTCAGCAGCGGGTCGTACCGGATGTCGGCGCCGGGCACCGTGAACCCGAGCATGGCTATGAAGTGCATGACCCAGATGGCGGTGCCGCCGATCGCCAGCGCGGCCATGGCCAGCCAGCGGTAGCGCGAACTGCCCACAGCGACCCGGGCACGCGAGGCGCTCTGTAGGCCGATCGCTGAACCTAGAAAGGACATGAAGTAGGCCAGCAGCGGGGTCAAGGGGCCGTAGGTGAAACCGTTGACGTGCACAGCGCGCATCCATTTCGGGTGTGGGCGGACAGCGGGGGACGACAAGCCGCTGTCTGGGTTGCGCAGGCGTTTGAACTGCGGTTGGTCCGTCAACAGCCGAGCAATCATAGAGGTGGCGAGGTGGCGGCGCGGAAGACGGTTCCGCCAGCTCCGCGTTGTGGCCTTCGTCACACAAACGGCCCTGGCGCCGCCCTGGCCCGCATTACCCCGCGCTGTAGCGGGTCGTGGCGAATCGACCCGGAGCAGCGGGGGCGCGCGCCCCGTATGGAAACCCCATGTGGCGCCCGCGTTTAGCGTGTTGTCCAGACAGGGTGTGATCACGAGCGCTACAGTCAGTGCTTTCCAGCGGCGAACTGTGCCGTTTGCGAAGATCGAAACCTGTTCGCAACCAGACACATTGCGAGGCAAAAGATGTCGACACCGCTCGGCACCACCAGCCCCCACGGCGAACTGTTCCGCCGAGAACCCGCCAACCCGATCCTGACGGCGAATGACTGGCCCTACCAGATCAACACCGTCTTCAATCCCGGCGCCACCACCCACGACGGTGAGACGGTGCTGCTCTGTCGCGTCGAGGACCGCCGCGGCCTGTCCCACTTGACGGTCGCGCGGTCACCGGACGGGGTGCACGGCTGGCGCGTGGACCCCAAGCCGCTGCTCGCCGACGACCCGGCCGACCAGACGACCATGTGGGGTGTGGAGGACTGCCGGATCACCTATCTGGCCGAACTCGAGACCTATGTCATCTCCTATACCGCCTACGGGCCGTCGGGCCCGTGCGTGGCCCTGGCCACCACCGAGGACTTCCAATCGGTCGAGAAGCTCGGCGTCGTGATGCCGCCGGAGGACAAGAACGCCTCGTTGCTGCCCCGGCGCGTGGGCGGCGACTTCATCCTGTACCACCGGCCCTACTCGGCCCACGTGGGCGGCGCCGACGTCTGGCTCTCCCGGTCGCAGGACCTGCGCACCTGGAGCTCGCCGGAGCCGGTCATGGCCAGCCGCGACGGCGCCTGGTGGGACGCCGCCCGGATGGGCCTGGGCCCGGCCCCGATCGAGACCGAGCACGGCTGGCTGGGCGTCTACCACGGCGTGAAGCAGATGGCCGCGGGCCCGCTGTACCGAGCCGGGCTGGTGCTGTTCGACATCGACAACCCGGCCAAGGTGCTGCGCCGCTCCCCGCAGTGGGTGCTCGGCCCGTCGGCGGACTACGAGACGCACGGCGACGTGCCGAACGTGGTCTTCCCGACCGGGATGATCCACGACGAGGAGACCGGCGATCTCCGCCTGTACTACGGCGCCGGCGACAGCGTCATCGCGGTGGCCACCGCCACCATGTCCGAAGTCCTGGATTATCTGCTGCAGTACGGCTGAACGACTAGGTGGCCTGGGTTCGTTCCGCCCAGGCCATCGTCAAGAGAGCCAGTACCAGCAGGATCCCGAAGGCCTGCCAGGGGTTGTGGTGCTCCAGCAGCGTCCGCTGCTTGGCGACGAGGTCCTTGAACCATTGCGGGAAATCGAAGGTGGCCAGGTGCAGCCACCAGTTGTTCTCCACGATCCCGGCCCCGAAGGCCACCACCAGCGCCTGGTAGGGGCGCGCCACCGCGGCGGTCAGCACCGCGACGATCACGAACCACGGCAGCAGCCGGAACTCCTCGAACATGGCGTGGAACAGGTACGCCTCCCCGCCGAGATTCCACGGCCGGTAGCCCAGCGCCCGGAACACCGGCCAGGGCTTCCCGTGATCCTGGGCATGGTCCCCGATCCAGAACGCCGCCAACTGCGCGGCGGTGAAGGCGAACAGCAGCGCCAGGAACGTCAGCACGATCGACAGCACCGCCAGCACGAACGCGCCCGAGGTCCGCGGCGCCGGGCGTAAGTGCGGCCGGTGGCTCCGGCCCCGGCGGACCAGGCGGACCCCGCGGTCCGGCACCCCGGCGATCGCGCCGCGGATCTTGTCTATGTCGTGGTTGGCCATCTACGCCTGCTCCCAGTGGATCGCGACGTCGCCGCGGTGCAGCTGCTCGACCGCTGTGCGCCAGCCCTCCAGCCGGGCCATGACCAGCTCCGGGTCGGCGGCCGGGTCGACGGTGCGCAGCGCGACGTGCAGGGTTTGCGGGTGGGTGTCGGGGACGGCCCGCAGCTCGGACCGGGGAACGCCGGCCTGCGGGAGGATGCGGGCCAGCGCGGCGCGCGCGGCGGCCAGGGGGCCGGCGCCCGAGGGCACCGCGCACAGCCACACGTCGTCGCGGTCCGGCCAGTCCAGGCGCAGCGGCCCGAGCGCCGGCCCGACGGTGGTGGCGGCGATCAGCGTCGTGGCGCGGCCGTCCTTGGCGATGACGACGGTGCCCGAGGAGGTCAGCGCCGCCAGCTCCGGGACCTGGTCCAGCGCCTGCGCGACCACCGGGTCGAGCTCGCCGAGCTCCTCCCCGCGGCCCAGCGCGACGACGATCGCGGCCGGGCGCAGGCCGAACGCCGCTGTCAGGCCACTGATGGTCGACCCGTACTCCCGCAGCGTCTCGGCGAGGACCTCGGCACCGACCTCGGCGGCCTCCGGCGCGGCCGATTCCACGTGCGCGGCCAGGGATTCGGGGTCGACCGGCGGCCCGCCGGGCACCTGGCCGACCAGGTTCGCGAGGGTGGCGCGCAACGTCGCGAGCCAGGCGGTGGCGGGCGGTGAGGGGGTGGGGTACAGGGCGCTCACCCGGAGTCCCCCAGGCTGCGGAGCAGGTCTATGTCCGGCTCCTGATACGCCCCGGGATCGGTGCGGCCCTCGGGGGCGCCGCACACCGGGCAGTCGGGCCGGCCCTGGACCGACAGCCACAGCGACTGGTACGCGTACTGGGCCGGCGCGGCGCGCATCAGGTCGGCGAAGATCCAGTAGTCGGGCTCGTGGCCGAAGACGGCGTAGGTGGTCCCGGCCTTGAGGATGCCGCGGGCGAAGCGGGCGGCCTCGGCCTCGTCCTGCTCGTCGTGCAGCAGTCCGAGGGCGATCTTCGCGGCCACCGCCGACACCTGGTGGATGTCGGCCAGCAGGCCCGGTTCGGCGATCAGGCGCCCGGTGCCGTAGTCGGTGGCGGCGGCGACCGATCCGCTGGCGGTCTCCTGCAGGTCGGCGCGTACTCCGCCGGTCGCGCAGGTGAAGCAGGCGGTCCCGGGCGCGGCGACGATGACCTCGCCGCCGTGCGCGCCCTGGTACAGGCCGGGGAAGACCGCCGGACGCCCGTGCCAGTAGGCGAAATGGCCGAGGCGGGTCTGCGCCTGCGGATCGTCGGTGGCGGCGACGACGAGATCTGATTCGCCGACCAGGGCCGCGAGGTCCACGTCCTCGTGCCGGGCCGTGTGGAACGCGATCCGGGCCGCCGGATTGACCGACAACGCCAGGTCGGCCAGCGCCCGGGCCTTGCCCAGCCCCACGTCGGCGACCCGGTAGGAGCTGCGCCCGAGGTTGGCCGGCTCGACGGTGTCCGGATCGACGATCGTGAAGGCGCCGACGCCGCTGCGGGTCATGGTCTCCACGAGGTAGGAGCCCACCGAGCCCGCGCCCACGATCAGGACTCTGCGATCGGCCAGCGTCGGCGACAGGAGGCCCTCGGTGCGGGCGAACAGGGGCGCCAACGGGCTCCGGCCGGCCTGGGGCGGCCCGGGCGGCCGCGGTCCCGCCGCCGGCCCCGAGGCGGCCTCCGGTGCCGTTTCCGGCCCCGGTGCTAGACCCAGGTCGTCGGCGGCCGCATCGTGCGAGGCATCATCCGATTCCCGGGCCCGCGGCCGGTGCCCCTGGCGCACCGCCAGGACCGCGCCGGCCATCCGCTCCAGCGGCGGCAGCGCGAGGTCCCAGCGCAGCGTCAGCGGGCCGTCCGCGTCCTCCGGCAGCAGCGTCGGCGCGGTCGCCGGGAAGTCGGCGCCGAACAGCAGCGTGACGGCGCCGAAGCCGGGGATCCGCGCCCCGGTGGCCAGCAGCGCCGTACCCTCCACCGCCACCACCACCGGATCGGCCGCCGGCTGCACCCCGGCCCGCCGCAGCATCTTGACGATCGGCACCACCACCGGCCGCATCGGCGCCACCTCCACGCCGTCGGCCACCCGGTACGCGCCGTAGAACGAGACCCGCGCGGGGCCCAGGCGCACCTCGTGCCCGGCCAGCGGCGTCTCGACGTCGTGCGTGACGATCGGCGCCAGATACCGCGCCAGATGCGGGTTGTGGCGCAGCGTCTCGGCGTACTCCGCCCGATCCTGCCCCGACGGCACCGGCATCCCCGCCGGATGCGAGTGCACGATCCCCTTGAACTCCGCCGCCGTGGCGGCCTCCCGCTCCGCGATCGCCGCGATCAGCCAATCCGTGTTCTGATAACGCGTCCCGGTCGTGGCCGCCCCGGCATCGTGGACGAACCCGGCGACGTAGTCCACCCCGGGCAGCCCCAGCAACGCCCCGCCCTGCTCCGGCGCCACACCCCCGATCCGCGCCGCGACCGCGTCCAGCACGAAGTCCGCGACCCGCACCGGTGTCAGCATCCGCACCCCCTGCTCAGAGGTCGTACTCGACCTCGTTGGTCACCGAGAAGGGGAAGGGATACCCGGCCAGCACCACATCCATGCCCGTGGCCCACAACACCGACTTGGAGTACGCCTCCTCCAGGCTCGGCTGCCCCGAACCCCCGAACTGGCTCAAACACAGCTTGCCGTTGGCGAACAGGTGCGACGAATGCACCCCGACCAACCCCTCCAACCGCGGCTCGACCAACTTCACCTGATAGCTGGCCCCGTCGAAGTACGCGAACATGGTGTAAGGCCGCCCCATCTGCGACCGAAAGCTGTAACACCACCCCCGCGCATCCCGATGATCGATGAACCGCGTGTTCCGCGGCATATGCAAAGCCGCCCACCGCACATCCTCGACCTCCCGCCCGCGCACCCGCCCCGCGAACGTCCCATGCTGCACCTTGCTCAACGGCCGCCCCACCGGAGCGTCCCCGGTATAGATCTCCCCTTCGGACCCGACCGCCACCCGCGCCTGCGGATCGACCGGATACTGCTCCCCGGTCTGCTGCGCATTGCGGATGATGTCCCGCAAACGGTTGAGGTCGGTGCGTTCGACGTCTGACATGGACACTCCCTGCACTGGACTGCTGCGCGCCTCTCAGGGTAGGCCGCGCCGCCGCAATAGGAAACGGGAAACACCCTCCACCGCCCTTGTCCGCTCCGTGCCCCGGCGGTAAGAGATGTAGAGGCCTGATACCGATCACGCCATTACTCCGTATCCGACCACTACATCACGAAAGGAGTTCCAAAGTCGTGTCTGAGATCTTTGTCAACTATCGCACCGGGGACGCCCACGACGCGGCCACGGCCATCCAGCTCGACCTGAGCCGACGATTCGGTCCGCGGCAAGTCTTCTTCGCATCCCGCTCACTGGAGTTCGGCAAACCGTTCCCGGTCGCCCTGCTCCAAGAGGTCGCCCGGGCCCGGGTAGTGGTCGCGGTGATCGGCCCGCAGTGGCTGACGCGGGAACCAACCGCCTGCCCGACGACGTCCGACACCTGGCGGACTATCCCTACTGCCGCTACGACCACCGCGAAGCCGAGCTGAGTCTGACCCGGATCGCCGAAGTCGTCACGGCCACAGTTCCCGGGTTAGTCGACCGCGTCGGCCAGGTCACAATGTCCAACGGCTCGATCACCACCGAGGTGCGCGAAAACCACGGAAACATCCACACCGGCCCCGGCTCGCAGTACATCTTCCAGATCATGCGGGACATCAGCGGCCTCGGCGACGACCGGACGGCCGCGCCCCGAAGGCGGTGGGTCGAGGAGCAGTTCGCCTGGCTGCGCGCACGTCTCGCCGACCCGCCGGGCTCCGAGAAGATCCGAGAGACCCTGGCGAAGAAACACATCGTATTGCTGCGCGGCGCGCCGGGGACGGGCCGTCGCACGGCGGCGATGATGCTCTGAAACCGAAGCGCCCGTCCTCACCGTCGCCGACCATGTCGCGGGCATCGCCGACCGGTTGGGTTACGAACCGGAGGCCAAGGCCCGGTCGCTGCTGATAGCCAACCTCGTCAGAGCCTTCGTGGCCTCAGGCCACCGGGACGAAGCCATGGACCTGCGCCAGGCCTTCGACCGGACAGTCGCGCCGGATGACGGTCCGGCATCCGACGACGCCGTTCCACCCCTCGACGACCACCCCGAAAACCACCCCGAAAACCACGCCGACGACTACGCCGCCGACCACCCCGACCACCCCGACCACCCCGACGACCTCAGCGACAACTACCCAGAACCCTGATCCGCCGCCACCGCCTCACACCCCCGCCTCACGCGCCCCCGCCTCACACATCGCCACCTCACACACCCCCAGCCTCACCCCGCCACCAACCGCAACCCGTTCCGCCGCTCGTCCTCCGCCAGCAGCACGTTCAACCGCGCCGCCGTGTCCGTCGCGGCCTGCGGATTGTGCAGCACCACGCGCAAATCCGCGCGGTTGGGCACGCCCAGGGTCACCGATTCGAAGTGCAGGGCGCCGGCCTTGGAGCTCAGGACCTTGCTGCGGGCGCCGTTGTGGGCCACGTCCTGGCGGTTCCACAGGGTCGCGAACTCAGGGCTCTGCGCCGCCAGTGATTCGACGATCTGCTGGAAGCCCTCGTTGCCGGGGTTCGCCGTCATCTCCGAGCGGTAGCTGGCCACGATCAGCGGGGCCAGTTCCTCCCAGTTCTCCAGGTTCTCGCGGTAGATCTCGTCCAGGAAGTACTGGTGCAGGCAGTTGCTGCCCGGTTCGGCCATGTGGAGGGCCAGTTGGGCCGCGCGATTGGCGACCACCAGGTTCCAGTAGCAGTCGACGATGTGGCCGGGGTTCGGCAGCCAGGCGTCGACCAGGCGGACCAGGACGTCGTCGACGGGGCGGGGTTCGGCCGGGCCGGCCGAGCCGAGCTGCGGGGGGTTGAGGCCGGCCAGGGCGTACAGGTGGCGGGTCTCGGCCTCGCCGAGTTTCAGGACGCGGGCGATGGCGTCCAGGACGTGGGAGGACACGGTGATGTCGCGGCCTTGTTCCAGCCACTGGTACCAGGAGGAGCCGACGCCGGCCAGGACGGCGACCTCCTCGCGGCGCAGGCCCGGGGTGCGGCGGCGGGCGCCCGGGGCCAGGCCCACTTCCTCGGGCGTGATCTGGGCGCGCCGGGCGACCAGGAACTCACGCAGACTGGCCCGCCGGACGGTATCGGGGTCCACCTGGACCGGTCCGGTCATCGACACAGCATTCTCCCCTCGTGCGCACACTGCTCCGCGGCGCCCCGCGGACGTCCGCAGCCCCTTCCCACACGGCCCGAAGGGCCTCGGCCGCGCTCTGCGGCTGCTCGCCCAGCCTGGTGTAAGGACCACCAGGATAACTACGAGCTACCTTCGTTTGCTTCCCGGGCCGAATCCTGGATGCATGACAGACGTCCTCGACCGCGCGGCCGCCGACGCGGCCGGCAGCGGGAACGGCGCGGCAGCCACCGCGAACCCCACCCCGAACAGCACCGCAAACCCCACCCCGAACAGCACCGACAGCACCCTGACCCAGGCCGGAACCCAGGCCGAAACCCAGGCCGGAACCCAGGCCGGAACCCAGGCCCGGACCACGAACCCGACCCACGACCCCGCCCCCCAAGGCATGTCCACCCGGGCCAAGCTCGTCCTCTTCCTGCTGTGCGCAGCCAATTTCATGGTCGCCGTCGACTTCTCCATCCTCAACATCGCCGTCCCCAGCATCGGCAAGGACCTCGGCATCTCCGAGGCGAACCTGCAGTGGGTCTCCACCGCCTTCGCCCTGCCCTCCGGCGGCTTCCTGCTGCTGTCCGGCCGGATCGGCGACCTGGCCGGCCGCAAGAAGGTGTTCGTCACCGGCACCGTCCTGTTCACCGCCGCCAGCCTGATCGCGGCCCTGGCCTGGGTCCCGGCGGTCCTGCTCGGGGCCCGCGCCCTCCAGGGCGTCGGCGCGGCGATGATCGTGCCGACCGGCATGGCGCTGCTCACCACCTCGTTCGCCGAGGGCCCGCAGCGCGAGCGCGCGCTGGGCATCAACGGCACCCTGATGACCGTCGGCTTCACCTTCGGCATGGTCCTCGGCGGTTTCCTGACCCAGGCCTTCAGCTGGCGCTCGACGATGGTCCTGAACACCGCCATGGGCGCGCTGGTGCTGGTGGGCGCGCCGCGCCTGCTCACCGAGAGCCGCAACGCCCACAGCTCCAAGCTGGACATCCCCGGCGCGATCACCGTCACCACCGCGCTGCTGGCCCTGATCTACGCGCTGTCCACCGCCGCGCAGGTCGGCTTCGGCCGGGCCGACGTCGTCAGCGGCCTGGTCGGCGGCGTCGTGCTGCTGGCCGCGTTCGTCGCCATCGAGTCCCGCGCCGCTGATCCGCTGGTCTCCCTGCGGATCCTGCGCCGCCGCAGCGTCGCGATCGGCAACCTGGGCGGCCTGGTCTCGTTCGCCACCATGAGCTCCGTGGTCTTCCTGGGCACGCTGTTCCTCCAGCAGGTGAACGGGATGTCCCCGACCCTGACCGGCCTGGTGTTCGGCGTGATGGGAGTGGTCGCCGCGCTCGGCGGGACGGTCGCCCCCAAGGCGATCGGCCGGTTCGGCGCCCGGGCCACGCTGGTCGGCGGCCTGCTGGCGCAGGGCGCGCTGATCGCCCCGCTGGCCCTGATCGACCAGTCCAACGGCACGCTCCTGCTGCTGACGGTCGCCGCGGCCGCGGCCTTCGGCCACCTCGGCGCCGTCGTCGCCTACGGGGTCACCGCCACCGGCGGCCTGTCCGACGCCGAACAGGGCCTGGCCACCGGCCTGGTGACGACCTCCCAGCAGGTCGGCCTGACCATCGGCATCCCGCTGTTCAGCGCCCTGGCCTCGGCCCGCGCCGACAGCCTGCGGGAGGCCGGCCACACCGCCAAGGACGCGCTGACCGGCGGCATCCGGATCGGCCTGGGCGCCGACGGCCTGGTGCTCCTGGCGGTCGCGGTCCTGGTCGGCCTGGGCCTGCGGACCACTCGCAAGGCCAGGGCGGGCGCGGCCGACGCAAGGATCTGATCCTCCTCACGCCGGGATCCGGTCGTCTTCCTCCGAATCCGATCTCGTCCACCGTGAACGGCCCCGCTCCGGCGGGGCCCTTCGCATTCCCGTCCCCGGATCACGCCTCGACCGACAAGCCTTGCCCCTCCGGATCAAGCCTCCACCGACAAGCCTCGCCCCTCCGGATCAAGCCTCCACCGACATGACCCGCCCGTTCTTGATCGCCGCCAACAGCGCCTGATGATCCGTCCGCGTCTGGTCCGCATAAGCCAGCGCCCACCGCGCCATCGCCGTGTCGAAGGAGTCCCCGCGCCCCAAATACGCCGCGATGGCCACCCGGTCCCCGGATCGTGCATGCGCCCGCGCCAAGGTCTGCCCGCACAACTCCGAATAGCGGCGCAGCAACGCCTGGTCCAGGTTGGCGACCACCGCAGAACCCTTCATGTCCCGCAGCTGCCGCACATAGAAGAACCGGCCCTCCGGCCCGCTGGCCCAGCCCAGGAAGATGTCGCTGCTGGCCTGCATCAGCCGCTGCCCGGCGACCACCCGGTGCCCCTGGTGCTCGTACCGGCTCGCCTTCAGGTACGGCGCCAGCACCGACTCCTCGGCCTCCTTCACCTGGAGGAACAACGGCGATCCGATCGTCTCCCCGAGCAGCAGCGACATGGCGCACCGGGTGCCCACGCTCCCGACCCCGACCACCTTCATCGCCGACTCCACGTATCGGAACCGGTCCAGCAGGTCCTTGCGGTCCTCCTGGAGCGTCGACCGGTAGTCGGTGAACACCCGCCGGACGATCTCCTCCTCGGAGTTCCGGTCGAACCCCAGCTCCGCGTACGGCACCACCAGCGGCGGCTGGTACTTGATCCGCGGGGTGCCGTCCGGCCCCGGCTGGGTCAGCTTGCGCAGCGCCTGCACGCTGGTGTGCCGCTCGGCGTCGGCGAACGTCGTCTCCAGGGCCTTGCGCCCGCGCGGCCGCTTCGCCAGCTCCAGCAGCGTCTGGGCGTCCGCGGCCTGGTACCAGACGTCGAGCTCGCCCATCCCGGCCAGCTGCGCCATCGTCAGCCGGTACGCCCGCGCCGCGTCGCGGGCCGCGTCCTGCCCGCACGCGTCCTTGAACCCGTTGCCCCGCGCCGCCACCGCGATGCTCGCGGTCAGCCGCTTCACGTCCCACTCGAACGGCCCCGGCAGCGTCTCGTCGAAGTCGTTCAGGTCGAACACCAGCCGCCGCTCCGGCGAGGCGTACACCCCGAAGTTCGACAGGTGCGCGTCCCCGCACAGCTGCACGGTCAGCCCGGTGTTCGGCGACAGCGACAGGTCCGAGGCCATGATCGCCGGGGCGCCGCGCAGGAAGGCGAACTCCGACGCCGCCATCCGGCCGTAGCGGATCGGCACCAGGGCCGGCACCCGGGTCAGCGCCTGCTTCTCCAGGATCGCGATCGGGTCCCGCCGGTCGGCCGGGGGCGACCACTCCCCGGTGGAGGTCCGCGAGACCTGCTTGCGTGCCGTGCGCCCCGCCGCCGTCCGCGCCGCCAAGCTGGATTCCGTCATAGGTCCCAGAGTGCTTCCGACGCCTCCGCACCGCACGCCGGTGCCCGGCCGAATCGGCTGAAGGAGGCGATTCGGCCGGGCACCGGCGCTTGGGCAGCGGGCTCGCAGCTTGGGCACCGGGCTCGCAGCTCGGGTCCGGAACAGCGCTCCTCAGCGCCGCGCAGCCATCCCCGCCGCCTGCTTCGGCAGCAGGAACGCCAGGCCCAGGATTGCCACGATCGTGACGACGTCCACGGCGTCCACCCAGCGCATCGCGGTCACGAAGTCCCCGAACCCGCTCGGGTGCGAGCCCAGCGCCGAGAAGAACACCGTCCCCAGCACCGTCACTCCCGCCGCGCCGCCGAACTGCTGCGCGGTGACCAGCATCCCGGAGGCCGCGCCGGCGTTCCTGGACCGGATCCCGGCCAGCACCGAGCCCACCAGCGACGGCAGCACCAGCCCGTTCCCGGCCCCGACCAGCATCATCGACGGCAGCAGCTGCCACGCCGCCAGGTCCGTGCCGCGCCAGGTCAGCACCACGCCCAGCAGCACCAGGCCGGTGGTGCTCAGCGCGGCCCCGATCGCGATCACCCGCGACCCGAACCGGCCCGAGACCCGCCGGGCCAGCATCGAGCTGCCCGCGAACGCCACCCCCAGCGGCCCGAACAACAGCCCGGCGCGCACCGGGCTCATGTGCATGCCGCCCTGCAGGAACAGGGTCATAGCGAGCATGAACCCGCCGAACATCGCCAGCATCAGGCCGGACAGCGCCAGGCCGATGCTGAACGTGCGCTCCTTGAACAGCGCCAGGTCCACCATCGGCGACCCGCCCGCCCGGCCCAGCCGGGATTCCCAGCGCAGCGCCACGATCAGCACCGGCACCGAGGCGGCCATCGAGATCCAGGTCCACAGCGGCCAGCCCTCGGCCCGGCCCAGGATCAGCGGCGCCAGTGCCAGCCCGATGGCGGCCGCGATCGCGATCGCGCCGACCGGGTCGAAGCGCGGCCGCTGCGCGCCGCGGGTGTCCGGCAGCCAGCGGATGGCCAGCACCACGGCGATCGCGCCGATCGGCACGTTCACCAGGAAGATCGGCCGCCAGGTCCAATGGAAGAGGTTGGCCTCCAACAGCACCCCACCGAGCACCTGCCCGGCCACCGAACCGGTCCCGATGGTGGCGCCGAACCACGCCATTGCGCGCGGCCGCTCGTGCAGCGGGTAGACCACGTTGATCAGGGCCAGCAGCTGCGGCACCATCGCCGCCGCGGTGGCGCCCTGCACCAGGCGCGCCGCGATCAGCATCGCCGAGGACGTCGCGATGCCGCAGGCCAGGCTGGCGACGGTGAAGGCGGCCATGCCGAGGACGAACATCCGCTTGTAGCCGAGCAGGTCGCCCAGCCGGCCGCCGGTGATCAGCCCGGCCGCGTAGGCGAAGCCGTAGCCGCCGACCACCAGCTCGATGCCGGCGTCCGAGGTGTGCAGATCGTGCTGAAAGGAAGGAGCGGCGACATTAACGACAAAATATTCGAACATCGCTACGAACATGGCGGAAAGGATGACCGGCAGCATGCGCCAGCGGCGGGGATCCGGCTCCGGGAAAGGTTCCGCGGCCGGCGGTGTTGTCGCCGAGGCCGGGACGGTCGGGGTTGTGACGTGTTCCGTGGTGGCTGACACGGGCTGTTCCATCGCCTTCGCTCGGGCTATCGGTTCGACGTTCATCGAACCGTTCGACTATCATCGAACTGTACGACCACTATCGAACTTCAAGCAAGCGGGTTTAGGCTGTGGCTATGGAATCCCAGGTCGAGCAGCACGAACTGGCGCACGCGGACCCCGCCGCCGTCGAGCTGACCGCGGTGCTGGCGGCGCTGGCCGAGCCGGTCCGGCTGAACATCGTGCGGACCGTGGCGGCGCTCGCCGACCAGGACGGGATCGCCTGTCTCGAGGTCTGGCAGCAGGGCGGCTTCACCGCCAGCAAATCGACGATGTCCCACCACTACAAGGTGCTGCGGGAAGCCGGGCTGGTGGTGATGTGGTGGGTCGGGGCCAAGAAGAACGTCCGGCTCCGGCGCGAACTAGTCGACGAGCGCTGGCCCGGGCTGCTGGACGCGGTGCTCGGCGACCAGCCGCCCGAACTGCGCTCCGACCGGCAGTCGGAACGGCCGGCCGAGCAGCCGTCCGAGCAGCCGTCCGAGCAGCCGGCGGCCGAGCGGCTGCCCGAGCAGCCGGCCGGCGCCAAGTCGGCGTAGGCGCGCGCGTTCTCACCGGCGCCGAGCGCCCTACGGGTGCTTCGTCGCGCCTTTCAACGCCTTGTCGACCGCGTTCCGCGCGCCGTAGACCGCGATCCCGACCAGGTCGAGGTCGGCGCCGGGCACGGCCTTCACCGCCGCGCGGTTGTCGGTGTCGTTGCCGGTGGCGAACATGTCGGAGGTGAACACGGCCACGTCCAGGCCGCGGGCCAGGGCCTTCGCCCGGGCCTCGGCCAGGATCTCCTTGCCGCCCTCGAACACCATCACCGGCTGGCGGAACTCCCGCAGGTACGTCGTCCCCTCGGCGTCCTCATAGGGTTCGCCGATCACCTCGGGATGCGCCGTGCCGATCCCGCTCACCAGGAACGCGGTCACGTTCAACCGCTGCCATACCGCCAGGTCGTCGCGCAGCAACACCGCGATCTTCGTCTCGAACTTCTCCATGTACTGAGCATCCCGACCTGCACGGTTGCCGGTCTTGTACATTCCTTGCATGGAGCAGGTGAGCGCCTGGCGGCCGCCGGTGCCCGGAGTCGCGGAAGTCTTCCACGCGCACTTCACCGACCACGTCTACCCGATGCACGCGCACGCCACCTGGACCCTGCTCATCGTCGACAACGGCGCCGTGCGCTACGACCTCGACCGGCACGAGCACGGCGCCCTCACCGACCTCGTCACGCTGCTCCCGCCGGACGTCCCGCACAACGGTCGCTCGGCGAACCCCGCCGACCCCGAAGGCTTCCGCAAGCGGGTGCTCTACCTGGACCGGGACAGCCTCGGCACCGATCTCATCGGAGCGGCCGTGGACCAGCCCGCCTTCGCCGATCCCTTGCTGCGGCACCGGATCCACCAGCTCCACCGCACGCTGCGCACGCCGGGGGAGGAGCTGGAGGCGGAGAGCCGGTTGACCGTGGTCCGCGAACGGCTCCGGGAGCGCCTGGCCGTCCCGGCATTGTCCGAGTCCTCGTCCGAGCCCGCATTCCCATCCGCTTCCGCTTCCGCTTCCGCCTCCGCCGCGAGCCTTCTCAGAGACCTGATGGACAGCCGGATCGTGGAGGGCGTGAGCCTGGAGGCGGCCGCCGCCGAGCTCCACTTCCACCCCGCGCACCTGATCCGCAGCTTCACGCGCGAATACGGAATGGCCCCGCACCGGTATCTGACGTCGCGACGCGTCGACCTGGCGCGGGGCCTGCTGCTGACCGGGATGCCGCCGGCGCGGGCGGCCACCGCGTCAGGATTCTGGGATCAGTCCCACCTCGCCCGGCACTTCAAGCGCGTCGTCGGCGTCAGCCCCGGCCGGTTCGCCGTGCCGTAGGTCGCGCTCGATCTGCTCCAGGCTGCGGCCCTTGGTCTCCGGGATGTAGAACCGGGCCAGGATCAACAGCAGGACGTTGATACCGGCGAAGACCCACATCGCGCCGCCGATACCCAGGTGGTTCTTCGCCGACATGGTCGGGAACACCGCGGTCACCAGTCCGGTGGCGGCCCACAGCACGGTGGTCGCCAGCCCGGTCCCGGCGGCGCGGGCCCGCAGCGGGAAGATCTCGCCGATCATCACCCACACCGTCGCGCCCCAGCCCAGCTCGTAGCCGGCCAGGTACAGGATCAGGAAGACCAGCGTCAGCGTGCCCAGCGTGTCCTTGTCGTGCACGTTCTTGATCACCAGGCCGGCCGCGAACAGCGCGACCGTCATCACGGCGGCGCCGGTCATCAGCAGCGGCCGGCGGCCCCAGCGGTCGACGACGAACAGCTCCCACACCGTGAACAGGAACTTCACGACGCCGAGCACGACCGCCGACAGCAGCGCGGTGCGGGTGGCGAAGCCCAGCGACTTCAGCATCGTCGGGAAGTAGGCGTTGATCGCGTTGACGCCGGAGAACTGCTGCCCGATCGCCAGGATCAGCGCGACCAGCACCATCGGCCGGACCCACGGCTGCCACAGGTCGCGGATCCGGCCGCGCTCCTGGCTGTCCCGCCGGATGATGTCCCGGATCTCGCCGAGCTCGGTGTCCAGCTCGGCCTCCCCGGCCGCGGGCCGCACGGCCGCCAGCACCGTGCGCGCCTCGGCGTCCCGGCCCTTGCTCAGCAGCCAGCGCGGCGTCTCCGGCAGCACCAGCAGCCCGGCGAGCAGGATCCCCGCCGGGACCAGGGCCCCGAGGAACATCCCCTTCCAGTTGTTGTGGCTGCTCAGCGCGTAGTCCACGAGGAACGCGATGAGGATGCCGCTGACGATGAACAGCTGGTTCAGCGAGCCCAACGCGCCGCGGGCCCGGGCCGGCGCCAGCTCGGCCAGGTAGGTGGGCACGGTGGCCGAGGACAGCCCGACCCCGATGCCGATCACGCCGCGGGTCACCATCATCACCGTCCAGCTGCCGGCCAGCGCGCAGCCCAGGGTGCCGGCGACGACCACGATCGCGGCCAGCATGATGGTCCGCTTGCGCCCGATCCGGTTGCACAGCCGGCCGGCCAGCATCGCGCCGAGCATGGCGCCCACCGACAGGCTCGCGGTGATGACGCCCTTCTGGAACGCCGAGAGCTGCCACTGTTTCGTGATCAGGACCAGCACTCCGGCGATGACGCCGAGGTCGTAGCCGAACAGGATGCCGCCGAAGGCGCCGAAGGTGTACAGGGTCGCGCGGTTCACCGGCCGGCGAGCGGCCGGGGCTGCGGGGGACGCGGTAGTCGCCATGGCGCAGACCGTGGCACTAGTAAAGGAACTTGACAAGAACAACTGTCGTAACGATTCAGTAACGTGGACGTCATTCACATACCTGAACCAGTTGTTTCAGAAAACCCCGGCCGGCCGCTCGGTCAGCGGATGCCGGCCCGCCGCAGCTGCTGGCTCAGGTCCTCGGACACCTCGCGCAGCAGCGAGCCCACCTTCTGCAGCTCCGCGTCGGTGACCCGGTCGGCGGGCATCGAGCAGCTCATCGCGTCGGTGCCGGGGATCCGGAACGGGACCACGGCCGCGACGCAGGCCACGTCCGCCGAGCTCTGGCCCCGCTCGGTGGAGTAGCCCCGCTCGCGGATGAAGGCCAGCTCCGAGCGCAGCGCCTCGCGGTCGGTGATGGTCAGGCCGGTCAGCGCCGCCAGGTGCTTGGGCAGCACCGCGGTCAGCTCGTCGTCGGCGAGCTCGGCCAGCAGCACCTTGCCCAGCGCGGTGGCGTGCGCCGGCAGCGTGCGGCCGATCCGGGAGACCAGGTGCGCGGAGGTCCGCGACTCGCGGGTCTGGAGGTAGACGATGTCCGGGCCGTTGAGTCGGGCGTAGTGGCAGGTGTAGCCGACCTGGTCGCGCAGCCGCTCCAGGGCGTCGGTGGCGTAGGGCATCACCGGGTCCCGGTCCAGGTACGCGGTGCCGCAGATCAGGGCCCGCACGCCCAGCCGGAACCGGGTGCCGGCGTCGTCGGACTCGATCCAGCCGACGTCGCGCAGCGTGCGCAGCAGCCCGTGCAGCGACGAGCGCGGGATCCCGGTGTGGTGGTGCAGGTCGGTCAACGACAGCCAGGCGTGGTTGGCGCCGAACGCCTCCAGCAGCTCCACGGCGCGCCGGGCGGACTTCACCCCGGCGGCGCCGGAGTCCTCGCCGGGTTGGTCGGCCCGATGATCGGCGCGGTCGGCGCGGTCGGCGCCCTGGCCGGTGCGGCCGGCGAGGCCGCCGCCGGCGGTGTCCGTGGCGTCGGCAGCGTCGGCAACGCCATCGGCGCCGACGGTCTTCATGCGTGCCATGGGGCCCCTTCGTTGACAGGTCTCCCGCTCCACATTACCGTCTGCGACGCCTTTCAGGTATCTGATAAATGTTCACATATCTGAAACTTCCGGCCCGTCCCCCTGGGCCGTCCTGCCGGACCCGCCTGGCGAGGGGCTCCCCGCCAGGGAGCCCCTCGTCCCCTTGACCCCGTGCGTCGCCGCCGCTACCGTTCCAGCCGCCGAGCACGTTCACTTATCTGTCTTCGTTCACATCCATGAATCGTCGAAGCCGAGGGTCCTCATGCGAACAGCGACACCCAGAACGGCCAGATCCGCCGCCGCCGCGCTCGCGGCCGTGGCATTGCTGGCGTCCGGCACCGCCTGCGGCTCCAGCAAGTCCTCCGGAGCCGCCACCTCCAAGAACGCCAAGGCCGCCGGCCCGCTGAACGTCTGGATCCGGGGCGCCGGGGATTCGCCGAAGGCCTACCAGAAGATCTTCGACGCCTTCACGGCGCAGACCGGTATCAAGGTCACCATCGGCAAGGCCACGCTCACCGACTTCGAGACGGCGCTGACCGCCGCCGCCTCGGCCCACCAGCTCCCCGACATGGTGGTCGACGACGCCGCGCAGCTGGGCAACTTCGTCTCGCAGGGCATCGTGCTGCCGGTCGACAAGGCCAAGTTCACCGGCGCCGACCAGCTCACCGACCAGGCCTGGAACTCGGCCGCGGACCTGAAGGGCAAGACGTACGCGGTGCCGTTCTCGGCCCAGGCCAACGTGCTGCTGGTGCGCCAGGACTGGCTGGACAAGCTGGGCCTGCAACCGCCCAAGACCTGGGACGACCTGGCCAAGGTGGCCCAGGCCTTCACGACGCAGGACCCGGACGGGAACGGCAAGAACGACACCTATGGACTGGCCGTCCCCGGCGCCACGGCCCGCGGCTACACCTCATGGTTCTGGTCGACGTTCCTGTACTCGGCCGGCGGCGACTTCCTCAAGGCCGACGGCGGCAAGTTCACCGCGACCCTGAACTCCCCGCAGGCGGTGTCCTCCGCGAAGTTCCTGGAGGACCAGATCTGCACCGCCAAGGTCGTGCAGCCCTCGGCGCTGGGCGACGACACCACGGCGACCAACAAGGCCTTCCAGACCGGGGTCGCCGGCATGTACCTGACCGGGCCCTACGCCTACGCGACCATGGACGCCACCGCGATCAAGGGCAAGTACACCGCCGTCGCCCCGCCGACCGGCCCGTCCGGCACCGCCGGCACCCTGGCCGAGGGCACCGACATCTTCACCATGGCCGACAGCAAGCAGGACGAGGTGACCAAGCTTGAGGAGTTCATGGTCACCGCCGACGCCCAGAAGCTCGGCATGACCGCGGTCCCCACGGCCACCATCGTGCGGCTGCCGGTGAACAAGACGGTCGACGCCGCCGCGGCGCACGCCGGCGACCCGCGCTGGAAGCTGGCGCAGCAGGTGTACACCTCCTCCGGCCACTACGAGTACGACAACGCCCCGAACTGGACGCAGCTGCGGCAGAAGATGTCCGACGACCTCAACAAGCTGCTGTCCTCCTGCGGAGACGTGAAGACGGCGCTGGACGGCATGAACGCCGACGTCTCCGCGCTCCTGCGGCAGCAGGGCGTGGGATGACGGCCGATACCCGGACCCCCGTGGCGGCGGACGGGGACGTGACCGTCCGCCGCCACGGGCCGGCCTTCTGGAAGCCGGCCCCGCGCCGCCTGGGACCGTGGCTCTACCTGGCGCCGTTGCTGGCGTTCATCGGCGTGTTCAAAGTGTGGCCGCTGCTCTGGGGCGTCTACCTGAGCTTCTTCCACGTCCGGCCGTATCTCGGCAACGAGTTCGTCGGCACGGACAACTACAGCAAGCTCCTCTCCGACCCCGACCTGGGCTCGGCCGTGGTGCACACCTTCCTCGACGCGGTGATCGCCGTCTCCGGGTCGATCCTCGTCGGCTTCTGGCTGGCGGTGCTGCTCCAGGGCCCGGCCCGGCACGTCAGGATCCTGCGCACGGCGGTCTTCCTGCCGACGGTGATCGCGATGGTCGCCGCCGCCGAGCTGTGGACCACTCTGCTCTATCCCTCCCGCTACGGCGCGGTGAACTCGCTGCTGGGCCAGGTCGGCGTCGGGCCGGAGCCGTTCTTCTCCAGCCCGCACTCCTCGCTCGCCTCCGTGATCGCCATGCAGATCTGGAAGCACGCGCCCTACGACATGGTCATCTTCGTCGCGGGGCTGGCCTCGATCGACCGGGAGATGTACGAGGCCTGCGCGATCGACGGCGCCACCCGGCGCCAGCGCCTGCGCTACGTCACGCTGCCCTCGCTGCGGCCGATCACCACGATCGTGCTGGTCCTCGGCGTGATCCGGGGCCTGCGGGTGTTCACCGACATCTGGGTCGCCACCAACGGCGGCCCCGCCGGCTCCTCGGAGTCGGTGGTGACCTATCTGTACCGGCAGTTCAGCCAGGACAACGACACCGGCTACGCCGCCGCGATCGGCACGTCGCTGCTGGCGGTCACCGTGGTCCTGACCTGCCTGATGCTGGTCTGGCGGAGGCGCGGAGAGATATGAGGGCTCGTACCAAGGCCGGCGTGTGGCTGCTCTACGCCCTGGTCCTGTTCGTGTTCGTCTACCCGCTGTGGACGCTGGTCGCGACCGTGTTCTCCCGGCGGCAGGCCCGCCTCGGCGAGCTGATGACCGTGCCGCACGGCCTCACCGGCGCCAACGTCGCGCAGGCCTGGCACCTCGGCGTTGCCCGGGGCCTGGCGAACTCGTTGATCGTGGTGGTGGTCGGCCTGACGCTGCAGCTGACGGTGTCCTCGCTGGCCGCCTACGCCCTGGCCCGCAAGCGGTTCAAGGGCGCGGGCCTGGTCATGCTGGCGATCCTGGCCACGATGATGATGCCGGAGGAGGTGATCGCCATCCCGCTGTTCCAGGTGCTCGGCAAGATCCACCAGCCGTTCACCGGCGGGACGCTGGTGAACTCCTACGGCGGGCTGATCCTGCCGCTGGTCGGCTGGGCGCTGCCGGTCTACGTGCTGACCGGGTTCATGAAGCGGGTGCCGCTGGAGCTGGAGGAGGCCGCGCGCATCGACGGCGCCGGCGACTTCCGGATCTTCTGGCGGATCGTGCTCCCGGTGTGCCGCCCGGCGCTCGGGACCTGCGCGGTGTTCGGGTTCCTGATGATCTGGGACCAGTACCTGCTGCCGCTGCTGGTGTCGCAGACCCCGAAGATGGACACGTTGACAGTGGTCGTGACCAGCCTGCAGGCCGCGCAGGAACAGGGCGAGGGGGTGCGGTTGGCCGCCGTGCTGATCCTCGCGGTGCCCGGCGTGCTGGTCTACCTGGCTTTGCAGAGACTGTTCGAACGCGGCCTGCTCAGCGGTTCGCTCAAGGGATAAGGGAACAAATGCAATCACTCGTGGAGCGCCTGGACGGGCTGCTGTACTTCCCCGTCACCCCCTTCGTCCGCGGCGCCGGGGACCGCGCCGCGGGCGTGGACCTCGCCGCCTACCGGGAGCATCTGGCCTCCCGGCTGGCCCATCTGGACGCCGCCGAGCGCCCCGGGCCGGCCGCGGTGTTCGCGTGCTGCGGCACCGGCGAGTTCTTCTCCCTGGACCTGGACGAGTACGCCGAGTGCGTGCGCGCGGCCGCCGAGGCCGCGGCCGGCCGGGTCCCGGTGGTCGCCGGCATCGGCTACGGCGCGGCCCTGGCCGCGTCCTTCGCCGCCGTGGCGAAGGAGGCGGGCGCCGACGGCCTGCTGGTGATGCCGCCGTACCTGGTGGCCGGGGGAGCGGCCGGGCTGCGCGACCACTACGCCGCCGTCGCCGACCGCACCGACCTGGACCTGATCATCTACCAGCGGGACAACGTGACCTTCACCCCGGACGTGGTCGCCGACCTGGCGGCGGTGCCGAACATCGTGGGCTTCAAGGACGGCAAGGGCGACCTGGACCTGATGCAGCGCATCGTCTCGGCGGTCCGCGACCGGCACGGCGAGGGCGCGCTGCTGTACCTGAACGGCCTGCCGACCGCCGAGATGTCGCAGCTCGCCTACCGCGGCGTCGGCGTCCCCGGCTACTCCTCGGCGGTGTTCTGCTTCGCCCCCGACATCGCGCTGGCCTTCTACCACGCCTACCGCGAGGACGACTCCGCGCTGGTGAACGCCCTGCTGGACCGCTTCTACCGGCCGCTGGTAGAGCTGCGGCACAAGGCCCCCGGCTACGCGGTGTCCCTGGTGAAGACCGGCGTCCGCCTGGCCGGCCTGGACGCCGGCCCGGTGCGGCCGCCGCTGACCGAACCGGCCCCGGAGCACGTCGAACGGCTGGCGGCGTTGATCGCCGAAGGCCGCCGGGTACTGGTCGAGCACGGTATCGAGCCGACGGCGTGAGCGGCGCCGGGAGAAGGGGCGGGAGAGCGGATGTCTGACCAGGAGCGCGGCAGGATCCTGATAACGGGCGCGGCCGGCGGCGTGGGCACGTTCCTGCGCGCCGGCCTGCCGGAACTGGGCTGGGCGGTCCGGGGCTTCGACCTGGTGACCCCGCCCGACCCCGGTCCGGTGGAATGGCGGACCGGCGACGTCGGCGACCCGGCCGCCCTCGACGCGGCCATGAGCGGCGTCGACGTGGTCGTCCACCTGGCCGGCATCCCGGTCGAGGACCGCTTCGACCGCATCCTCAAGACCAACATCGACGGCACCTACCAGGTCTTCGACGCCGCGGTCCGCAACGACGTGCCCCGCGTGATCACCGCGAGCAGCAACCACGCCGTCGGCTACTACGAGCGCGCCGACTACCAGGACACGCTGATCGGAACCGACGTCCGGCCACGGCCCGACACCTACTACGGCGTCTCCAAGGTCTTCATGGAGGCCATCGGCTCCTTCTACGCCGACCGCCACGGCCTCGAAGTCGCCTGCGTCCGCATCGGCTCCTGCTTCCAGGAACCCCGCTCGCGCCGCATGCTCGACACCTGGCTCAGCCCCGCCGACGGCGTCCGCCTGTTCCACGCCCTGGCCACCGCACCCGATCTGCGCTACGAGATCGTGTACGGCCTGTCCGCGAACAAGACCGCCTGGTGGGACCTGGAACCCGCACGCCGCCTCGGCTACGAGCCGCAGGACGACTCCGACGCGTTCGCCGCCAAGGTGGAAGCCCTCGCCACCGACAGCTACGACCCGGAGGACCCGGAGTACAAGTACCTGGGAGGGCGGTTCACGACCCACGTGCCGCCGGAGGCGTAGGCGCGGCCGTCGGAGAAGGGGAATCGCGAGTGCCCGGGTCCTGGCGGCCCGGGCACTCCGCTATCGCGACTGCGAGATCGTGTGCGCAGGACGCGACGAGTCGTCGTTCCAGTTGCTGTTGCTGTTCTCCGCCCCGCTGAAGATCCAGGCGATCACGCCCAGCACGATCATCACGATCAACAGCACCCGCGCCCCGCTGCTCAACGACATCGGACGCGTCAGGGAACGACGGTCGTTCGACGTCGGCACCTCGCCGAACAGCTGCTTCGGATACGTCGGCGTCAGGAGTCCGAAGTATGCCGTGGTGCGCATCGAATACCGGACCACGGCGCTCGTGGCCCCGAACGCGGGTTCCGGCTGCCGCCCGGTGAACAGCATGATCACCCAGACGAAGAACGCCACGATCGCCGCGCCGTCCATCACCACGCCGGCGATGATCCACGCCGGGATCACCAGGATGATCCGGAAGAACACCGCGGCCGGGTTCAGCCGCGTCGCCGGCGGCACCTCGATCTGGATCGGGTAGTCCGGCGCGTCGAAGAACGCGAACGGCGGGTACTCGTCCACGAGCAGGAACGCGTAGCCGACCACCCGGGCGTGGTACTTGACGATCCCGATCAGGAACTCCCTGATGCCGTCCGGCACGCTGCCCGTGAACAGCGCCGCGAACCAGGCGACGATCAGCGCGAAGAACCCGGCCAGGAACAGGAAGTACATGATGATCGCCTGCGGGATCACCAGGATCAGGCGGATCAGCACCGTCCAGCGCTTCTGCGGCCGCAGACCGTGCACGTCCAGCTGCACCTGGGGCTCGGTCACCAGGCCGCCGTAGACGTCGCCGCCGGGGTATTGGGGATACCCGGGCTGCTGCCCGTACGGGCTGCCCGGCTGGCCGTAGGGCGGCTGGTTCGAATCCGGCGGCGGCGGGGGAGCCGGCGGCAGCTGGTCGCTCATGGTGCCTCCTGGGGCTCGGCGTGCGCTACCGCCCTAGGATCACTCCGTCTCGACGTCCCCACCTTCGGGGCGGCCCGAACGGATGACGGCGCGCCCGCGCCGCCGCGTGGGGCGCACCCGGGGCGGGGCCGGGACCAGACCGAGCGCCTCCATCAGGTACCGCGCGTCCTCGGCGTCCCGCGCCCGCGCCGCCAGCGCGCGCAGCGCCCGCTCCCGGATCTCCGGCGGGCACTCGGCGCTGGAGGCGAGCTCGACGACCGTCCCGCCGGACGGGAAGGCGAAGCTGTCGGTTCCTTTCGTCACAACCGGCCCATACCCGCCGGGCGGCGCCCTGAACGGCGCGGACGCCGGGCCGCCGGGACCGGGCGCCGGATGCCAGGCTTCTGGTCTAATCACCACCGTGAAAGCCGCCCTGCTGCGCCTGTCCGACCGCCTCTACGACGGCGGCTCCGCCGAATACGGCGCCCTCCCGGCGGCGCTGATCGCCGCCACCCTCGTGACCGGCACCGTGGACGCGGTCAGCTATCTGGCCCTGGGCCACATCTTCGTCGCCAACATGACCGGCAACGTGGTCTTCCTCGGCTTCGCCGTGGCCGGTGCCAAAGGCCTGACGGTCTGGGCCCCCTGCCTGGCCGTGGCCTGCTTCGGGGCCGGCGCCTGGACCGAGACCCGCCTGGGCCGCCGCAGCGCGGGCGACGATCCGCGCCGCCTGTCCCACGCGGTGGCCGCCCACGCCGCCTTCGTCACCTTGGCGCTCCTGATCGCCGCCCTTGAGGACGACACCAAGACCGCCACGCGCGTCCAGCTCACCGCCATCCTCGCCTTCGGCTTCGGCGTCCAGAACGCGGTGGTCCGCAAACTCGCCGTCCCGGACCTCACCACCACGGTCCTCACCATGACCGTCACCGGCCTGGCCGCCGACCCGCTCGGCAAAGCCACCGTCCGCCGCCTCGTCTCCCTGGGCTGCATGTTCCTCGGCGCGCTGGTCGGCGGCCTGCTGGTGCTGCACCAGAACGTGAGCACCGCCCTGGGGCTGGCGCTGGTGCTGCTGGCCGGCGCCGGAATGCTGGCGCGGATCGGGGGCGCGGGGCGCTGAGGTCCGAGGCGGTGTCGCCGACTCAGTGTCCGCAGCCCGTCCCAGTGCCCTAATTCAACCGCGCCAGCACCGATCGCAGATCCTCGGGCAGCTCGAACGAGAACTGCCCGTCCACCACCCCGGCCCCGAGGTCGTGGACCGTCCATCCCCGCACCCACAACAGCCGCGGCGGCATTGCCTGCGGCGTGTCACGGGCCAGCGCGCCGTTCAGCTCCCACAGCGCGGCGGTGGCGCGCAGCGTGGTGTTGGACTCCAGCGGCAGCGTCACGAACCGGTTGTCGTCGGTCAGCACCACCAGGGCGCCGTGCGGCAGCGGGCGGCCGATGGCGCGGCCGAGGCGGAAGATGTGGGCGGCGCCGGGCCAGCCCTGGCCGTTGACCGCGAAGGTCGGCACGTTCGCCGTCGAGAGCTGGAAGCCCTGGACGTCGAGCGGCTCCACGCTCATCGCGTCGAGGGCGTCGTCCCACAGCCGGGCCGGGGCGACCGGCCAGGTGGCGGCCAGGTGCCGGGTGAGCACCAGCGCCTCGTCCTGCTGTCCCTTGACCACCAGCGCGGCGACCACGTCCGGGTGGAACGCGGCCACCAGCGGGTCGTCCCCCATCGGCGTGCCGGCCGGCCGCACCACGATCCGCAGCCGCGACGGCAGCAGGCTCGGCGGGATGCCGGCGACCGTCCGGCATACCGGATCAGCGCACGGCAAAGCTCCGATCATGACCTTCTTCCCCCCTCAGGGCCCCCGGCGCCCCATCCCGAGCGCCGGGAGAGCCTACAACAACCGGCCCTCCCTCGGCCGAGCCCCGGCCTGGTGGGACGGTCGTCGCCGGCCGGGTCACTGGCCGTTGAACCACGCGGGAATGTCGAACCGCATCTCCCGGCCGCCGGTGATGGCGCGCAGCGTCGCCTCCACCGACGCCAGCTGCTCCTCGCCGAGTTGCTCGGCCCACCGCGCCCGTTGCTCCGCCATGGCCCGGAACGCCAGCCGCTGCACCTCCACGCCGCGCGCGGTGAGTCGGATGATCTTGCTGCGGGCGTCGTCGGGGTCCGGGACCCGCTCCACGTAGCCGTCGCGTTCGAGCCCTTCGATGGTCTTGCCGGCCGCCTGCTTCGACACGCCGAGGCGGCGGCCCAGGGCGGCGGCCGAGATGCCGTCGCCGATCGCCTTGAAGGCGACGCCGTGCAGCGGCCGGAAGTCCCCGTGGCCCGCCGCGGCGAGTTCGGTGTGGACCTCTTCGATCAGTGCCCGGAAACCCAGCAGCAGGAGTAAGGGCAGGTCCGAGCCCGGCGGCGGGAGAGCACTTGACACGATCGACAACCTCATTGTCTAGTTAGGACAACCGTGTTGTCGATCATAGGGGAGCCGACCATGTCTGTCATCCGCACCGCCGAGGTCCGCAGGGCCGAGACTCCGTCCGCGACCATGACCACGCTCGCCTCGCCGACGCTCGGCGCCGCCGAGCGGCCGCTCTGGCGCGTCGACGTGGTCCCCGGGGCCCCGGCCGGGCCGCTGCACGTGATCAACGTCGAGCAGATCTGGACCTTCACCGCCGGCGGGGCCACGGTGTACTGCGCCGGCGAGTCGTTCCCGGTCCTGGCCGGGGACACCGTCGTGCTGCCCGGCGAGGCCGAGCGCAGTGTCGCCGCCGACCCGGGGACCGGGTTCACCGCCATCGTCACCTCCGCGCCCGGCGTGCGGGCCTGGACGCTGCCGCGCGAGGGCGAGGGCATCGTGCCGCCGTGGACGGTGTGATCGGCCTGGACGGGGTGATCGGTGGGTGATCGGTATGGACAGGGCTGTCGGCCCGGTCGGCGACGGTACCCGAGGTGCGGTGCGGTTCGGTGCGGTGCGGTGCATCGGCCCGGTCGGCGTGACCGCTACCCGTTCAGCGTCCCCAGCGTCACCGTCGCGCTCTGCTTCGTGCCGTCCGACGTCGTGTAGTCGACCTTGACCTGCTGCCCGGGCTTGAGCGTCACCAGCACCTGGGACAGCGCCGTCGGATCCGGCGTGGGCGTGCCGTTCACCGCCGTGATCACGTCCCCGACCTTCAGCCCCGCCTTCCCGGCGGGGCTGTCGGCGGTCAGCTCGGCCACGCCGACGCCGATCGGCGTCCCGGAGTTGTCCACCACACCGACCACCTTCACCCCGAGCGCCGCGCGCCCGGAGTCGGTGACCTTGCCGTTGGCGATGAGCTGGTCGGCGATCCGGGTCGCGGTGGCGGTCGGGATGGCGAAGCCGATGCCCGGCGCGGCGCTGTCGCCCAGCGCGGGGTTGAGCGCGGCGGCCGACGGGATGCCGACCACCTGGCTGGACAGGTCCACCAGCGCGCCGCCGCTGTTGCCGTTGTTGATCGCCGCCGAGGTCTGGATGGCGTCGCCGACCGTGATGATCGCGCCGCCGGCGGAGTCCTTGGAGGTCACCGTGCGGCCCAGCGCCGAGACGATGCCCTGGGTCACGGTGCCGGTCAGGCCCAGCGGGCTGCCCATCGCCAGCACGATCTGCCCGACCTTGAGCTTCGTGGAGTCGCCGAACTTCGCGGCCTTCAGACCGCCGCCGCCGCTGACCCGGATCACCGCGACGTCGCCGCTCGGGTAGCTGCCGACCAGCGAGGCGGTCAGCGGCGTGCCGCCGGTGGGCTGCGTGACCTTGAACTCCGTGGCCTGGCCGACGACGTGCGCGTTGGTGATGATGTCGCCCTTGTTGTCGTAGACGACGCCGGAGCCCAGGCCCTCGCCGGTGGCGATCTGCACCACCGACGGCAGCGCGTCGGCGACCACCCGCTCGTAGGCGGACTCCAGCGGATCCGAGGTCTGCGTCGCGGATCCCGACGCGGACGAGGTCGAGGAGGCGGCCGGGGAGGAGGCGGGCTTGGACTTCCCGCCGCTGCCGCAGGCGGCGGCCCCGGCCAGCACCGCGAGCGCCGCCGCGCCGGCAGCCGCCCGCCGGGCGGTGGTGCGGGGCGTGTTCCGGGTCGGGCGGGACGGACGCTGGTTCACCGGGACCTCGCTGAATCGGGGGCATCGATCACCCGAGGGAATGCACCGCGCGGGCTCCGGCCAAACCCCGGTGGCGCCGAACGTGTGAACGGCCGCGAACCCGCCGCGAACCCGCCGCGAACCGGCCGTGACATGGCGTCGTGACAGAATCCGGCGCAGTCGGCAACTACTGGTGTGAGCGAGACGACCACGCAGCCACGGCAGCATCCTCGAATCCGGATCCGGAGCGAGCCCGCGCACCCGGCGGAGCCGCGACGGCCTTCGCCGGGCCACGACCCGGCCGTCGAGTTCGAGCACCTGTACCGGTCCCAGATCGACGCGGTGACCGCCTACTTCGCCCGGCGCAGCACCGATCCGCAGACGGTCGCCGACCTGACCGCGGACACCTTCGTCGAGGCGATCGCCTCCTACTCCTCCTTCGACCCCCGCCGCGGCACCGAGCGCGCGTGGCTGTTCGGCATCGCCCGCCGGGTGTTCGCCGAGCACTGCGACGCGTACGCCCGGCAGCGGGAGCGCACGGTCCGGCTGGCCGGACGGCGCGACCTGGCCGCGGACCACGTCGAGGAACTGCTCGACCGGATCGACGCCGAGCGCGCCGGCCGGCGCCTGGTCACCGAGCTGACCCGGCTGCCGGTCCTGGACCGCCAGGCGGTCGAGCTGGTCGACCTCGCGGGGTTGAAGGCCAAGGAGGCGGCGAAGGTGCTCGGCATCTCCGCGGGCGCGGTGCGTATGCGACTGATGCGCGCCAGGGCCCGCCTTCGCAGGGCGCACGAGCGCCCGGAACTGGAGGAAACACCATGACCAAGTTCGCCGACAGTCTGTACCAGTCCCTGATGGACGAGCACGGGGACACCCTCGCCGCGATGGAGGCGCACGGCCCGGCGGGCCGGAGCCTGCGTCCGGTGTGGGCCTCGGCCGGCACCATCGCGGCCGTCGCCACCGCCGCCGTCGGCTTCACCGCCTTCGGCGGCACGGCCTCCGCCTACGCCGTGACCGACAACCACGACGGCACGGTCACCGTCAAGGTCGACAAGCCCAGCGGGGTGGCCGGCGCGAACGCGGCGCTGGCCAGGATCAAGTCCCGGGTGGCCGTGGTGGAGGCCAAGCCGGGCTGCCCCTCGATCGACACCTTCCGGATCCCGGGCGGGGCCGGCAGCCCGACCAGGGTCGACACCCGGTTCGCCGGCACCGACCCCGGCTCCGTCACGGTCTCCGCCTGGGGCCTGCCCGCCGACGAGACCGCGCTGCTGGTCTTCAGCTTCGACCACGGCAAGAGCACCTCGGCCATGGTGCCGATCAAGGGCCGGCCGCCGGTCTGCGTCAGCCTGCCGGCCGCTCCGCCGGACGGCGCGGTCGTCACCGGCGGTGTGGGCCTGACCGCCACCGTCGGCCCGGACGACGCGCCGGCGCTGAGCCGGCAGGACAAGTGAACACTGTGCGGACCGCGGCCTGATCCAGGCCGTACCTGAACGCCGCCCCGGGTCGCTACTCGACTGCGACCCGGGGCGGCTTGGCGTTGCGCGGCCTGATTCGCACTGTCAGCGGTTCAGCGCGTCAGTGCTTAGCGGTTCAGTGCTCAGCGGCTCAGCGGCTCAGCGGCTCAGCGCTTCAGGGTGTCGGCGGTTCAGTGCCGCACCGCCGCCGACACCTTGACCGTCAACGTCCCCGACAGCTTCCGGGTGCTCCGCGCGGTCGCGTGCGATTCGCCGTGCGCGGCCACCTTCGAGACGTTGACCACCACCACGTCCGCGAGCCCGCCGTCGGAACCGTCGAAGATCACGGAGATCGTGTAGTCGTGCACGTCCCCGGTCGTGTTCTTGACCGTCAGCTGCGCCGTCCCGTGCCCGTCGGCATCGACCGACGCCGCCCCGGCCGTGACATCGCCGTCGGCGGTGACCCCGTCGCTGATCTCGGACAGCGCCGACGTGGCCGCCGACTGCGCCCGCGAGACCGCGCTCGACACCGACCCGCTCGCGTCGGTCGGTGACGGCCCGGGCGCCGAGCCCGACTGGGACGCGTCACTGCGGCACCCGGCCAGCAGGAGCAGGCAGAGCCCGCCCGCCGCGGTCGTGGCGAGGATGGAACGACGCACTGTCATGGGGGAGCCCCTCACTTCCTCTCGGCCGTCTCCGGCCGGAAGCGGTTACCCGTGCGTCCGCGAACCATCCGCGCACTGTCGCGAACGGGGGACACACCCGGCTCCGGACCTCGGCCCGCACCCCGTCCGCATTCTGGTTAAGGACCTTTCGCAGACTCTTGACGGACCGGTCAGGGCTTCAGTAGCGTACGCCCCGATCTCGTTAGGAAACTTTCCTAAATGCTTCAGCGCACGCTCACCGCACCGTCGATCCCGTGTCATCAGCACCAGCCCACCAAGGAGTCGGGCATGAGATCTTCAGACACGATCCGCCCCCACCGTCCCCGGACGCGCGCGTTCGGGGCCGCCGGGATCGCTGTCGCAGTCCTCGCCGGAGCCGTCCAGATCGCGACGGCGACCACTACTCATTCACCAGGCGCCACCTCCGTATCACTGCTCGCCGCCGGCTCGGCCAATCCGGCCACCGGCTCCACCGCCGTCCAGAACCTCGGCGCGAGCGCCGGCTGGAAGGTCCTGACCAGCGCCACCGCCACCCAAACCGGCGCCCAGATCTCCACGCCGGGCTTCAGCACCGGCAGCTGGCTGACGGTCGCCAACGACGGCGGCGGCGCGCCGGGCACCGAGATCAACGCCCTGCTCCAGAACGGCACCTGCCCGAACGTCTACGTGTCCACGAACATGAAGACCTGCTTCGGCCAGATGACGAAGATCGGCGCCGACACCATCGCGCAGTTCTCGGTGCCGTGGTGGTACCGCACCGACTTCGCCGCGCCGCCGTCCGGCCAGTCCGCGCGGCTGGTGCTGAACGGCGTCGTCGGCACCGCCGACGTCTGGGTCAACGGCTCGCAGGTGGCCGCCGCCTCCACCGTCACCGGCGCCTACGTCAAGAACGTCTTCGACGTCACCTCCAAACTGGTCTCCGGCACCAACTCGCTGGCCATCGAGGTGCACCCGAACGACCCCTCGAAGATGCTGACCCTCGACGACGTCGACTGGAGCCAGATCCCGCCGGACAACAACACCGGCATCCAGTTCCCGGTGCAGCTGGAGACCGGCGGTCCGCTGATCGTCGAGGACGCGCACGTCAACCAGAACACCGCGGCGAACCTGTCCAGCAGCGCGCTCACGGTCAAGGCGTCGGTGGTCAACGTCACCGGCTCCGCGCAGACCGGCGCCGTCACCGCGACCGTCACGCCCCCCGGCGGCGGATCCCCGGTCTCGGTGACGCAGAACGTGACCGTCGCCGCCAACGCCACCTCGACGGTCACGTTCGCGCCCGCGAGCTACCCGGCGCTGACCCTGTCCTCGCCCCAGATCTGGTGGCCGTACCAGATGGGCGCGCAGCCGCTCTACACGCTGACCACCTCGGTGGCGCAGAGCTCGACGACCCTGAACTCGAGCTCGGAGACCTTCGGCATCCGCACCATCTCCTCCACGCTGGTCGGCGCGGGCGGCGGTGCGACGTCGGGGGTCCGCCAGTTCGGCGTCAACGGCCAGGCGCTGGTGATCCGCGGCGGCGGCTGGGACCCCGACCTGTTCCTGCGCTACGACCCGGCCGACACCGCGCAGCAGATCGCGCTGATGAAGTCGATGGGTCTGAACACGGTCCGGCTCGAAGGCCACTTCCTGCCCGCGGACTGGTACCAGCAGATGGACGCCGCCGGCATCCTGGTGAACGTCGGCTACCAGTGCTGCGACTACTGGGAGGGCAGCTCGGCCGGCACCAACTACCAGAACACCGCGAGCACCCAGGGCGCGATCTGGCGCAACCACCCGAGCGTCTTCAGCTTCCAGTGGAGCGACAACGCCCCGAGCTCCTCCCAGGAGACGCAGGCGCTGAACGGCTTCGCCGCGGCCGACTACCCGGGTCCGTTCATCTCCTCCGCCGAGTACAACTCCAGCTCCCAGCTCGGGATCTCGGGGGAGAAGGAGGGTCCTTATGACTGGGTGCCGTCGAACTATTGGTACGACACCTCGCACTACCCCTCCGGCGACTCCACGCTGACCAACGCCGGCGGCGCCTGGGGCTTCGACTCCGAGCAGAGCGCCGGCGACACGGTCCCGACGCTGGACTCGATCAACCGCTTCCTGTCCGCGTCCGACCAGTCCGCCTTGTGGCAGACCACCGGCGCCAACCAGTACCACGCCAACTACGAGGGCACCGGCCACAGCGGCTACGCCTTCGGCACGCTCTACAACCTGGACCAGGCCATCACCAAGCGCTACGGCACCTGGTCGAGCCTGGCGCAGTACGTGCAGGAGGCGCAGGCCCAGAACTACGAGGACACCCGCGCGCAGTTCGAGGCCTACATCGCGCACTCCACCAACAGCTCGGCGCCGTCCACCGGCACCATCTACTGGCAGATGAACAAGGGCTGGCCCACGCTGCTCTGGTCGCTCTACAACAACGACTACGACCAGGCCGGCGCGTACTTCGGCGCCCAGCAGGCGAACCGTCCGCTGCACGCCTTGTTCACGCTCGACAACCACACCGTCACGGTCGACAACCTGACCGGCCAGACCCAGTCCGGCGTGACCGTGGAGTCGAAGGTCTACAACGCCGCCGGCACCCTGCTCGACGACCAGACCTCCGGCTCGTTGTCGCTGGCCTCGCAGAAGGTCCAGAACAAGGTCCTGACCCCGAAGCTGCCCACCGCCGCCGGCACGGTCTACTTCGTCGAGCTGCTGCTCAAGCAGAACGGCACCCTGGTCGACCGGAACGTCTACTGGGACTCCACCACCCCCGACGCGGTCAACTGGGGCTCGACCATCCCCTCCGGCGGCGGCAACCCGCAGGCGACGATGACCAGCTACGCCAACCTGACGGCGTTGCAGAGCCTGGCGAAGGCGACGGTCTCGGCGACCGCGGCCACCACCGACCACGCCGGTCCGAACGGCGCCGACAAGCAGGTCACGGTGACCGTCACCAACACCTCCTCGACGCCCACTGTCGGCTTCCTGCTGCGCGCCGACCTGCGGCGCGGCACGGCCTCCGGCGGCGAGCTGTCCGGCGACAACGAGGTGGCCTCCACGGTGTGGGGCGACAACGACGTCACGCTGTGGCCCGGCGAGTCCGAGACGCTGACCGCGACGTACAAGTCGGCCGACCTGCAGGGCGCCACCCCGGTGGTGAGCCTGTACGGCTGGAACGCCTCGAAGATCGACGTGGTCGCGGGGACCGGCACCGGCACCACGAACAACTTCTCGCTGGCCGACGCGCCCGCCTCCGGTTCGGTGGTTCAGGGTTCGTCGACGAGCACGACGGTGTCGACCTCGGTGACTTCCGGTAGCGCCGAGTCGGTCGCGTTGACCGCCTCCGGTCTGCCGTCCGGTGCCACGGCGACGTTCAGCCCGGCCTCGGTCACCGCCGGTGGTTCCTCGTCGCTGACCATCGCGACGGCTGCCACCACACCGGCCGGTACCTATCCGATCACCATCACCGGGACGGCGCCATCGGCGACGCACACCGCGAGCTACTCGCTGACCGTCACCCCGTCCACCACCACGAACAACTTCTCACTGGCCGACGCACCCGCCTCCGGTTCGGTGGTTCAGGGTTCGTCGACAACCACGACGGTGTCCACTTCGGTGACTTCCGGTAGCGCCGAGTCGGTCGCGTTGACCGCCTCCGGTCTGCCGTCCGGTGCCACGGCGACGTTCAGCCCGGCCTCGGTCACCGCCGGTGGTTCCTCGACGTTGACCATCGCGACGGCTGCCACCACACCGGCCGGTACCTATCCGATCACCATCACCGGGACGGCGCCGTCCGCGACGCACACCGCGAGCTACTCGCTGACCGTCACGCCGTCCGGCGGCGGGACGTGCACCGCGGCCCAGCTGCTCGGCAACCCGGGCTTCGAGTCCGGGGCCACGGTGTGGACCCAGACCTCGACGCTCGGCTTCACGCCGATCACCAAGGGCACGTCGGCGGAACCGGCGCACTCGGGCTCGTGGGTCGCGTACTTCAACGGCAACGGCAGCACGGACACCGACACTGCCGCGCAGAGCGTGACGATCCCTGCGGGCTGTTCGGCGTCGCTGACCTACTGGCTGCACATCGACACCACCGAGAGCACCACCACGGCCAAGCCGGACACCTTCAAGGTGCAGGTTCTGAACTCCTCCGGCACGGTCCTGGCAACCGTCGGCTCCTTCTCCAACCTGGACAAGAACACCGGCTACGCGCAGAAGACCGCCGACCTGTCCGCCTACGCGGGCCAGACCGTGACGCTGAAGTTCACCGGGTCGGAGACCGACGCGAACGGCGGGACGACGAACTTCGTCATCGACGACACCGCTCTCCAGACCAGCTGAACCCCACCCCCCACATAACCGGAAAGGAACGAGCACTGTGAAGCGCTCCGCAAAGCGCGTGCTCAGCCTGGCCACCGGAGTCGGCACCATCGCCGGCTGCCTGGCCCTGGTCACCTCGCCGGCCGCCCAGGCGGCCGGGCCCGCGCACGCCTTCCCGTCCCACCAGACCTACAAGGTCGGTGTGATGCCCTCGGCCTCGCAGGCCACCCGCGACGCCGCCGTCCAGAAGCAGTACGACTCCTGGAAGGCCAACTACCTGGTCCACGGCTGCGCCAGCAACGAGTACTACATCTCCACCAAGGGCGACGGCGACGCCACCAACAACGGCCCGGTCTCCGAGGGTCAGGGTTATGGCATGAACATCGTGCCGTTGATGGCCGGGTACGACGCCAACGCCCAGACCGAGTTCAACGGTCTGTGGCAGCTGGTCAAGGACCACGAGGACCAGTACGGCATGATGCAGTGGCAGCTGGACGGCAAGACCTGCAAGTACTACAGCGGCGGCACCCCCGACGGCGCGACCGACGGCGACCTGGACATCGGCTACGGTCTGATCCTGGCCGACAAGCAGTGGGGCGGCTACCAGGCCGACGCCCTGAACTGGCTGAGCAACTTCTACGCCCACAACGTGGCGCCGGACGGCCACCTCAAGTGCGAGGACGACGGTCCGAACACTGACACCCGGCCCTCGGACCACATGATCGACCACCTGCGGGCGTTCGCGGCGTACGACACCGCGCACGACTGGAACAAGGTGATCACCCGCACCGAGGCCGTCGACTCCTCGCTGGTCAACAGCTACTCCTCGGCCAACGGCCTGCTGCCGGACTTCGTGGTCGGCGCCAACGGCACGCCGTCGCCGGCCCCGGCGAACTACCAGGAGAACCAGCCGGACAACATCGTCGGCTACAACTCGATCCGCGTGCCGTGGCACATGGGAACCGACGCGCTGCTCAACGGCACCGCCTCCACCTTCGAGCTCAGCGACGCCACCAAGTGGTCGGCCTGCGCCAAGAAGGTCTCCGGCGGCGACCCGGGCAAGGTCTACCCGCACCTGAACCTTAACTGCACCGCGCACAGCACCTCGGACGTGGCCGAGGAGGCCGGCGACGCGATCGGCCCGTCCGCGATGGCGGCCGGGGACCAGGCGTGGACCGACACCATCTGGAACTTCCTCCAGACCAACCCCTACGGTGACGGCTACTACGGCGAGTCCATCAAGACCCTGGTCATGATCGTGATGGCCGGCGACTACTGGAGCCCGGGCTCGTCGAGCACCCCGCCGCCCTCGAACGACTTCTCGCTCTCGTCGTCGCCGACGTCGGGCTCGGTGGTCCAGGGCTCGTCGGCGACCGCGACCATCGGCACCGCGGTCACCTCCGGCTCGGCCGAGTCGGTCGCGCTGAGCGCCTCCGGCCTGCCGTCCGGCGCCACCGCGACGTTCAGCCCGGCCTCGGTGACCTCGGGCGCCTCCTCGGCGCTGACCATCGCGACCGCCGCCACCACGCCGGCCGGCACCTACTCGGTGACCGTCACCGGAACCGCGTCCTCCGGGTCGCACACCGCCACCTACACGCTGACCGTCACCACGGCGGGCGGCGGCGGGACCTGCACGGCGGCCCAACTGCTCGGCAACCCCGGCTTCGAGTCCGGCGCCACGGTGTGGACCCAGACCTCGACGCTCGGCTTCACGCCGATCACCAAGGCCACGTCGGCGGAACCGGCGCACGCCGGCTCGTGGATCGCCTACTTCAACGGCAACGGCAGCACGGACACCGACACCGCCGCGCAGAGCGTGACGATCCCCACGGGCTGCACGGCGACCCTGTCGTACTGGCTGCACATCGACACCACCGAGAGCACCACCACGGCCAAGCCGGACACCTTCAAGGTCCAGGTCCTGAACTCCTCCGGCACGGTCCTGGCGACCGTCGGCACGTACTCGAACCTGGACAAGAACACCGGCTACGCGAAGAAGACCGCTGACCTGTCGTCCTACGCGGGTCAGACGGTCACGCTGAAGTTCACCGGCGCCGAGACCGATGCCAACGGCGGCACGACGAACTTCATCCTCGACGACACGGCGATCAACACCCAGTGAACACCCTCAGGTTCCGACGCCGGATAATCGGCGTCGTGGCGGCGGCCCTCGTGGCCGCCGCCGGCCCGGGGGCCGTGGCGGAAGTCAAGGCCGCCACGGCCGTCCCCGCGACGCCGCCCACGGGTTTCTCCGACACCGTGGTCGCCAACGTCACCCTTCCGGTCGGCCTCGGGTTCACCCCCGACGGCCGGATGCTGGTGACCACCAAGCCCGGTCAGCTCTACGCCTACGACAAGGCCGGGAAACAGACCCTCGCCCTGGACGCCTCCGGCTTCACCTGCGCCGGCCAGCCCGGGCAGGACGAGCGCGGGATGCTCAGTGTCACCGCGGATCCGTCCTTCGCGACCAACAGCTACATCTACGTCTACTACAGCCACAGCTCCGGCTCGAACTGCTTCAACCGCCTCTCGCGGTTCACCCTGGACACCACCAACCACGTGGTGTCGGGCAGCGAGAAGGTGCTGCTCGACGGCATCGCCGGCGACGGCTTCCACAACGCGGGCGACGTGGTGTTCGGCAAGGACGGCGACCTCTATGTCTCCGTCGGCGACGGCCATTGCTTGGAAGGCTGCGATCCCAGCAACACCGCCGCGCAGGACCTGAAGAACCTGAACGGCAAGGTGCTCCGCATCGCCAAGGACGGTTCGATCCCCGCCGGGAACCCGTACTCCGGCACCGGGACCGCGCGGTGCAACACCGGCGCGATCACCTCTGGGAAGTGCCAGGAGATCTACGCCTACGGGTTCCGGAATCCGTTCCGGATCTCGGTGGACCCGAACGCCTCCGGCACCCGGATCTTCGTCAACGACGTCGGCCAGAACACCACCGAAGAGGTGGACTTGCTCAAGGCCGGCGCGGACTACGGATGGCCCGACTGCGAAGGACCGTGCAGCCCGGCGAACTCCAAGTACACCGATCCGTACTACTCCTACGCCGACAGCATGGGCGGCGGGCGCGGGGCGATCGCTGGCGGCGTGTTCGTGCCGAACGGTCTGTGGAACACCGGCTACAACGGCGAGTACCTGTTCAGCGACTACGTCAAGACCAACACCTACGCCATCAACGCCACTGGCGCCTCCGGGAGCGGGCTCAAGACGTTCTCGGCCGGGTCGACGGCGATCTCGATGAAGTTCGCTCCGCAGGACCTCGGTGGAACCGCCACGCAGCAGGCGCTGTACTACACGAACCTGATCGACGGGACCGTGCACAAGGTCACGTCGGGGGCGACCACGCCGACCGCGTCCTTCACCACCAACGGCGTGACCGGGGCGACGGGCTACTGCTCGACGAAGGCCACGACGGCCGGAGCGCCGCCGTTCACCGTCTCCTTCGACGGTTCGGCGAGCGCCGATCCCAAGGGTCTCGCGCTGACCTACCACTGGGACTTCGGCGACGGCGCCACCGCCACGACCACGACGCCGACCACTTCCCACACCTACACCACGGCCGGGAAGTTCACCCCGAAGCTCACGGTGACGAACAGCGCGGGCGGATCCTCGCCCGCGGCCTCGGGCGCGGTGCGGACCGACGACGCCCCGCCGGCGCTGACCATCACCTCGCCGAGCCCGACGGGCACGTTCACGGTCGGCCAGACCTACACCCCGGCCGCGACCGCCGTGGACAGCGGCGGCGCCGCGCTGCCGGCGTCGGCGCTGACGTGGCAGGTGTGGCTGTTCCACATCAACCACGTGCACCCGGTGCTCGACCCGGTTGCGGGCGACGGCGCGACCTCGTTCGTGGCGCCGCCGGCGGAGCAGTTCTCGGCGATCAAGGGCAACAGCCGGCTGCTGGTGTGCCTGTCCGGGACCGACGCCAACGGCGTCACCCAGACCGTGGAACAGGACTTCGACCCGAAGCTGGTCCAAGTAAGCCTCAACTCGCAACCGGCGGGGCTGAAGGTGAACATCGCCGAGGACGACGTGGACGCGGGCGGCAACGTCACGACCCCGGCCACCGTCACCTCGTGGGCCGGCTACCAGCTGCACCTGAACGCTCCGGACCAGACCGACGCGGGCGGGACGCAGCAGACCTTCGCGTCCTGGTCGGACGGCGGGACCCAGGCGCACGCGGTGACTCCGACCTCTGATTCCGCCTACACGGCCACGTTCACGCCGAGCACCTGCGCGTCGGCGCAGCTGCTGACCAACCCGGGCTTCGAATCGAACGGGACCGGCTGGACGCAGACCTCGACCCTGAACCTGAACCCGATCACGAAGGCCACGACGGCCGAGCCGGCACACTCCGGTTCGTACATCGCGGACTTCAACGGCAACGGCAGCAAGGACACCGACACGGTCGCGCAGACGGTGAGCATCCCGTCCGGCTGCACGGCGAGCCTGTCCTACTGGCTGCACGTCGACAGCACCGAGAGCACCACGACGGCCAAGCCGGACACCTTCAAGGCGCAGGTGCTGAACGCGGCCGGCACGGTGCTCGGGACCGTCGGGTCGTTCTCCAACCTGGACAAGGCCACCGGCTACAAGCAGCACACGGCCGATCTGTCGGCCTACGCCGGACAAACCGTGACGCTGAAGTTCTCGGGGGCCGAGACCGACGCCAACGGCGGGACCACCAGTTTCGTGCTCGACGACACCGCGCTGAACACCAGCGGCGGGGTACCGGTGAGCAACGACTTCTCGCTCTCCGCCACGCCGGGTTCGGCCTCGGCGACAGCCGGCGCGTCGGCGACGTCGACCATCGGCACCGCCGTGACCTCCGGGTCGGCCCAGTCGGTGGCGCTGTCGGCCTCCGGGCTGCCGACCGGGGCCACGGCGTCCTTCGCCCCGGCCTCGGTGACCGCCGGCGGTTCGTCCACGCTGACCGTCGCCACCTCGGCGACGACTCCCGCGGGGACGTATCCGGTCACGGTGACCGGAACGGCGGCCTCCGGAACGCACACCGCCACCTTCACCCTGACGGTGACGGCGCCGACCACCGGGTGCGCGAATCCGGGACAGCTGCTGGCGAATCCGGGCTTCGAATCCGGGGCCACGGCGTGGACCCAGACCTCGACCCTCGGTTTCACGCCGATCACCAAGGCCACCACCGCCGAACCCGCGCACGCCGGCTCCTGGATCGCGGACTTCAACGGCAACGGCAGCAAGGACACCGACACTGAGGCGCAGCAGGTGAGCGTTCCGGCCGGATGCGCCGCGACGTTGGCCTACTGGCTGCACGTCGACAGCACCGAGACCACCACGACGGCCAAGCCGGACACGTTCACCGTGCAGGTGCTGAACTCCGCCGGGACCGTGCTGGCGACCGTCGGGTCGTTCTCCAACCTGGACAAGGCCACCGGCTACAAGCAGCACACCGCCGATCTGTCAGCCTACGCCGGGCAGACCGTCACGGTGAAGTTCACCGGGTCGGAGACCGACACCAGCGGAGGGACCACGAGCTTCGTCATCGACGACACGGCTCTGACGACCTCCTGACCATCGAGCCACTTCTCCGAGGGGCCGCCGGCCCCGACGCTTTGAGGGAAGCGTCGGGGCCGGCGGTGTTGTCCGGGGCCGCGCGGATCCCTGATCCCGCGGGACTGTCGGGCTCTGGGCCCAGGGCTCAGGACTCAGGACTGAGGGCCCAGGACTCAGAGCTCAGGACTCAGGGCCCAGAGCTCAGTGGCTGACCAGCAGCTCGTGGTCGATCTCCACGAACTCCACGATCAGGTCGGCGAACCGGCCGGCGATCAGCTCCTGGTAGACCGCCGATCCGGTGTGCGCGTCGTAGGCGGCCTGATCGGCGAAATGCTCGACGAACAACAGGTAGTCCGGGTTCGCGGGGTCGCGATAGACCCGGAAGGACAGCGTGCCGTCCTCCCGCGCCGGGCCCTTCGGTGCGAAGTCGCGCACCACGGCCTCGGCCTCGGCCTGCCTGCCGGACTTGAGCTTGATGGGGAAGACCTTGGCGAGCATGGTTCGGCTCCTCGATATCAGAAGGCTGTCAGAAAGCGTCCGGCGAACCCCGCACCGGCGCCCCGCCAGGATGCCGCCGCCGCGATCCGCCTTCCGGCCGGATCCGGACCTCCGCCAGGTGTCCGGATCCGGCCGGACACCTGATCGGGTCCCGGATAGAGATGGGTCCGTGAACACACGTGGGCCGCTTCCCGTCGACTTGGGCGTCGCCCAGCCGGATCTGTTCGCCGACGACGTCCCGAGCGTCGACGAGCACTTCGCCACCGCGCACCGCATCGCGCTCGACGCGACGTCGTGGGTCGAGCACGTCCCGGGCTGGCTCACCGGCAGCGAGCACCTGCTGCGCGAGGTGATCGCGACTGCGGGCTGGGAACAACGCGACCGCTGGATGATCAACCGCGTGGTGACCGAACCCCGCCTCACCGCCGAGTTCCCCGACCTCCGCGACGCGCCGGTCCCCGCTCTCCACACCGCCGCCGCGGCCTTGTCCGAGCACTACGGAGTCCGCTACGACGGCCTGTGGATCAACCTGTATCGGGACCACCACGACAGCACCGGTTGGCACGGCGACTGGCCTACCTGCAAACGCGACATCTGCACCGTCCCGGTCCTCACTCTCGGTGCTTCGCGGAGGTTCCTCATCAAGCCGCGCCAGGGCGGTCGCAGCCTGGTCCTCACTCCGGCGAGCGGCGATCTCGTCGTGATGGGCGGCCGCTGCCAGCGGGACTGGCGGCACTGCGTTCCCAAGCAGACCGTGCCGGCCGGTGCGCGGGTGAGCGTGAACTTCTCCAGCACGTTCCAGGCGACGCGGGAGAACGGATAGTCTCCTGCCTCCGTTCCAACCTCGCCGCGGGGTGCGCGCATCTAGGTGTGCGACGCGTCGATGAGCGAAGGGGACCCATGAGACACGACGAGGAGTTCCGGAGCTTCGCAGAGAGCAGACAAGCCCAGCTCCTGCGCAGCGCCTACCTGCTCTGCGGCGACTTCCACACCGCGCAGGACCTGGTGCAGACCGCCTTCGGGCAGCTGTACCGGGGCTGGCGGCACATGCGGCGGGCCGAGTTCCCGGACGCCTACGCCAAGCAGGTGCTCTACCGCTGCTACGCCGCCGACCGGCGGCGCAAGCGGGTCGCGACCGTGGCCCTGGACCTGGTCGGGGAGGCGGCGGACCGGTCCGGCGGCGACCCGGCGGCGGTCCACGGCACCCGGGCGGCGCTGTTCGAGGCGCTCGCGCTGCTGCCGCCGAAGTGCCGGGCGGTGGTGGTGCTGCGGTTCTGGGAGGACTACTCCGTGACGCAGACCGCCGACGCGCTGGGGATCAGTGAGGGGACCGTCAAGAGCCAGACGTCCCGGGCGCTCGGGCTGCTGCGCGGCCACCTTGCCGAGGCCACCTTTGACCGCTGACGCCGACCGACATCGGGACACTTCACTTCAAGGGGACGGAACAATGACGGAACACGGCCTGGAACAAGGCAACGAGGAGCAGCTGCGCGGGCTGTTCGACGGACTGGACCTCGGCGTCGACCAGGCGCCGCGCGACCTCATCAACCCGGCGATCGCGTGGGGCCGCGGCCGGCGGCGGCTGGACCGCGCGGTCGCGATCGGCGGCGTGGCGGGGCTGGCCGTGGTCGCCGTGGTGGGCGCGGTCGCGTTCAGCGGCCCGGGCACGACGGCGACGGGCCAGGTCTCGCCCGGAGCCACTCGGTCGACGGCGACGGCGACGCCGACTCCGCCTAGCAATCCGACGAACGGCAGCTACGACATCGAGCACCTGTCAGCGCTCCAGACGCAGCAGGCCATGTACGACGAGTTGGCGAAGGTGCTGCCCCTGGGCTACACCTACACTCCCGAGGGCGCGGACGCGCAGGGCCTCGACCCGGGTCTGAGAGCGTCCTTCGTCGGCACGCTCAAGGGCCCGCAGGGCAGCGCCTTCGTCCAGCTGCAGACGGACAGCCAGGTCGGCGAACCCGCGCCGGGGGACTCCGGTTCGTTCGTGCCGCACCAGGCCACGGGCGCCAACCCGATCGTGAGCGGGACCTTCCCGTCCAGCGCCGGGACCATCCTGGTGGACGCCCGGGATTTCAAGGCCGCGTACGTGATCCAGACGCTGAACCAGGCCGATGGCCAGAAGATCGTCGGGACCCGCTTCGACTACACCTTCACGCCGACCAGCACCACGCTCAAGACCCGGTACATCTCGATGTCCGCCCTGTTCACCGACCCTACGGGAGCCGACGCCAAGGACATCGAGGCCATCAAGCAGGTCGACGGCTTCAGCCCGAACGGCCCGGTCCTGACCCCGGCGCAGTTCGAGCAGGTCGCGCAGAACCCGCACTGGGCCACGATCGACGCGCTCCGGATGCACCTGCGGACCGTGATCCACTGACGGGTCACCGCGGATCCGGCGAAGTGCGGCACTGACGGACTGGCGGGCCTGGCCGAGTCAAGCGGCCGGGTCCGCCGCGCCACCGTGCCGGCCTTTCGCGGCCGACGATTCTTGGGTCTGATCTGTCCTTTCTTGGGTCTGATCTGCCCTTGGATCCGATCTGGCGCGGCACTCGATGCGGGAATGAACTGTCGCGGTGGTTTCCCGAGCTTTCTTACCGGCTCTGCGCCGCATCCCCATGTGCCATAAGGTGTTCGGCCGCCAGGGCCCGCCAAGGGCGCCACGCCTCAGCGGCCGTCTGGGCCTCCGTCAGCGTCGGGTCGAGTCGCCGCAGTCCTGCCAGCAGCGCGGGATCCTGGGCCGGGAACGCGTCCCGCTCGCCGAGCCGCATCGCCAGCCGCAGCGCAACCGTTCGGTCGAAGCCCGGCACCGCGCTCAGCGCGGCCGTCAGATCGTCGAGCGACATGCTGCCGTCGAGCCGGATCTGTCCGCACTCGGTGGCCCGCGCGAATCGGTGCACTGATTCGCCGGTGTTCATGCCGATCGATCCCAGATCGGCGTCGGCCAGCACGTCCGCGGCCGGAAACGCGTGGCTCAGCCCGTGCGGCAGCCCCGGCACCTCGACGCCGTGCTCCTTCACCAGCCGGGCCATCCGCTCGCGGGTCTCGTCCTCCCCGCAGTGCGCTCGGATCGCCGCCCGCACCCCGACTTCGAACGGCGCCCACGCCCCGGCCACGCGCAGTCCCGGCCGGGCCCGCGGCAGCGGCGAGAGCAACAGATCCGAGGCGAGGTGGGGGAGCGCCTCCGGATCGGCGTCGAGCCCGAGCGCGTGCCGGACCCGCTCCACGACGTGGATCAGCCCCTCCCAGTACGGCAGATGCGCGAGGAGCAGCAAGTGGTCCGGGCCGCCCGGCCGTACCTCCAGCATTCCCGGGTCGCCGTCCAGCATGATCACGCGGCGGTAGCAGAGCTCTGCGACGTCGACGGACTCCACTCCCGGGACGTGCTGCGCGTCGAGCTGGGCCAGCATCGCGTCCCAGTCGTACGGCGGCGTGAACGCCAACCGGATCGCCAAGCCGCCGTCCGTCACCAAGCGGTCCGCGCGCCGCCGCCGCTCCCGCAACGCGTTGGGCGTGTCGCGGAACGTCTCGCGCATCGCCCGATTGAACTGGCGCAGACTCCCGAACCCGGACGCGAAGGCGATGTCCGCCACCGCCAGATCGGTGTCGTCGAGCAGCCGCCGCGCGAAGTGGGTCCGCCGCGACCGCGCCAACTGGTCCGGCGTCAGTCCGAGGTGCTCTTGGAACATGCGCCGCAAATGGCGGCCCGACCACCCGAGCCGCGCGGCCAGTGCCGCCTCGGTGCCGCCGTCGTCGAGCGCGCCGTCGATGATCAGCTGCACGGCCCGGCACACCAGTTCCGGGGCGTCCCAGGGGACCGATCCCACGATCCGATAGGGCCGGCACCGCAAACACGCCCGAAATCCCGCCGCCTCCGCCGACGCGGCCAGCTCGAAGGTGCGGACGTTGTCGGCCAAGGGCCGGGCCCCGCAGCCCGGACGGCAGTAGACGCCGGTGGTGACGACAGCCGAGTAGACGGTCATACCGCCAGGTATAGCCCACACCGCCGACGATGGCTGGCCGGATTCGGACAGGGCGGCGCGGCGGAGCGGGGTCGCGGCGACGCGGCGTCGCGGTCCCTGGGCCTGGACCGCGGCGCCGCCCCGCCATCACCGTCGGTGCTTCACGCCTCCGCCGACGCGAAGTAGTGCTCCTGCTCCAGATCCGCGATCAGGCCGACGTGCTCGGGCTCCCATCCCAGCAGCTTCCGGGTCGCCTCGGACGACGTCGGGTTGTCGGCGCCCGCCATCACGCCCAGGAACCCGAAATGCTCCAGGGCCTCGTCGGCGCTGATCGACGCCGTCGGCACCCCGAGCCGGCGCCCGATCGTCTCGGCGATGGTCCGGAACGGGGTGCCCTCGTCCTCGACGGCGTGCAGCCGGGTGCCCTTCGGCGCCGACTCCAGCGCCAGCCGGTACAACCGCGCCGCGTCCCGCGTGTGCACCCCCGGCCAACGGTTCGCTCCGTCGCCGATATAGGCGGCCACGCCCTTCTGCCGCGCGATGTTGATCAGGAGCGGGCCGAAGCCGTGATGGTCCAGATCGCTGTGCACCAAGGGCGCCAGCCGCATCACCGATGACCGCACCCCGCGATCCGCCAGCGCCACCGTCGCGTTCTCGGTGTCGACGCGCGGCCCCTGGTCCAGGGTGTCGGTCTCGACGCCGAGCACCCCGTTCGCCCGCCGCGCCAGCATCAGGGTTCCGCTGGTCGTCACCAGCGGCTTGCCGGTCCCGGCCAGCCGGTCGCCGATCGCCTCGACGGCGCGCAGGTCGGCGGTCGCGGCCCCGGCCATGTCGGTGAACGAGTGGTCGTAGGCCAGGTGGATCACGCCGTCCGCGGCCTCGACCGTGTCCAGGAAGGTGTCCGGATCGGTGGTGTCGCCCCGATGCACCTCGGCGCCGCGCCCGGCGATGGCGGCCGCCGCCGCGTCGCTGCGCGCCAGGCCCACCACTTGGTGGCCGGCCGCGAGCAGCTCCGGGATGAGGGCGGAACCGATGTGTCCGGACGCGCCGGTGACGAAAACTCGCAAGGCGGGCATGGCAAGGCCTCCTCAGCCTGAGGGATCAGGTGATGTCAGTCGCTGACATCGTCGACCGTATCACTGATGTCAGTCACTGTCATGGCCTAGAATGAGCAGATGAGCCGCTGGCCGTCGAACTCCCGAGGACGCCTCGCGCAGGCCGCGATGGGCATGTTCGCGGAGCGCGGGTTCGACCAGACCACGGTGGCCGACATCGCCGCCCGCGCCGGGCTCACCGAGCGGACCTTCTTCCGGCACTTCTCCGACAAGCGCGAAGTCCTCTTCCACGGCGGCAGCCACCTGGAAGAGGTCATGACCGCCGCCGTGGCGGCCGCTCCGCCGGACGCCACGCCGCTGGCGGCGGTCGCGGCTGGCGTCGCGGCCGTGGGGCCCGCGTTCGAGGGCGGCCGGACCGGCTCCCGGCTCCGGCAGAGCATCATCGAGACCCACCCGGACCTCCAGGAGCGCGAGGCCGCCAAGCTCTGCCACCTCGGCCTGGCCCTGGCGGAGTCCCTGCGGGCCCGCGGCGTCGCGGAACCGGTGGCGAGCCTCGTGGCCGACGTCGGGATCGCGGTCTTCCGCGCGGCGTTCGCCCAGTGGCTGGCCAGCGAGGACGACGACATCCGCACCCTGATCGACCAGTACTTCGACGAACTGGTGAAGGTCGCGCAGTCCGGCCTCTGAGAAAACTTCCGGCGAGGCGGTCACAAACGGCTCCCGGCACCGGTCCAATCCTTCGCCGAACGACCCCGACCGAAGGAAAGACGATGCTCAGCCTGGACTCGCTCATCAAGACCGCGGTGCTCGACTCGTGGATGACCCACCGCGCCGCCGGCGACGCCGGACCGGCCGTGGTGTTCCTGCACGGCAACCCGACGTCCTCGCACCTCTGGCGGACCACGATCCCAGAGGTCGCGGACCGGGCGCGGTGCTACGCCCCGGACCTGATCGGCATGGGCGGCTCCGGCAAGCCCGATCTGGCCTACCGCTTCGACGACCACGCCCGCCACCTGGACGCCTGGCTCGACGCGGTGCTGCCGGACGAGGACCTGGTGCTGGTCGGCCACGACTGGGGCGGCGCCCTGGCCCAGGACTGGGCCGCGCGGCGGGGCGCCGGTCGGATCCGGGGGATCGCCCTGATCGAGACCTTCCTGCGCCCGATGACGTGGGACGAGATGGCGCCGCAGGCCCGCGACTTCTTCACCGGTCTGCGGACGCCGGGCATCGGCGAGCAGATGATCCTGGAGGACAACATGTTCATCGAGCGGAACCTGCCCGCGCTCATCCCCGGGATCGACGCGGCCGACCTCGCGGCCTACCGGGAGCCGTTCCCGGACCCGCGGTCCCGGCGGCCGATGCTGGCCTGGGCCCGTGAGTTCCCGCTCGGCGGCGAGCCGGCCGACGTCGTCGCGCGGGTGGAGGCGTACGGCGCCTGGATGCGGAAGTCCGAGGACGTGCCCAAGCTGCTGATGACGGTGAGCCCGGCGGGCGGCCTCGGCGGCCCCGGCCTGATCGCGTGGGCCGAGGAGAACAGCAGTGCCCTGACGGTCGTGCCGGTCGGCGACGCCGGACACCACGCGCCGGCGCAGGTCGGCCCGGAGATCGGACGCGCGGTGGCCGACTGGCTGGAGACCGCGGCGTGACCGATTTCGCCACCGACCGCGAACTGGTGGCCCGGGCCGTGGACGGGGACCAGGACGCGCTGACCGAAGTGGTCCGGCGCGTCCAGGACCCCGTCCACCGGCTGGCGGTGCGGATGACCGGCCGGCCCGCCGACGCCGAGGACGCGACGCAGGAGATCCTGATCCGCATCCTCACCCGGCTGGCCACCTTCCGGGCCGAGGCCTCGCTGCTGACCTGGGCCTACCGCATCGCGCTGAACCACCTGACCGGCGAGCGGGCGCGGCCGAGGCGCGAGCTGTTGTCGTTCGACACCTATCGCCAGGACCTCCAGGACGGCCTCGCGGCGCCGCCGTATCAGGGCCCGGACTCCGAGCTGCTGGCGACCGAGATCAGGCTCCTGTGCACCCAGGCGCTCCTCCTGTGCCTGGACCTCGACGCCCGCGCGGCCTACGTCCTCGCCGAGATCCTTCAACTGCCGGGCGAGGAAGCGGCGTGGATCCTCGGTGTCGCGCCGGCCACCTACCGCAAACGGGCTGAACGGGCGCGCCGGAATGTTCGGGCCGCGCTGTCCGATCGCTGCGGTCTGCTCGACGCCAAAGCGCCCTGCCGTTGCGGCAAGCGCATCAACCATGCTCTCGCCAAGGGCCGTATCCCGGCCGGCGGTCCGGTCTACGTCGGCCTTCCGGCCACGAAGTCCGCCGCGACCGATCTGGGCCGCCTGCGCGACGTCGACGAACTGCTTCGCAGCCATCCGGCGTACGCCGCGCCCGAAGCCCGGATCGGCGCGGTGCTGGCGCTGGTCCGATCCGGCCGTTACGAAGGGCTGCTTCCGGAGGGCGAGGAGCAGGAATAGCGCGCGGCCCAGGTCGGCCTGGACGCCCAGGGACTGCGGGGTCACCGCCGCCATGGAGCCAAGGCGACCGCTGTCGCCTCGCGAATCAGGGCACGGTGATCGAAAGGCTGCTCGGCGCGCGGGCCGTCAGCTTTGCCTTCGGCATCCTCCTCGTCGAGGAGGGCGGTGTCGAGGAGGGCGGTGACCGCGCCGGCCACCGCGCCGGTGAACGCCCCGGCCAGGGCGGCCGCGGTCACCCGGTCCAGCCGGTCAGGGAACGCGGTGCTGAGCGCTCGCGCGATCTCCTGCTGGGTGTCCATCTGGACTTGCATCGCCTTCCCCCGGACCGCCGGAACGGTACGGAACAAGCGGGTCCGCACCGCGGCCATCGGGCTGACCATGTCGGTGTCCGTCTCGGCGACCGTGTCGAGCGCGCGCAGCAGGATGTCCACCGGGCCCTCGTCGGCGCGCCGGTCGGCGATCGCTTCGAGGGTGATCCGGGCGCGTGCGTCGCTCTCCGGGAACAGCAGGTCTTCCTTGCTGGCGAAGTAGGTGAAGAAGGTCCGCGTGCCGATCTCCGCGGCCGCCGCGATCTCGGCGACGGTCGTCTCGTCGTAGCCCTGCCGGCCGAACAACTCCGCTGCCGCGTCGATGAGCGCATGCCGGGTGCGCTCGCGCTTGCGTTCCCGCAGGGACGGCTGCGGCGCGGGGGAGAGCGGGCTCGGCATGTCCGGAGGCTATCGCATTGACAGCAAGTCTGCATTGAATGCAAACTTGCACTCGATGCAGAAACGCTCACCGAGAGCGCTGCGAAGGAGCCATGCCATGACCCGCGCCACCACCACCCGCCCCGGAACCGTCGTCGTCATCGGAGCCACCGGCAACCAGGGCGGCGCGACCGCGCGCCACCTGCTCGCCGACGGCTGGAGTGTCAGGGCCCTGGTCCGAGACCGACAGGCCCCGGCGGCGTCGGCCCTGGCCGCCGCCGGTGCGGAGCTGGTCCTGGGAGACCTGAACGACCGACGAAGCGTCGAGGCCGCCTTGCAGGGCGCCTATGGCGTTTTCAGCGTCCAAGCCGCGAACCCCGATGAACTGGCGCAAGGCCTGAACGTGGCGTACGCGGCGCAAGCCGTCGGCGTCCAGCACTTCGTATACGCGTCCGTCGGCGGCGCCGAAAGTCAGAACTCGTACTACGTCGAGCACGGCTGGGAGCCGATCGAGAAGTGGCAGATCGAGGAGCGGATCCGTGAACTCGGCTTGCCCGCGACCGTCCTGCGTCCCGCCGGCTTCATGGAGGACTTCGTCAGCCCGGACCGCTTCTTCCAGAACGGGGCGCTCACCGTCCCGTGGCGCGACGACATCGTGATCCAGCTCATAGCGATCGACGACATCGGTGCCCTCGCCGCTCGGGTGTTCGCCGCTCCGGACACGTACCTGCACCAGGCCATCGACATCACCGGCGACCAGCTGACCGCACCGCAGATCGCCGCCGCCCTCGGGACCGCGGCGGATCGGGCTGTCCCCTCCACGCGGTTGCCGCTCGAAGTGCTGTGGGAACACGCACCCGAGGCCGCGAAGGTCTTCGAGTACGTCGAGGCGGGCTACTACGACAGCGACGTCGCCGCTACCCGGGCCATGTTCCCGGGGTTGCAGGACTTCGGGACCTGGCTCGACCGCACCGGACGGGAGCGGCTCTCCGCACAGCTCAGTGGTCTGTGATGTTCGTGATGGCGGTGATATCGGTGACGGCTGTGACGGCTGTGACGGCCTGGATCAGCCGTCCGAGTCGCCGAGCGTGCATTCGGTCTTGAACGCGGGGCCAAGGACTAACTCCGCGACTCATAACGCTTGTCGCGAACCTGGATCTGCGCCGGCTTGCCCTCGCCGACACTGCGGCGGTCGACGTCGAACAGGCCGGTCGCGATGACCAGGTTGCTGAGTTTGGTGTAGCCGTAGGTCCGCGAGTCGAAGTCCGGCTGCTGATTCGTCAGGATGTGCCCCACGCCCGACAGCCCGGCCCAGCCGTCCTCGTCGCTGGCCGCCTCCACCGCGTTGCGCAGCAGGTTCACCAGCTTCGCGTCGCCGCGCAGCTTCGCCGCCGTCGTGGCCGCCGTCTTCGTGGCCGGCTTCGCCGCCAGGTCCGGGACCACCTCGTCGGCGACCGCGAGGTTCTCGGTGTAGATGAACTTGTCGCAGGCGGCGACGAACGGCTTCGGCGTCTTGCGCTCCCCGAAGCCGTACACGATCAGGCCGGACTCCCGGAGCCGCGCGGCCAACCGGGTGAAGTCGCTGTCGGAGGACACGATGCAGAACCCGTCGAAGCGCCCGGAGTACAGCAGGTCCATGGCGTCGATCACCATCGCGGTGTCCGTGGCGTTCTTGCCGGAGGTGTAGGCGAACTGCTGGATCGGCTGGATGCTCAGCGCCAGCAGGTGCTCCTTCCAGCCCTTGAGGCTGGTGCCGGTCCAGTCGCCGTAGGCACGCTTGACGTGCGCCGTCCCGTACTTGGCAACCTCGGCCAGCAGCGTCTCGACGTTGCCCGGCTGAGCGTTGTCGGCATCGATCAGCACTGCCAGCTTGACCTGGTTCTCCGCGACCACGACCGCTCCCTTCGACGGGGTCCACGGTAGCCGGTGCCGCGTCGCCACCGGCCGAGGCGCGACGGTCGGCGGTACGAGGTCCAACGGACGCGTGAGCCAGTAAGACTGTTTCGGTGGATCATTCCTATACGGTGGCCGAGCGTTAAATGTCCGAATCAGACAACGTCGCTCAGTACTGAGGCACTCCATGACATCGCTGTCGCGTGAAGCTTATGGCTCCTGGTTCTACGACTACCAGGCCGGGGGATCCGCGTCGTCGGCCTCCCGCGTCCTGCCGCTGGTGTTCGATCTCGTGCAGCCCCGCAGCATCGTGGACTTCGGGTGCGGAACCGGTGGATGGCTGGCGGCGGCCCGGCGGCTCGGGATCGACGACGTCCGAGGCATCGACGGGTCCTGGGTCGACGAGGACACCCTGGCCATCCCGGCGGAGATGTTCCAGCGATGCGATCTCGAGCAGCGTCCACGGCTCGCTCGCAGCTTCGACTTGGCCCTGTGCCTGGAGGTCGCGGAGCATCTCGCGGCCTGGCGGGCCGATACCCTGGTCGAGGACCTCTGCTGCGCGGCCGAGGTCGTCCTGTTCTCGGCGGCCGTTCCCGGTCAGACCGGCAGCCACCATCGGAACGAGCAGTGGCCCCAGTACTGGAAGGCGAAGTTCGCGCAGCAGGACTATGAGATGGTCGACTGCCTGCGGGCACGCTTGTGGCACGACGACGCCATCGAGCCCTGGTACATCCAGAACATCTATCTCTACGTCGCGGAACGGCGGCTGGATTCCGACCCGCGGCTTCAGGCGGCGGCGTCCGAAACCGGCCGCATCCCGCTGGACGTCATCCATCCGCGGCTGTTCGGACTCTTCTCGAAGCCCTTCGCGCCGGCCGACCCGGAGCCGGTCGGTCGGGAGGCGGCGCCGGTCGTCTTCGAATGAGCGGGTAACAGTCTTCGATGATGCAAAACGTCAGCTCACAGTAGCTACTGACGCACGCAGCGCCAACTGATCACGCCGTACTCACGCCCCCCGAGGGAGACTGAGTCCATGCGGATCCTGGTGGTCGAGGACGAGCCGGCCATGGCCGAGGCTCTCACCTGGGGCCTGGAGGAGGAGGGCTACGTCGTCGACGTGGCCGTCACCGGCGAGGACGGGCTGTGGAAGGCGCTGGAGACTCCGCACGACGTGATCATCCTGGACGTGATGCTGCCCGGGCTCAACGGCTACCAGGTCTGCGAACGGCTGCGCGAACGGGGCATGTGGACCCCGATCCTGATGCTGACCGCGATGGACGAGGACCTCGACCACGCCGAGGGCTTGGACATCGGCGCCGACGACTACCTGACCAAGCCCTTCTCCTACCCGGTGCTGCTCGCGCATCTGCGGGCCCTGACCCGGCGCGGGCTTCGCGCGCGGCCGACCGAGCTCACCGCCGCCGGGCTCAGGCTCGATCCCCGCAGCCGTACCGTTTCCCGCGGTGGTGCCGCGCTGGATCTGAGCGGCCGGGAAGTCGCCGTCCTGGAATATCTGCTCCGCAACAAGGGCCGTGTGGTGTCCAAGACCGAGCTTCTCGACCACTGCTGGGACACCGCCTATGACGGCGCTCCGGCGGTCGTCGAAGTCGTTGTGCACCGGCTGCGCCGGAAGATCGAGCCTGCGGGCGGTCCGGCTGCGATCCTCACGGTTCGCGGCGAAGGCTATGTCATTCGGGATGACGCAGTATGACCGACCTTCTGCCTTCATCAGGGTTCCGCTATAAGCTCCGAGCCGGGCTCGGCCGGTCTGCGGGGCGGCGGCCGGCGGGGATAGTGCGGCCTGTGCGGCCTGCACGTTCAGCGCGGCCTGCGCGGCCGGTGCGGCATACGCTGCGCGCCCGGGTCACCGCCGTCGCCGGCCTTGCGATCGGCGCGGCCATCATCGGCGGACTCCTGCTGATGTACGTGCTGCAGATGAACTCGGTGCGCCGCGTCATCGACGGCCAGCTGCGCGCCTACGCCGGCCAGATCGCCGAATCGGGCCGGAACGGTGCCTGGCCCGACCCGCTGCCGCCGTCCGGGTTCGATCCGAACGCGCAGTCGCAGGTCCTCGCCGCGGACGGCCACGTACTGGCCGCCACCGAGACGCTCGCCGGGATGCCGCCCCTGTACACGCTGCCCGCCCGCGGCCACTCGCCGGTCCGGCAGCCGGCCGCCGACGGCCGGATCCCCGGCGACGTCCGGGTCGTCGCCGTCCGGGCCGTGGTCGCCGGCCGGCCGGTCACGATCGTCACCGGCACGCCGAGCGGCATGCTGAGGATGATCACGGAGGACTTCGCGCACCGGATGATGCTCGGCGTGCCCGTCATCCTGGCGCTGGCGGTCGGGACGGTGTGGCTGGTCGTCGGGCGCGCGCTGCGGCGGGTGGAGCAGATCCGGCGGGCCGTCACCGACATCACCTCAGCGGACCTGGCGCAGCGGGTTCCGGAGCCGGAGTGCCAGGACGAGGTCGGCAAGCTGGCGCGGACGATGAACGACATGCTGGCCCGGCTCGACCAGGCGGCGCGCCGGCAGCGCCGGTTCGTCGCCGACGCCTCGCACGAGCTGCGCAGCCCGCTGGCCGCGATCCGGACGACGCTGGAGGTCGGCCTGGCGTACCCGGACCGCGCGCCGTGGCCGGAGATCGCCGAGCAGGCGGCCGTGCAGGCCCAGCGGCTGGAGATCCTCATCCAACAGCTGCTGGTCCTGGCCAAGGCCGACGACCGCCGGCTGGGCGTCTGCTGCAAGCCCGTGGACCTGGCCGGGCTGCTGGACGGGATCCGCGCCACGACCCCGGCCGCCGCGAGGGCCGGTGTCCGCATCGACCTGCGCACGGATTCCGGGCTCGTCGTCCCCGGTGATCCGACGCATCTGGAGCGGATGCTCCGCAACGTCGTCGACAACGCGGTCCGGTACGCCGGGAGCGACGTCGTCGTCACGGGAGTCGCGAGCGCCGACGCGGTGCGCGTCGATGTCGACGACGACGGGCCGGGGATCCCCGTGGCGGATCGGGAGCGGGTCTTCGGCCGCTTCGTGCGCCTGGACGAGAGCCGCGAGCGCGGCACCGGCAACGCCGGTCTGGGACTGGCCATCGCCCGCGAGATCGCCGGTATGCATCGCGGACGCATCTGCGTCGCCGACAGTCCGGCCGGCGGAGCGCGGGTGACCATCGTTCTGCCGCGGTCCGGGGGAGTGGGCGCGGTCGGGGGAGCGGGCACGGCCGGGGGAGTGGGCAGGAGCAGGGGCGTGGGCGGGACCAGGGGCGTGGGCGGGACCGGCTCGTGAGGACTCGCTCGTGCGGGCGGATTGCGCGGCCAGTGTAAGGGTACTGAAAGCTTCGCTTTCCTACTTTGGCAGTATGAAGCAACCGATCACAGCATTCAGGCCTTACCTGCCGGTCTCGGCTTGGTCTTCGCGTCACCGGTCGAACAAGGCGTCCACCCGCACCATCGGCGGCGTGTCATGAGGAAGCGGAAGTCCGACCTGCGGCTGCTTGTCGGCGCCGCCTGCGCGTCGGCGCTGATGATCGTGGTCGCGGCCTGTTCTTCGAGCCCTGCAAAGCCCGCTTCCACCGACGCGGGCGCGCCGGCGGACTCCGCGGCTTCGAGCGCGGCCGCCGCCGCGGCGGGCGTGGACCCGCACGCCGGCCACGACCACTCAGGCACGCCCGCGCCGACCTCGCCGCTGCGGCCCGGCGAGCACTTCCAGAACCTGAGCATGGCCCGGAGCTACACGCCGTCGGCGCCCAACGGCGGGACCGACGAGTACCGGTGCCTGGTGGTCGATCCGCACCTGACCAAGGCGCAATACCTGGTCGGAACCCAGTTCCAGCCCGGGAACGTCCCGATCGTGCACCACGCCGTCGTCTTCGCGATCCCGCCCGAGGACGCCGCCGCGGCCCGCGCCAAGGACGCCGCGTCCGGCGGGAACGGCTGGACCTGCTTCGGCAACGACGTCGTGGGCCCGAACTCGCGGGAGGCCTGGGTCGACACCTGGACTCCGAACGGTGCCGAGGTGCTTCTGCAACAGGACGTCGGATTCGCCCTCAAGCCCGGCAGCCTGCTGGTGATGCAGATCCACTACAACCTGCTCGCGACCGGCGGCCAGACCGGCTCCTCGGACCTGTCCAGCGTCCGCCTGCGCCTGACCGACGGCACCGCGGCCACCAAGCCGCTGACCACCCTGGGCCTGTCGGCCCCGATCGAGCTGCCCTGCGCCGCCGGCGAGACCGGTCCGCTCTGCGACCGCGCCGCGGCCGTCGCCGACGTCGAGAAGCGCTTCGGCCCCGACCGCCTCACCGAGGACGAGCTGCTCAAGGAGTGCGGCAACGGCACCCCGGTGCCGGGCAACACCCAGCACTGCGACCTCCCGGTGCCCGCGAACATCACGGTGTACGCGGCCCTCGGCCACATGCACCTGCTGGGCCGCGCGATCAAGGTCGAACTGAACCCCGGGACCCCGAACGCCAAGACCCTGCTCGACGTCCCGAACTTCGACTTCGACAACCAGAAGATCACCCCGATGCCGAGCCCGGTCTCGATCAAGAAGGGCGACACCCTGCGCGTCACCTGCACCCACGACGCCTCTTTGCACCAACTCCTGCCGCAGCTCAAAACCCTGCCACCGCGCTACGTGGTCTGGGGCGACGGCACCTCCGACGAGATGTGCCTCGGCCTGCTGACCGTCTCGGTCGACAAGTAGCCGCCGCGAACCCGATATCGTGGCCGCACATCGACCCTGAGGACGATCATGGGAGGCAGGGCAATGGGCCAGCACGGAAAAGCACCCGAAGACGTGGAGAAGGTCTTCCGGACCTTCGACCTGGACGGCGACGGCCGCATCACCGCCGAGGAACTCAAGAACGCCTTGGCCGAACTCGGTGAGGACGTCACCGTCGAGGACGCCGCCGAACGCATCTCCACCGGCGACACCGACCACGACGGAACCATCAGCCTGGCCGAGTTCCAGGCCCTGATCGCGGGCTGATCCGGGGCTGATCCGGGGCTGATCCGTACAGTCTTCCGGCCGGAAGCCGGGCTCCGCCATCACCACTGGCGGGGCCCGGTTCGCTTTGTCGCTGTCGCTGTCGCTGTCGCTGTCGCTGTCGCTGTAGCTGTAGCTGTAGCTGTAGCTGTAGCTGTAGCTGTAGCTGTAGCCGTAGCCGTAGCCGTAGCCGTAGCCGTAGCCGTAGGTCGTGGCGAGGAATGCCTTCAGATCCTTGCTGTGCGGTCGCGAACCGACCGCGGCCGTCCTTCTCAGACTGCGTTCCCGCAGGGCTGTGACGTTCTCGTCTCATCGTGATCGCCGTCGCGCATCCCCCGTGCGAGCTACCGGATCCGTCCGCCAGCGGGTGATCCGTGGGGTGCGGTCGGATCCCTAGCGTTGCTCGCGTGGCCGCCGCCGAGGTGGCCGGAGCTGGGGAGGCTGTCAATGAGCACCACGGATGTCCGCCGTGAAGCAGACTTCGATCACGGACCGGTGCGATCCGGTCCGGAGCGCGGCCGCTGGGGTCGGATCGTGCACGGCCCGCTGGGCTGGGCGCTGGCCGGGCTGGTGGGGGTGGGACTGGTGGCGGGTGTGACCGCGACCGGGCCGGGTCCGGTGCCGGTGTTGGGAGGCGGCGTCGCGGTGGGCGTCTACTGGGTGGTGATGCGCCGCCTGGCACGGCGGGCCACCCCGGAGATCGCAGGGCGTGGCGCCGCGCGGCAGGCGCTGCTGGGCAGCGTGATGGGGCTGGGGTTCGTCGCGGTCTCGACGCTGCTGATCATGGCCTTCGGCGGGTACTCGTTCTCCTGGGCGCACCACGCGGTCGGCGGAACGCTGGCCTCGGTGCTGGCGGTTCAGGCAGGGGCGGCGCTGACCGAGGAGCTGATGTTCCGGGGAGTGGCGTTGCAGGCCATCGAGCAGCGGTGGGGCAGTGTGGTCGCGGTCGCGGCCACCGCGTTGTTCTTCGGCGCGGTGCATATGGCCAACCCCGGGGCCACGCCGTGGAGCGGAGTGGCCATTGCCGTCGAGGCCGGGGTCATGTTGGGGGCGGCGTTCCTGTGGCAGCGCAGCATCTGGCTGGTTGTCGGGGTGCACTTCGCCTGGAACAGCGCCGAGCAGCTGCTGGGCGTCCCGGTCTCCGGGCACACGCCCGACGCCCGGCTGTTCAGCGTGCGGACCAGCGGTTCGCACCTGCTGACCGGCGGTGCCTTCGGCCTGGAGGCGTCGGTCTTTCCGGTGGCGATCGGCCTGCTTCTCGCGATACTGATGTTCGCCGCCGCTCGTGCGGGTGGCAATGTGGTGCCCGCACGCCGCGCCGACCGGAGGAACCGCTAGTGAACACGTCCGCCACGCCTCGCCGACCGGTGTCGCTGCGAGGCGCGGCAGGCTTGCTGGGACTGGGACAGCGGGATGCCTCGGTCGAGGACGGTGTGCTGGCGGCGGGGCTCGCGGTGCTGGCCTTCGCTCCGGCGCTGTCGAAGGTCGGTGCGCAGATCGGTGACCTGCCCGGCCGGCCGGCCGACGTGGTGAGCGTCGCGCTGGCTCTGGCGCAGGCACTGCCGTTGGCCGTGCGGCGGAGGTTCCCGGCGGCCGTGCTGATGGTCATCGGCGCCGCGTTCGCCGTGGACCAGGCCCTGGGCTACCCGACGACGTTCGCCAGTATCGGGCTGTATCTGGCTCTTTATTCTGTCGGGGCTCACCAGGATCGTTTGCGCCGCACGGTCGCCGCTGCGGCGACCATCGGCTGCGCCGTGCTGGCATTGGTGCTGCACCACCTCGGCGCACCACATGGGTTCGGCGACTACTCCGTCTTCTATCTGGCCACCGCTGCGGCCTGGCTGGCCGGCAGCATGATGCGCAGGCGGCGGGAGCAGGAGATCGAGCGGCGACGGCTGGTCGCCGAGGCGGCCGGCGCCGCCGAACGGGCCCGGATCGCCAGGGAGCTGCACGACGTGGTCACCCACCACGTGACGGCCATGGTGGTGCAGGCCGACGCGGCGCAGTTCCTGTTGAGCTCCCACCCGGAGCGGGTCGCGGCGGGGCTGACATCGGTGTCCGACACCGGACGGCGGGCGCTGACCGAACTGCGCTACCTGCTCGGCGTGCTGGAGGCGACCGGCGACGCCGCGCGCCCGGACCGGGCTCCGGCCCAAGGCTCGATCGCAGACCTGGTCGAGCAGGCCAGGGCCACGGGCCAGCCGGTCGACTTCAGCGAGACCGGCGACCACCTTCCGCGACCGGCCGCGGTCGAGCTGGCCGCGTACCGCGTGGTGCAGGAGGCGCTCACCAACGCGATGAAGTACGCGGCCGCGGCCCGCACGAACGTCTTGGTACAGCAGCACCCCCGGCACATGGAGGTCGAGGTGACGACCGAGGGACCCGGATCCGCGAGGCAAGGAGCGGCGGCCTCCGCGCCTCCTCGCACCCCGGAACTGCCGGCCGGCGGTCGGGGACTAACCGGCCTCCGCGAACGTGTCCGGGTGCTGCATGGCGAACTGGAAGCGGGCCCCCGCCCGGACGGCGGATTCGCTGTCCGGGCCCGGATCCCGTTCGGACCCGATCAGGAGTGACCCCGTGACCGACCGGCCCATCCGCGTGCTCGTCTGCGACGACCAGGAACTGGTACGCACCGGCTATGCCACGATCTTCTCGGCGCAACCCGACATGGAGGTCGTCGGCGAATCCGCCAACGGCGTCGAGGCGGTCGAGATGGCGAGCCGCATCCGTCCCGACGTGGTGGTGATGGACATCCGCATGCCGCTGCTGGACGGTATCCAGGCCACCCGCCGGCTGGCCGGGCCCGACGCCGCCGACCCGCCGAAGGTCCTCGTCGTCACCACCTTCAACGTCGACGCCTACGTCTACGACGCCTTCCGCGCCGGAGCCAGCGGCTTCCTGCTCAAGGACGCGCCCCCCGCCGAACTGGTCAACGGCGTCCGCACCGTCGCCCGGGGCGAGGCTCTGCTGGCGCCGGCGGTGACGCGCACCCTGATCGGCCACTTCGCCGACCGGCTACGCCCGGGCGACCCGGCCCGCACGGCGCGCGAAGACGTCATCCGCACACTGACACCTCGCGAACTGGAAGTACTCGAACTCATCGCCGAAGGACTCTCGAACGCCGAGATAGCGGCATCCCTCTTCATCACGCCCGAGACCGTCAAGACCTACGTGTCGCGCATCCTGACCAAGCTCGACCTGCGCGACCGGGTCCAGGCAGTGGTCCTCGCCTACCGGATCGGACTCGCCGGCGGCCCCGGCCTCGGCGGCGACACGGGCCGGCGGCCATAACCAAGGGCTATGGCCGTCCGCCCCGTTCGAGGTGGCGCAAGCCGAGGTGCCCGACCCGCAACCCGGCCCCGGCCAGGTACTGATCGAGGTCCGGCACACCTCACTCAACGCGGGCGAACTGTTCGTCGCCGGCATCTCCGAAACGGGCACCGTACTCGGTTTCGACGCCTCCGGAGTGGTGGCCAAGGCAGCCGCCGACGGCACCGGCCCGGCCGTGGGCACCCGCGTAGTGTCCTTCGCCCAAGGCGCCGGCTGGGCGCAGCTGCGCGCGGTGGACACCAACGACGTCGCCATAGTCCCCGACTCCGTCGACCTGGCCGAGGCCGCCACCTTCCCGGTCGCCGCCGGAACCGCGCTGCGCGCGCTGTGGCAAGCAGGACCAACGCTGGGCATGCGCGTCCTGGTGACCGGCGCCTCCGGCGGCGTCGGCACCTTCGCCATCCAACTCGCCAAACTCGGCGGAGCCCACGTCATAGCCTCGGTCGGCAACCCCGACCGCGCCCGAGGACTCCCCGAACTGGGCGCCGACGAAGTAGTCGTCGGCCTGAACGACCTCAACCACCCGGTCGACATAATCATCGACCAGGTCGGCGGCCCCCAACTGGTCCACGCCTACACCCTGCTCGCCCCCGGCGGCAGCGTACAGAGCGTCGGCTGGTCCTCCGGCGAGCCCGCACTCCTCCCCGTAGGCTCCACCCTCGGCCACCGCCACCCGATATCGCTGACCTCGGTCTACAACGGCGAAGGCCTGAACGACCGAGCCAAGCAACTGCAGGTCCTGCTGGACCTGCTCGACGCCGGCCGCCTCAAGCCCACAATCGGCTGGCACGGCTCCTGGAACCAAGTAGCCGAAGCCGCCAAAGCCCTGACCAGCCGCACCCTCACCGGCAAGGCAATCCTCGACATCGACTGAATGCCGCTGCGCCCCCACTCGCCTCAGCGATCTCAGCCTGCGAGCCCAGAACCCCGCCACGAAGGCGGCATAAGCCCTGGCCAGAAGTCATCGACGCTTGCCAAACAAGCCAGTACTCTGATTCGTAATCCCCACCCCACCGTCCGCCCCCACCCGCCCCGGAGGCACCCGTGATCCGCCGTCTCACCGTCGTCGCCGCCCTCGTCGGGGGCACACTAACCGCCCTACCCACAGCCCCGGCCCAAGCCGTGTCCACCTGCCGCCTCAACAGCGAGTGCGTGACCACGTACTACACCAACGTCTCCCGCACCCAGATCGTGGGCCAGATCACCGTCTTCTGCGACGGCTCAACCTCCGAATGGGGCACCCTCCGCGGCTTCCCCGTCGTCCAGAACGTCCCCTGCGGCGGCCCAGCCCTGCGCACCGGCAGCTGACACAACCCCGACGCGACCTTTCCCAAAACAGCAGCGGGCCCGCGAGCTCTCAGAGAACTCGCGGGCCCACTACGGTCAATCTCTGCTTAAGCGTTTTTAGATGTCGAAGTAAAGTACATGCAAACCTCTGACCTGCGGTGGAGAGTCTAGCGAGTCGAATCGGCCCACTTTGGGCCCACATCGGTTGGCGCATCGATCAGGATCTTGTGACGCTGGCGCCAATGTGCAGGGTCGGGTTCGGTGAGGGGCTCAGGCGCCGGATAGCGAACACTCGTCTGTCGCTAGTCTGGCGGGTCTGACCTATAGGGGAACGTCGACGGCCGAGTTGGGCTCAGTTGCCACGCGATTGGGACGGACGGCGTAGAAGCCAGCGGAGTCCTTGGTGGCTGCGGCTGACCTCCACGCGGTGGGGACAGACGAGGACGCCGTGCTTTCCAGCGCCCGGATGTCCGGCTCACCATATCCCGCATGATCTGCCGAACCAGTTCCGCCGAGCATTCAATCCCCAGGCGCGCCAGATGCGCATGCACCCGCCGATAGCCGTAAGTGCCGTCACCGGCGACATGGAACGCCTCATATATCAGAACGCTCAGCTCTTGGCGGCGCTCGGCCGTGGCCGACAGCGGGCGCGACCGCCAGTGGTAGAAGCCCGAGCGTGAAACCTCCATGACCGCGCACAGCAAGTCGATGGCGTGGTTGGCCTTCTCCGCATCGATGAACTCGTAGCGGGCTACAGGTGATCCTGCGCGAAGAAGGCCGCCGCTTTTTTCAGGATCTGCTCACGCTCGCGCAGGCGCCGGTTCTCCTTCTCCAACTCCGCCACCCGGGCGGCCAGATCCGCCGCCGCCGGGCCGGCCGGCCCATCACCGGCCGCCTCGACGCGCTCGTCCCCGTACTGCTCACGCCACGCCCTCACCCAGCGCCGCAGCGTGCCCTCATAGATCCCGACCTGGTTCGCCACCTCGTCGACCCGCCGGGACCGCTCCACCACCTCACGTACCGCCGAGTCCTTGAACTCCTGCGTGAAGTGCCTGTAACCCTTAGCCACCTGTACTGCCTCACCTTCCGAAACAGACCTTACATTACGATCTGTCCGGAAAGTTCAAAGCACCCCACATGTCCACGAAGTAGGACACCTAGGTCGGGTTTCTAGTCTCAGCGAAGGTGGGCGTTTCTTTCCTCGGGATCGCCAACCAGCAAGCGAGGCCCCGGCTGAAAACGAGGTAGATCACACGTGGCAAAGCCGCTCGAGGATGCCCTACCGGACCGCAGCGCTGCTCAGTGCGCTGGCCGAGTTCTTGAACCCCGCAGGGCGGTAGCCTCCGGCCGTACGACGACGTCCGCGAAAAACGCCCGTGGGGCCGCACGAAGCGGCCCCACGGGTTCGGTACTAAGCGCTGCTCAGATCACGTGATCTTCACGTTGGCCCAGTTCCAGTTGTAGTTGACGGCCTGCCACCACTCCTGCTGGCCCCCGAAGGCGGCGCCGTTCGACGTCCACACCTCGTACCCCACGTTTCCGGCGCCCTTGTCCATGTAGACACCGACGTCGGACTTCCCGTCGTGGTTGTAGTCGCCGGTGGTGATGTCCGCCGTCGACCAGCTCATTGCGGTGGTGAGCCACTCGCGGTGCTGCAGGACCGAGTTGAAGCTGGTGCCGGTGGAGTAGATCGTCCACAGGCCCACGCTCGTTCCGTAGTCGTACAGCGCCGCGAGGTCCGTCATGCCGTCGCCGTTGAAGTCGCCGACGGCGAACTTGCTTTGGCTCCAGCGCCAGTTGCCGGCGCCCGAGCGCCACCACTCCTGCTGCGTCGAGCTGATGGTGTTGTTGCTGTTCGCCGCGAACACCTCGATGCCGGTGTCGTCGTTGCCGTAGTCGTAGACCAGGGCGACGCTCGCCATCCCGGTGCTGGCGAAGTCGCCGGCCAGCAGTTGGGCGTGGTTCCAGTCGAGCTGGGTGTTCACCCACTGCCGGTCGGTGGTGGTGAAGGTCGTCCCGTTGGAGTAGAACGCGAACAACCCGGTGTCGTTCGTGCCGTAGTTGTACAGCGCCGCCAGGTCGGTGATGCCGTCGCCGTTCAGGTCGGCCGCGGCCGCCTTCGAGTCGGCCCAGCAGAACCAGCCGGCGTTGGTCTGTGCCCAGAAGGTCTGGCGGGGACCGAAGGAGTCGCCGCCTAGCGACGGGTACACGTAGAAGGCCGCGGTGCAGTTGCCGGTGTCGTAGAAGACGCCGATGTCGGCCTTGCCGTGGCCGGTGAAGTCACCGGTCACCAGCTGGGCCTTGGTCCAGTCCAGGGTCGGGTCGTTGGGGATCACCTTCGGGTTGACGTTGAACGAGGTGCCGTTGGTCGAGTCGAAGGCGAACGCCCCGCTCGTGCCGTTGCCGTAGTTGTACAGCGCCATCGCGCCGTCGGTGCCGGTGCCGTTGAAGTCGTGCAGCTTGGCCGCGACCGTGACGTAGGTCGTTTTCGTGCTGGTGGCTCCGGCCGGTGAGCTGGTCACCGTGACCTTCACCGGGTATCGCCCGGCCTTGGCGTAGGCATGCGTCGCGGTCGCAGTCGCTTGCGACACCGGCGCGCTGCCGTCACCGAAGTCGAACGTGTAGTTGGACAGGGTGTTGCCGGCGGCCACGGTAGACGTCGACGCGTCGGCGACCATGGCGAGCTTGGCGGTGCCCGTCGGGTGCACGTTCAGCGCCGCCGTCACCGAGGACGGGTTATATGCGTTGGCGCCCCACGAGTAGTACTCCTTCTGGGCCGCGTCCGTGGCGATGTCGAGGTAGTACTGTGCGTTCGGGCTGCCGTTCGTCAGATCGGCCGCCTTGACCGCTGTGGCAGTCCCCGAGGTTGCGACCGCGGTGGCCGGGTCGATGTAGCTCGCCGCCCCCCAGTTGGTCGAGTTCGCGACGACGTCGTTGTTGAACTGCTCGCGTACCTGCTCCTTCGCGCTGCCGGGAGCCAGGCCCAGCGGCGGGATCGTCGCCACCACCACGTTGACCACCGCGCTGCCGTTCGGCGCCTGGTACTGCGCGATGCCGTACTTCAGGTCGCTGATCAAGGACTGAAGGTTGCCCTCGATGACCGCGGCGGTGTCGCCGTGCAGGACGTCGTTGGCCCCCAGGGCGACGATCGCGGTCTCGATGTTGGGCTCGCTCAGCACGCCCGCGTTGAGCGCGGCGCCGCTCTGGCCGTCCGCGCCGGACCCGTTGGCCACCACGGTTACCTCCGCGGCGCTCAGCGCTTGCTGGAACACCTGTGCGTCGGCGATGCCGCCGTTCCAGTAGTCGGTCTGGTTGCCGTTCCAGATCGAGCGCCCGATGGTCAGCGGACCGGTCGCCTTGAACCCGGTCGCCGAGCGGGAGGCGACGAGCAGGCCGTTGACGTACAGCTTCACCGTCTTGGTTCCGGCGTCGTAGACCGCCGCCAGGTGGGTCCAGGCGTTGAGCTGCGCGCTGTTGGCCGGGGCGGTGACGGTCGTGCCGCCGGGGTTTGTGGCGTCCGCGGAGGGCATGGACACCCACCACGTCTTGGCGTCACCGTTGAAGCCGACCATCGCCGAGGAGGTGGTCGTGCCCTCGACGGCGAGCACCTCCCGGTTGCCGGCCGGGTACTGGCTGCCCAGCTTCGCCCACGCCGCCAGCGTGAAGCTCTGCGACGTGTCGATCACCGCGCCGGTGCCGGCGACGCCGTAGGACCCGGTGCCGTTGAACGTGGCCGATCCGGTGGTCGTCGTCGGGTGATCGACGCCGTTCCAGCCGGCCCCGGTCATGGTCAGATTGCTGACACCGAGCTGGTCCACGGCCGTGGTCCCGCCGCCGTCGGCCAGCCGCCACCAACCGGCCAGGCGCTGGTTCAGGGAGTTCGCCGTGCCCGCCGCGGTGGCCGGCTTGGCCGGGTTGCCGCTGGAGACGTTGACGAAGCCCTGCGGGACCCCGCCCGCGGTGTTGTTCGCGGCTGGCAGGTCGTCGACCCAGGTGGCCGGTGCGCCCTTCGCGGTGTTCTGGTCGCCCAGGACCGCGACGGTGGCCTGGTTGTTCGCCGTACTGGTGATGTCGACCCCGGAGACGATGTACCAGGCGTTCAGCGGAGTCGCCCAGGTGGCCGCGCTGCCGGCGGTCTCAGCGGTCTGGTTCCCGGCGGCCAGGTAGCCGGGATTCGTCGCCCCGGTGTGGGTCGCGACCGTGGCCCCGGCGGTCGCCAGGAACACGTTCACGACGAGGTTTCCGTTGCCGGTGCTCGTGTCCGGAAGGGGCAGCGGGTCGCTGTACGCCTCCGCGCCGGGCGCGATGGTGATGCCGGCCTGGCCGCCGAATTTCAGCGCGGACGCCGGCCCGGTGGCCGCGGACCCCGCCGTCGTCTGCGCGGCGACGCTGGCACCGCCGATCACCAACGGGCCCGTGCCGAACCGGTTGCTCAGCTTGATCCGGGTCTGGACCGGGTTGGCCGTCGTTCCGGTGCCGAGGAAGGTCGGGTGGACCACCTCACGCAGGGTCTGGCCGGTGGTGCCGCCGCCGGCCGGCAGCGCCGTGCCGCCGTCCGGGACCGCGGCCCACGACCCGAGCCAGTTCACACCGTTGCCGGTGGCCTGCGGCCGCACACCGATCGCCAGCACGTGCAGGGCGTTCGGGCACGAGCCCGGCGTCATGCTCGTGCCGAAATACGGAAGCGTGACCGAGGCCAGCGGGGCCATCGGGTTGGCCGGCAGCACCATCAGGTAGACGCGTGCCGCCGAGGTGCTCTTGATGCCGCCCGGGAGGTCGTAGTACGACGGCAGATACGCCGCCGTGCTCGTCGCCCCGTCCGTCCAGCTCTCCACCGACGGCGTGACCGGCGGCGGGGAGGTGAGCCCACCGAGGTACTGGATCGTCGCGCCGGACTGCGGCACCGCCCCACAGGTCGAGGCGACCAGCAGGCCGATGGCGTTGGCCTTGATCTGCTGGGCCGGGTCCAGGGTGACGGTCTGTCCGAGGGCGACGGTGTTGTCGTTGCCCAGATTGTTCGGGGTCGGCATCGTGAAGTTGATGCCGTCCAGCGTCAACGAGGTGCCCGCGCCGATGCCGGCCGCGGCCAGCGCCGGGCCGGACAGCGCGCGCCCGGTGCCGGTGGTCCCGGCGTCGGTCGCGGCCGGTGCGTAGGCGTAGTCCAGGTTCGCGGTCGAGGCCGCCGTGTCATCGCTGATGCCGTGGTTGTTCATCGCCGCGGCGAAGCTGGACGTCACGACGTTGTTGACCGGCGAGGCCTGGAGGAAGTCCAGGCCGAGACCGAACCCCTTCGGGCTCGCCGCGGTGTTCGCGAGGTTGCGCCCCACCACCGTGATGGTCAGCTGGTGCGGGGCTGCGGCCCCCAGGTGCATACCACCCAGCGGGACGTATTGCGCAGTGCAGCAGGAGGCTGTGAAGCCGTCGAAGACCCCGTTCGGCAGGGCCGCCGGTGTCAATGGCGTGCCGTCGACACTGAACGTCAGCTGCCCGTAGTCGGTGGCCTTCGTCAGCTTCACGCCAAGGGCGTAGTCGGCCTCGATCGGCGTGGTGAATGGGATCGTCAGTGTGACGTGCTGGGTCGCCGAGTCCGCGCCGGTGCCCCACCAGATCAGCTGCTGGTTGCCGGCGAAGGGCACGGGCCCGCTGGTGAGGTTCTTCTGAACGTCCGGGTTGGGGGCTCCGACCGCGGTCGCCGTCTGCCCGCCGACCGAGGTCGCGGCAGCCACGAGGTTCGGACCGTTGAGGCGGTTCGGGTTCAGGTCGATCGACCAGGTCTGGGCGAAGGTCGAGTTGCAGTCGTAGAGCTGGAACTGGGAGGTGACGGTAGTCGAGGCCCACGGGTCGTCCAGGCAGCGCCCGGAGACCGGGTTGACCAGTTGCCAGTTGTTGTTCGCGTCCCGCTGCGGCCGCCACTTCTGGTTGGCGCCGCCGTTGCAGGTGAACAGCTGGATCTTGGTGCCGTTGGCTGTCCCGTTGTTGTAGGCGTCCAGGCAGTAGATCCCGCTGGCCGGGTCGCCGGTGGTCAGGGAGCCGTCGGCGGTGAGCGTCCAGGTCTGGGCCGGTGAGCCGTTGCAGGTGTAGAGGTCGACGACGGCGCTGTCGGCCAGGCTCCGATTCTGGTCGTCCAGGCAGCGCCCGAGGAAGGGGTTGGTCACGCTGCCGGTGACCGGTGTGTGCGCGAGCGCGGAGACCCCGTACGCGGGGGACACCAGGAACTCGTAGGAGCCGATGCCAGTCATGTTGTGCGCGGCGTCGAAGCCCTTGACATACACCGTGTGATGCCCCGGGGCCAGCGAGGATGGGATGGGCAGCGCGGCCGCCCCGCCGGCGTCGGCCACGATGCCGGTGGCGCCCAGCGCGCTCTGGTAGCCGCAGTCCGGGATGGTGATCGAGTTGACCGCGCCGCCGGAGTCGAAGGCGTAGGCGTAGCCGACGATGTTGCCGTTGCCGCCGTTGCCGATGCTCAGCTGGCCGTAGCCCTGCGGCGCGCCCCACTGCGCGTTGCCGTACTGGTCCTTCGGGAAGTCGAAGGAGCTGATCGGCGGCTGCAGCCCCGACAGGTCCTCGTGCATGCTGGTGAACCGGTACCAGCCGGTCCACCCGCCCCACAGGCCGGTCCCGTTGTCGGTGTTGACCCGGAACTGCCAGTTCTTGCCCGCGCCCAGGTCGCCGTAGTTCTCGGTCCAACTCCCCGCGTTGCCGGAGGCCACGGTGACGCCGGAGGTGTTCCAGGAAAGGCGGTTGGTCGCGTTGTCGTCGCCGCCGGCGTACATCTCGAACCACAGGTTCACGTTCAGCGGCTGCGGGTTGTTGTCGGAGCCGTAGGCGGAGAACGCCGGCCAGCCGTCTGAGGTGTACGTCGTGCCGTTGCAGGTCACCGCGTGCGACAGGCCCCAGTTGTACGCCTGGTTCGGCGGGTACGCGTAGGTGACGGCCAGCGAGGCGCCGTTGTCGAACTTCTTCCACTGGTGGTCGTCGGACTCGTTCGGCGAGCGCAGGGCGAAGGTCGAGGTGGACCAGCCGTAGTTGGCCGCGGACTGCGCGACGGACTGGGCGTTGAAGTCCAGGCCCTGCGAACCGCAGCCGTTGCCGCCGCCGGAGGACTTCTCGTCAACGTACGACTGGATCGGGCCGGGCCAGGTGGCGCCGTTCCAGATGCCGCCGGAACTGTACAGGTCGACCGGGGTGGGTGTGCAGCCGTTCGCGCCGTTCCACGTCTGCGTGATGTAGAAGTCCGCCGAGCTGACGGTCGCGTGCGTGCCGTTGCCCATGGTCAAAAAGTGTGTGTCCATCGCGAAGTACGCGCGCCAGGTCGCATACGGGTACGGACACGGGTTCGCCCCGCCGAAGTCGCACAGCCCGACCCGGGCCACGTCGTTCGGGTTCCAGTTCGCCGCGCCCCGGTTGCTCACGTTGAGCCAGTTCTGCCGGCCGTAGCTGAACCAGGGGTCGATGAACAGCGGGTAGACGACCTTGCCGCCGGTGAGCGCGTCGGACGGCGGGGTGAGCGTGACGTCCGCGTCGCTCTCGTCCGCCGCCGGCGCGCCGGGAGCGGTGGTCGCGGCCCGCTGCTGCGCCGCGGCGGTCGGCGTGACCGTCGTGGGCAGCACGGTCACGACTCCGGAGCCGGCGTCGTCGGCGGTCGGTGCCGGGCCGCTGGGGCCGTTCGCCGAGTCCCACATGGTCGGCTGCGGTGCGTGCAGCAGTTCCTTGCCGTCCTTGTCCACGCCGGACAGGCCGTGGTCGCCGGCCTGCTTCAGTGTCAGGCCCTTGGCATGGGTGTGGGTGCGCAGCGCCGCCAGCGCCGGGTTGGCCGCGGCCTGCGCGTCATGGACGACCAGCACCTCGGTGTAGGCGTCGCCGCTGGCGGCCAGCCGCAGATCGACGCCGGGGAGCACGTCCGGGTACACCGCGGCGTTGCCGGATATCCTCGGCGCGGGCAACGGCATCGGGAACGTGACGGAGATCGACGACTTGCCGTCCGGGGCCTGCATGGTCACCGCGGGGCCGGTACCGCCGGCGGAGAAACTGACCCCGGCCAGCGAGGCCTTGGGCGAGTAGCCGCCATCGGCGTTCTTCGCCAGCGTGGTGTCGATCGTCGTCCAGGCGCCGCCCTTCTTCACCCGGACCGGATGCGCGTCGCTGGTCGCGGTGAACGTCCCGTTCGGGTTGGCGACGACCTTGAGCGTCTCCGAGGTCAGCGCCGCGACCTCCACCGGCTTACCGGTCGCCTTCGCCTGCGCGGCCGCGGAATCCTGGCTCCGCTGTGCCGCGTCCTTCGCCTTCGCGTCCGCCTTCGAGTCTGTCTTCTGCCCCCCGGGCCCCTCCGCAGACCCGGCGGCCGGCTTGCTGTCCTGCTTGCCGTCCTGCTTGCCGCTCGGCGCGGCGGTGGGCTTACCGGTCGCCGCCTGTGCGGACTGGGCCGGCGTCGCCAACGCGACGGCGGCGGCGGCCGCGGCCAGGCTCAGCGTGAGCCGTCGCCATCGCACCGAGCGCCGCAGCGCACCGGCGCCTTTCGTGTGTCTCATTCTCGCTCCCGAAACAAGATGACTTCGGGGGGCGGGCGCCGGTGATCCACACCCGTACTACCGAACTCGCCCCCCGCCGGGCGTGATCCGGCATGAGCGATCACGGTAGCTCTCGGCGTCGGTGACGATCAACAGACGGCTGTCAAAGTGAACGCCGGACCCATGGCGCTTGACCGGGACGTGGCCGGAAAGCCGTTACCCAGCATCGGATTCGGGGGTGGACAAGGCCTCTGATGATCGACTCTTTCGTAAGGGCTGGTGCCTCGGTTAACGTACTACGGCTTGATGCTGCGTCATCAGCACCCTCAAAGGGGGTGCGTCACGAATTCGGGTAGGGGTGGCACGGGGTTGATCAGCACACGAAGATTCTCGACGTCTCGGATCGGACGATCCCTGGCGATACTTACGGCGGCCTCAGCGGCCGCCGTGAGTGTGAACGGGCCGGGCCACTGGGCCGCGGCGGCGGCCGGGACGAAGCCGCGCGGCGTCGCGGACCACCGGATCCCGGCGCATCCGTTCCCGTTAAAGCCCGAGGCGCCGACGCGCCCCATGGACACCGGACCGCGGCCGGACTCGTCCTGGCCGGCCGCGGCCTCCGCCGACGTCGCCGTCTCCGGCGCCCCGTCGGGTGCCAGCCGAGCCGGGACCACATCCGCGCTGACCACGAGCGCTGCGAACGTCGTCGAGTCACAGAAGGCTTCCTCGCTCCCGCTGAGCTTGCGCACCTCCGGTGGGAACCGGGCCGCCGCGGCGGCCGACGGACCGGCACCGACCGGACCGGCACCGACAGCCGTGCACGTCCGGATGTGGGACCGGGCCGCCGCGACCCGGGCCGGCGTCAGCGGTGTGGTGTTCACGCTGACCTCCGCCGGCGGCGAGGTGACCGCGGACCTGGACTACTCGGCCTTCCGCAACGCCGGCGGCCCCGACTTCGGTTCGCGGCTGCGCCTGGTGCAGCTGCCCGCCTGCGTGCTCACTACACCGGACCTGCCGGCCTGCCAGGTGCAGACGCCGATCGCGTCGAGCCACAACGACCCCGGCACACGGACGCTGACCGCCGACGTCACGCTGCCGACCGCGTCCGTCGCCGGTGGCACCGTCGACGGCACCGATGAGGGCACTGCGACCGACGGCACGGGCGCCGTCATCGCGAAGCCGGCTGCCTTCTCCCGGAGCGCGGCCGCCATGACCGCGGCCGCGCCGGTGGTCCTCGCGGCCACGTCCGGCACCTCGGGCGCCAACGGCGACTTCACGGCGACCTCGCTCGGCCCTTCGGGTACGTGGACCGCCGGCGGCTCCAGCGGCGACTTCTCGTGGACCTACCCGATCACCGTGCCGCCGGCGGCGGCCGGATCGGCGCCGAAGATCGCGCTGTCCTACGACGCCGCGAGCGTCGACGGCCGGACCGCGACCACCAACAACCAGCCTTCGTGGGTGGGCGAGGGCTGGGACTACAGTCCTGGCTACATCGAGCGCACCTACAACACCTGCTCGAACTTCACCGACCTGCCGACCGCGTCGCAGACCTCTGACCAGTGCTGGGCCGGCCAGATCCTCACGCTGAACCTGAACGGCGCCTCCAACGCGCTGGTGTGGGACTCCACGTCCGGCCAGGTCCGGCTCAAGGCGGACGACGGCTCCCGGGTCGAGCACCTCACCGGCGCCGCCAACGGCGCGCAGGGCGGGGAGTACTGGAAGGTCACCACGACCTCCGGTACGCAATACTTCTTCGGCCGCACCTCCGGCCCCGGGTTCACCAATCAGGGCACGACGAACTCCACCTGGACCGAGCCGGTCTTCGGCGCCCATTCCGGCGACCCCTGCCACAACGCCGCCGGTTTCTCCTCGTCGGTCTGCACTCAGGCCTGGCGCTGGAACCTCGACTACGTCGAGGACCCGCACGGCAACGTGGCGATGTACTACTACACGCCGGAGACGAACTACTACGGCCAGAACAACGGCACCACCGGCGTCGCCTACACCCGCAACGGCTGGCTGAACCGCATCGACTACGGCATCCGCGACGAGAACGGCACGGTCTACGGCGCCACCGTCCCGGAGCAGGTCGTGTTCAACGTCGCAGAACGCTGCATCCCCGGGACGCCGGCCGGCAACACCTGTGACGACTCGCAGTTCACCTCGGCCAACTCGGCATCCTGGCCGGACGTGCCGATCGACCAGAACTGCGCGTCCGGTGCCACCTGCAACATCCACGCGCCGACCTTCTGGTCGCGCAAGATGCTGTCGAACATCACCACGCAGTACTGGAACGGCACGAACTACGTGAAGGTCGACTCCTACGACCTCGGGCACTCGTTCCCCAACGGCGGCGACCCGGCGCTGTGGCTGAACTCCATCACCCGCACCGGCTACGACGCCACCGGCGCCTCGATCTCGATGCCGCAGGTGTGGACCGAGGGCCAGCTGCTCCCCAACCGGGTGCCCGGCTACCAGAGCCTGCCGCCGATGCTGCACTGGCGGATGACCAACCTGCACCTGGAGACCGGTGACACGATCTCCGTCACCTACAGCACCGGGTGTTCGAAGACGACGATCCCCGCGGACGCCTCCACCAACGGCACGCAGTGTATGCCGGTCTACTGGCAGCCGCCGGGCTTCAAGACCCCGATCTTCGACTGGTTCGACAAGTACGTGGTCACCGAGGTCGACGAAGCGGACCCGAAGGCGCTGACCCCGAAGAAGAAAACCTTCTACAACTACGTCGGCGACGCTGCCTGGCACTTTGACGACAACGAGGTCGTGAAGCCGACGGAGCGCACCTACGGGCAGTTCCGCGGCTACGGCGAGGTGGACGTCAAGGCCGGTGACCCGGTCAACGGCGAAAGCCTGACGAAGTCCGCCTCGTACTTCTTCCGCGGGATGAACGGCGACACGCTGCCGAACAGCGGCACCCGAACGGCGAGCGTGACGAACACGCTCGGCGAGACCACGCCCGACGACAACCGGTTCGCCGGTGTCGAGTACGAGTCGCAGGTCTTCAACGGCGACGGCGGCCCCGAACTCTCGGCCACCCTCACCACCCCGACCGTCGTGGCCACCACGGCGACCCGGAACCGGACCGGCCTGCCCGCGCAGACCGCCGACCTGGTGCGCACGGCCCAGACCCGCGCGCTCACCGACAAGGCGGCCGGCGGCGTCCGGACCGTCACCACGGTGAACACCTACGACACCACGGGCCGCTTGACGTCGGCCGACGCCACCGGCGACGGCGTCCCGGAGGTGTGCACCACCACCGCCTACGCCGACAACACCGGCAGCTGGATCCGCGAACACACCTCTGAGGTCATCGCCAGCCAGCAGGCCTGCCCGCCGGCCGGCACGGCCCAGACGAATGTCCTGTCGGACACCCGCACCTACTACGACGGCTCGACGACGCCGGGTCAGCTGACCGGTGTCGGCGACGCGACTCGCACGGATGTTCTGAACAACAGCAACGGCCAGGCGCCCGCGTTCCTGACGAAGGGGACGCAGACCTATGACGCGTCCGGCCGCGTCCTGACGAACACGGACACCCTCGGGCACGTCATCACCACCGCCTACACCCCGGCCGACGGCGGCCTGCTCACCCAGACCGTCGTGACCAACCCGGCGAACCAGGCCACGACGTCGGTCGTCAACCCCGACCGCGGCACCACCGCATCGCTGACCAGCATCGCCGGCCACGTCACCTCGGCCACCTACGACGCCCTGGGCCGGCTCACGCAGGTGTGGAAACCGGGCCGGACACAGGGGCTGGTCACGCCGAACGTGACCTACGCCTACTTGTTGCAGAACAGCGGGCCGGAGACGGTCACCACCAACACGCTCGTCGACTACGGGAGCGGAACGAACTACGTCACCGATGTGAGGCTGTCGGACGCTCTCGGTCGCGAGGTCCAGACGCAGACCGCCTCCGAGAACGGCGGATCGAAGGTCTCCGACACCTTCTATGACGGCCACGGCTGGGCGGTCGCGACCAACGACCACTATCTGATCAGCGTCCTGCCGTCGAACACGGTGCAGCAGGTGGCGGTCTCGGCGGTCGACGCCCGGACCACCACGACCTTCGACGGTTCCGGCCGCCCGCTGCAGGAGGTCTCGTGGAAGAACGGCGCGCAGGACGGCACCACGACCACCGTCTACGGCGGCGATCGCACCACGGTGATCCCGCCTGCCGGCGGCACCACCGCGACGACGGTCACCGACGCCCACGGAAACACCGTTGAACTCGACCAGTACACGGCGGCCCCGACAGTCGCCGGCAGCGTCGTCAGCGGCGGGACCTTCCAGCCGACGACCTACACCTACGACGCGCTGGACCGCCGGACCAAGACCGTCTCGGCCGGGGCGACCTGGAGCGTCACGCTCGACCTGGTCGGCAACAAGCTGTCGGTGACCGACCCGGACGCCGGCACCGTCACCAACCGGTACGACAACGGCGGCGAGCTTGTGTCGAGCACCGACGCCAACGGCCAGACCCTGGCGTACGCGTACGACGTGATGGGCCGCAAGACCGCCGAGTACTCCGGGTCCACCGCCGGCACCAAGCTCGCCTCGTGGCTGTGGGACAGCCTGCAGGCCGGCAAATTGACCAGCCAGACCCGGTACACCTCCGGCGGCAACTACACCACCGGCGTCACCGGCTTCGACGGCCAGGGCGACCCGACCGGCCAGCTCACCACCATCCCGGCCGCCGAGACCGGCCTGAACAAGAACTGGACGACCCGGTTCGGCTACAGCACCACCGGCCTGCTGACGACGATCACCCCGGCGTCGGTGACCGGCATGCCGGGCGAGACCATCACCAACACCTACGACGGGTTCGGCAACCCGATCAAGGTCAGCGGGCTGGTCACCGCCTCGCAGAAGCTGTCCGGCTACGACCTGCCCGGCGTGATCACCTACGGTGGTTCGACCAACAACGCCTGGCAGCAGTTCACGTACGACGCGCGGACTCTGAAGGTGCGCGACGCCAACGTGACCGCTCAGCGGACCACGGCGCAGGTGGACGACACGGTCTACGCCTACAACCAGTCCGGTCAGATCACTGAGATGACCGACACCCAGGGCCCGGCCGGCACCGCGCCGGTCGACGACCAGTGCTTCACCTACGACGCGCTCGGCCGCCTCGGCGCGGCGTGGACCGCCACCGACAAGTGCGCCGGCGCCCCGAACAACGCGGCTACCGGCGGCAACATCGGCGGCCCGAACCCGTACTGGACCACGTGGCAGTTCAATCCCGACGGCACCCGGTCCAGCCAGGTGCAGCACGCCCTGCCGGGCGCGCCGACCGGCGACACCACGACTGCGTACACCTACACCAGCCCGGCCGGCTCGCACCGGCTCGCGGGCACCGCGACCAGCGGCGCCACGACCAGGACGACCGGCTACACCTACGACAGCGCGGGGAACACCAAGACCCGGTCGCTGCCTTCCGGCAGCCAGAACCTGACCTGGGATCCGGAGGAGCGGCTGGCCTCCGTCACCGACGGGACCGGGGCCACGCTCGCGGCGTTCGTCAACGACGCCGACGGCAACCAGCTGATCCGGCGTGATCCCACCTCCACCACGCTGTACCTGCCGGGTGAGGAGGTCACGCGGACCAGCGCGGGCGTCATCACGGCCAAGCGTCAGTACACGCTCGGCGGAACCGTGGTCGGCGAGTCCGACGGCACCACGGCCGGCACGGTCTACCTGATGGGCGACGCCCACGCGACCCAGCAGGTGGCGATCAACGCCGCGACCCTCGCGCTGACCCGCCGCTCCTTCGACCCCTACGGCAACACCCGCGGGGCGACGGCCGGCGGCGCGTGGCCGGACACCCACGGATTCCTGGACAAGCCGGTCGAGGCGGCGACCGGGCTGACCGACATCGGCGCCCGCAAGTACGACGCCACGCTCGGGATGTTCATCAGCCCGGACCCGAAGGTCGACTTCGACCTTCCGCAGTCCCTGCCGGCCTACACCTACGCCTCCGACAACCCGGTCGTGTACTCCGATCCGAGCGGTCTGTCGTGGTGGAGCAAGCACTGGAAGGCGGTGGCCACGGTCGCGGTGGTCGTGGCGGTGGTCGCCGTGGCCGTCGTCGCGGCGCCGGTGGTGCTGCCCGCCATGGCGGCCGCCGCCGAGGCGGTGTCCGTGACCGGTACCGTCGCCGCCACTGCGGCCGCGGAAGCCGCGACGACCGCGACGATCGCCGGCGCCTCGCCGGCCATGGCGCTGGCGGTCGGTGGGGTGAACGCGGCAGCCGCGACCTGTGCCGCCACCTGCAGCACGGCGGCGGCCTTGACCGCGACAGCGATCGCGGCCGAGGGCGTCAACATGGTGAGCGGGGCGATGACCTCGGGCGGCGGTGGCCGCGGCCGCGCCGAGGAGCAGGGGCCGGAGAAGGCCGCGGAGCCTGGAGCGAACCCGGCACCGGCGCCCGACATCACGCCCGAGGAACCGAACGCGAAGGTCTATTGGCAGCACGGCCATGCGACCATCACGGTCACAGCGAACGGGCGTAGGGTGGTGGGGCATGCCTGGCCCAAATGGATCTTGCCCCCGGACGCGCAGGGCCCAGAGGACGCGATCAAGGTCAACGCCCCGGATATCCTCGATGAGGCTCCCATGGGGGCCCCCGATTACAGCACCACCCTCCCAGACCCCGAAGCCGCCATGGAATACATGGACCGTCAACAGCACGGGATGAATCCCAAGTACATGCGGCCTTGGAACAGGGAGGACAACAGTTGTCTCACCTACTGCGCCGACGTGCTGAACGCGGGCGGTGCAACGGAATTCGGGCCCGGCGCAGACGGCAGCCAGGGGACGACTGAAATGAAGCGCTCGGTTCGGTACCGGGAGTGACGAGGGGAGGGCACGGCAGACCATGGCGGTGAAAGGAATGGGCTGGATCGAGCTCTCGAGGATGGGCGCAGAGATCCTCTCGCACGAAAACGTGACGGGGAAGCAGTGCGCCCTGATGGGAGAAGTGATAGCCGCCTACTGCGAGATCAACCACATTCTCGCCTGCACCAAGGGCGGTGTCCTGGAGCGGGCCGAGTGGGTGCGGATCGCCGACGAGCTCGACCGCCACACCGCCCGCTTCCGGTCGGCGTGGCAGGAGTTCAAGACGGCGCCGATCGTTGACGAGAACGGACTCGTCTGGGTGGACAGGAGGGTGACCCGAGGGTTCCAGGAAGCGGCAGAGGGCCTGCGCACGCTGTTGACGGAGGCGCGGGCCGTCGATGAGGAACTCGGGGTCAGCCGCTGGAACGAGATCAGCTGACGAGTCTCGCGGCGACCACGGTCGCCGCGAGCTCGTGAAGGCTGTTGAGGCCTGTCACCGACGCCGGATCGCCTGCCGATCCGGCGTCGGTGTTCGAGCTGGCTCGGCAACTTGTCCACAGGACAAGGGTTCGTCACAGGAAGACGGTGCCGGTGAGCAGTAGCTGTGTGTTCCCGTGCTGGTTGGCGCCGTGCCCATCTTGGCGGTCTCCCTCCGAGGGCTCGAATCCACGCACGGCAAGCAGCAAGTCAGCGTGATCGGGACCGACGTACACCCCGGTGTCGGTCCCGATTCGGCTCTTATCGCTGCATCCCGCCAGCGATACTTGGAGGCCTCCGCTGATCAAGTTTGGATAGCTAAATAGTGCCAATCCGGGCCGTAGGATCGGGGCACGTCGACATTAGTAGGCTGGGCCCTCGTGGCACGAAGCGTTTCGTCGATACGGCGTCGTTCCATCTCGTAGTCCGTTTCCGGCTCGTGGGTGTATTTGCGGAGTGTGTAAGCCGGGTCGGCGTGGCCCAGTCTGACGGAGAGCGAAGATGTCCATGCCTTCGCCGAGGCGCTGTGTCGCGTAGTCGTGGCGGCCGGCATGCATCATCTTGTCCCGGCACTGCTCCCACTTGCGGCCTCGGCCGATGGGCTTGTCGTTGGTTGCTTTGATGATCCCGGCCAGCTCGCGAGCTCCCTTCCACACCCAGTTGATGTAGTTCTTGTTCAGTGGTTTGCCTTCGCGTGAGGTGAAGAACAGAACCCTGGTGTACGGCTCGCCGTCGCGAGTCATCCAGGGCAGCGTGATCTCGGCGGGTGGGTAGGCATCGGCGTGGGCCATGACGGCGAACAAGACCGCGTCTGCTGCCGGGATGAAGCGGTCGCGTTCCCCCTCGAGGTCGCTGCACTTCGGCGGGGCGAAGACCATCGTTCCCCGATCCCAAGCGATCTGCCGTTGAACATGGACCATCCTTCTGGTCCAGTCGATGTCGTCCGGACCAGAAGGCGAAGAGTTCACCTTGACGCATGCCGAGGCCGCGGGTCACGTTCACGAGCCCCTTGTAGCGGTCGGGCAGGTTTTCTCGGACCGCTTCCAACTGCGCGCCGCTGAGCGGAGCCTTTCGGGCCGGACGCTTCGACCGCTTGGGCTTGACGTCACGGACGGACTTTGCCCGGCAGGGATTCCTCGGGATCGGTTCGTCGTCTAGGGCCGACTCCAAGATCGCCGATAGATGCGCCAGGAGCAGGCCGATCGTCGTTTCGTCGAGCCTGCATGCTCGGCGGTCGTTGATCCATGCGACGACCGTGGACGGCTTGATGTCGCACAGGCGCAGCTTTCCGATGACGTCGATGATGTGGTTGTCGATTCGGGACTCGTACTGGGCGTAGGTGCGGGGAGACTTGAAGTTTCGGCTCGCAAGCCACCGCTGGGCGACGTCCTCCAGTGGGATCAGTCCGTTACGAGGGGCGATGTATATGCCCCTGTCGATTGCTTCGGCAACCTTGTTGAGCAGCCTGACGGCGTCGGCTCGCTTGTCGAACAAGGCTTCTTGCTGTTCGCCGTCGGTATCGCGCCACCGTGCGGCCCACCGCGTGCCCCTGCCGTGTTTGGAGCTGGGCACCTTGTCATGCTCTGCGCAGGTCTTCTCTCCTGGTTTCGGGTGCGTCTTGTGCCAGCGGTCGTACGGTTCAGGCACGTAAACCGCCTTTCAGCGAGGCCGCGATGCTTTTGATTCGAGCCAGAGCATCACGTCGGTGGGGTCGTACCGTCGGTAGCGGCCGACGCGGTATGACCGCGGACCGTTGCCGACGTAGTTCATGTAGTGGAGGCTCTGCTCGGAGAGCCGGAGGAACGCGGCGGTTTCCTTGTGGGTCCACAGACGCTCGGGGATCCTTTGCAGAATCGCTTCGCGCGGAGGGGTGATGGTTCGGGGACGGCCCAACCTGGCGTCCTCTCTGTGCCCTTGTCCTTGGGGAGCAGAGTCAGAAGCGGATCGCCCGAGAATGACCATAGATCGGTTTTGGCCCGGGGAACGTACCTCTGATCTGCGGATCAGCCTTGACGGCAGAATTTCGCCGAAGTCGTGGCTGTGGGTGGCGTGAGGTTGGTCGACTGTGCTAGGGGACGTCCCGAGCGGATACGGTTATGTTCGCAAGCATGTGCTGTTGCCCTTTGGGGTGACGAAGGAAGGCGCGCGAGTCACGATGTCACTCCTTCAAGTCCGGCTGCAGCCCGTGAAAGTGTCTCGTCGATGTGCTTCTTCACCCAGTCGGCGCATCGAACCGGTCTGCCCCACAGTCCGTCGGTCGAGCCGGACGCGTTCGCCAACGGCAGTGGGCCCGCAAGCTCCGGAGAACTTGCGGGCCCACTTTGAATCAGCGTCCTGCAACTGCTAGATAAAGATCATCGGGCCCACATGAGGCTCGAAAACACCCATGATCAACCGAAAAAGCCCAACACCTTCATCCCAGGTCGGCAACCGTTTACGCGCCTGCGGCGCAGGCTGCCACCCCAAGCGTTTTTAGATGTCGAAGTACAGCTCGAACTCGTGCGGCGTCGGACGCAGACGGACCGGGTCCACCTCGCGCTCGCGCTTGTACGAGATCCAGGTCTCGATCAGGTCCTGGGTGAACACGCCGCCCTCGAGCAGGTAGCCGTGGTCCGCCTCCAGGGCGTCGAGCACGGCCGGGAGCGAGGACGGGACCTGCGGGATCGAGGCGTGCTCGTCCGGCGGGAGCTCGTACAGGTCCTTGTCGACCGGGGCCAGCGGCTCGATCTTGTTCTTCACGCCGTCCAGGCCGGCCAGCAGCATCGCCGAGAAGGCCAGGTACGGGTTCGAGGACGGGTCCGGGCAGCGGAACTCGATGCGCTTGGCCTTCGGGTTCGAGCCGGTGATCGGGATGCGGATGCACGCCGAGCGGTTGCGCTGGGAGTAGACCAGGTTCACCGGGGCCTCGTAGCCCGGCACCAGGCGGCGGTAGCTGTTCACCGTCGGGTTGGTGAAGGCCAGCAGCGACGGCGCGTGCTTCAGGATGCCGCCGATGTAGTGCCGCGCGGTGTCCGACAGGCCCGCGTAGCCGACCTCGTCGTAGAACAGCGGCGCGCCGTCCTTCCACAGGCTCTGGTGGCAGTGCATGCCCGAGCCGTTGTCGCCGAACACCGGCTTCGGCATGAAGGTGGCGGTCTTGCCGGCGTTCCAGGCGACGTTCTTGATGATGTACTTGAACAGCATCAGGTCGTCGGCGGCGGCCAGCAGGGTGTTGAAGCGGTAGTTGATCTCCGCCTGGCCCGCCGAGCCGACCTCGTGGTGCTGGCGCTCCACGACGAGGCCGGAGTCGATCAGGGTGCGGCTCATCACGGCCCGCAGGTCCGCGTAGTGGTCGTTCGGGGCCACCGGGAAGTAGCCGCCCTTGACCCGCGGCTTGTACCCGCGGTTGCCGCCCTCCTCGGCGCGCCCGGTGTTCCAGAACGCGGCCTCGGCGTCGATGTGGTAGTAGCTCTCCTGCGAGCCGGAGGTGAAGCGGACGTCGTCGAAGACGTAGAACTCGGCCTCGGGGCCGAAGTAGCAGGTGTCGGCGATGCCGGAGCCCTTGAGGTAGGCCTCGGCCTTCTTGGCCACGTTGCGCGGGTCGCGGGAGTACGCCTCACCGGTCAGCGGGTCGTGGATGAAGAAGTTGATGTTGAGGGTCTTCTCGGCGCGGAACGGGTCCAGGCGCGCGGTGGTGACGTCCGGCAGCAGCTGCATGTCGGACTCGTGGATGGCCTGGAAGCCGCGGATCGAGGAGCCGTCGAAAGCCAGCCCGGTGGTGAAGACGTCGGCGTCGAACGACTCGACCGGGACCGTGAAGTGCTGCATCACGCCGGGCAGGTCGCAGAACCTAACATCGACGCTTTTCACGTCGTTGTCCTTGAGGTACTTCAGTACCTCGTCGGCGTTCGAGAACATCAACTACTCCTTTGAGTACGCTTCTCACCGGCCGCTCGGCGCGCCTGCCGAAGGCTCACCTGCGGGCCGGGACCCAACGGGCACTCCTGTGACCGTAGGACAGGGCGGTTTCCCGGCCGTGTCCCTTTTGTTTCCGGCGTGTTACACGGAGCCCCGGCACTTTCCAACCTACCCCCTCCGCCGCGACCCTCCCCTGTCGACAGGCCACAGCCCGACGGCGGTGGCGGGTCCGGAACCCGCCCGGGGTACCGTGGGGGCCATGACCTCGTCCTCGCCCGATTACTACGGCCGGCGCCTCGGTCTGCCGCAGTCCGGCCCCGGCTCGATGGCCACCGTCGGCCGTCGGCTGGCCGCCGTGCTTGTCGACTGGGCCCTCGCCTACGGCATGGCCTACCTGCTGGTCGGCGACCGCCTGCTCCGGACCGGCCAGTTCGCCGCGTTGAGCCTGTTGGCCGTGATGTACCTGGTGGGCCTGGGGATCAGCGGCTCCACCCTGGGCATGGCCGCGCTCGGCCTGCGCGTCGGCTCCGATCAGGGCGGAAAGGCCTCGCTCTACGCCGTCGGAATGCGGACCGTACTGCTGTTCCTGTTCATCCCGGCGGTGATCTGGGACGCCGACGGCCGCGGCCTGCACGACCGGGTGGCCAGGACGATGATCGTCACCACGCGCTGAGGCTGGCCGGGGGCGTTCGGCGGGTCGTTCGGCGGGCTATCCGATGGGCTGTCCGACGGGCTGTCCGTTGGGCCGTCCGATGGGCTTGTCAGGCGAATTGCCCACCGGGCCGCTCGAACGGGTCGGCAGCAGCAGCTCCGCGCCCCACCAGCGCAACGAGACGGCCCGCGACCATCCCGGTCACGGGCCGTATGTCAACCAAGCACACTCTGCGGCGTTTCGTACCGATTACATCGAACGCACGACCGTATTGCGGCATTCAGCGGATCTGGCCGCGCGGCATCTTCCCGTTACGCGGCATCGGCCCCTTCGGGATCGGCATGTTCGGGCCGACCGCCTTGAGCCGGTTCTGGTACGTCTGGACCTGCGCCGGCCGCAGGTACGACTTCCCGGCGGCGGGCTTGAGCCGCATCACCGTCTTGTTCAGCTGCCCCAGCGGGACCATGCCCTCGCCGTCCCCGGCGATGATGTCCTCGGCCACCAGCGGCACGTCCGGGCCGAACAGCCGGGTCAGGTGCCGCCGCTCCTCGGTGAACAGCGCCTTGAGCCGGTTCGGGTTGCCCTCGCCGACCAGGATGATGCCGGGCCGCCCCAGCACCCGGTGGATCATGTCCTGCTGCCGGTTGAACCGCACGCCCGGGGTGACGTCCCAGCCCCGGCGCAGCGTGTCCAGCACGGAGGCGGCGGCCCCGGCCTGGTCCTTGATCGAGGAGTAGGCCGCGCGCTGGGCCCGGCGCCCGAAGATGATCATCATGGCCAGCACGGCCACCGGGATCCCGAAGATCCCGTAGAACACCGGCGAGTCGAGCAGGAAGCCCAGGCCCACGAAGATCACCAGGGCGCCCAGGCCCCAGGCGGCCAGTACCAGCGGGAGCTTGGGATCCTCCTTGCGGGTCATCGAGTAGACCTCGCGGATCTGCTTGATCCGGCCCTTCTTGGGGGCGTCCCCGCCGGCGGGGGTGTTCGTCGTGGTTTCGCGTGCCATGGCACGCAGGATACGTGGTGCCCGCGCCTGGTGGTAAACCAGTTCGGCGGTTACTCGGCTCCGGCGCCCAACCTGGTGAGCGACTCGTGCGCGGCAGCCCGCACCGCGGCGCGCTCCTGGGCCTCCAGCACGGCCGCGCGAGCGTTGGCGATAGCGCGCTGCTGGCCGCCGCTGAGCACGCGGCGCTCTAGGGTCAGGAGCATGGACCGGACGGAGGACGCAGCGGAGCTCATAGGGCGGAATACCTCGACCTGGGGCAGGGGCGGACGGGGACGCGGTGCGGGAACCACCGGTGACGCGATATGCAGCGCGGTCGACGGCTCACCGCTGCCACTATCAGCAATCTTTGTTACAGGTCTAGCGCCGGAGGGTCAAATCGTGGTAACGCGATACGCAATACTCCGCATTCCCGCGCCGCCATACGAAACGGCCCCGGTCGCTGTGACCGGGGCCGTTCGTCTCAGCTTCCTGAGGCTTGCCGCGTGAATCGCTACGCTTGCTCAGCGATGCCGGGCACCGCTACGCCGGCACCGCCGCGGCGGCGGCCGCGGCACGCGCCTCGATCGCCTCCTGGTACAGCCGTCCGGCGCGGTAGGAGGAGCGCACCAGGGGTCCGGACATGACGCCGAAGCCGAGCTCTCGCGCTTCCTCGGCGAGTTCGACGAACTCCTCCGGCTTGACCCAGCGCATCACCGGGTGGTGGCGGGGTGAGGGCCGCAGGTATTGGGTGATGGTGACCAGGTCGCAGCCGGCTTGGCGCAGGTCGGTGAGGGCTTGGGAGATTTCTTCGCGTTCCTCGCCCATGCCCAGGATCAGGTTGGATTTGGTGACCAGGCCGTGGTCGCGGGCTTGGCGGAGGACGTCC
>NZ_BAAAQN010000039.1:0-119961 GCF_039531695.1 Catenulispora yoronensis
TCGTATGGCTTCGAGAACCTCGATCATCAGGGTCCGTGCCCGCTTTCATCAAGACTCTGCGAAAATCACACCGGCCACGCCCCAGGCCGACAAACTCGTACCACCAGACGAGAACGCAGAAGCCCTGTCGGCGGTACTGTAGGCAAAGCCCTGCCGACGTGACCGAGGAGAACAAACCAAAAACCCAGGCAGAGAGCTGCCAATCACGGGGTAGGGGGCTGGGCGCCTCGCTGACTACGGCCGCCGGGAAGGTTCAAAGCAAAGCAGGGGCCGAAGACCGCCAGCACCGGCGCCCCAAAGAACTGCCTCGCCGAGTGGCCGAAGACCTGCCCACCGGGTGGCCGAAGGTTTGCCTCGCCGGGTTGGCCGAAGGCATACCTCATCGGGTGGCCGAAGGTTTGCCTTACCGGCGGCCGGATGGCTGAAGTGGCCGCCCTCTGCCCCCGGATCCTTCAGTCCTCTCCCTGGGGTTTTGGTTTGTTCTCCTCGGTCACGTCGGCAGGGCTTTGCCTACAGTACCGCCGACCAGGTGTCAAGTTCATGCACACCCAACCGCAGCGCTAGAACAACAAGGTTCCGGCATGGACTTGATACCTGGGCGGCGGTGCTGTACCCGTAGGGCTGCCGACGTGAGCGAGGGGAACAAACCCCCACCCCACAAACCGCCAGCGCAGGGACTAGCAGGACCCCCCTATGGACTAGCGCCAGTTCTCCGAGGGATCAGAGGCCCTCGCCGGAGGCGCCTGCCTTACCCAGCTTTTGACTTTGATCTTGATCTTCAACCAACAACCTTCAACCGACCCAAGACAAACCCCTCACACATCCCCAGAACCAACCCCCAACGCAGCGCCCGCCCCAAGCCAACCTCCCCCCTACCCCACTCCCCACCTCACTCAGCTCCACACCACCCGGCGCGTGCCCCCAAGACTCAACCACCGCATCCACCTCTGCCTCTCCCCGCTCCGCCTCACTCCACCCCGCCTCACTCCACCCCCACCCGGCGGGTCGGCTCAGAGCCCGCTCGCTCTGAGCCGACCCAGTCCTGTGGGCGCGCGCGGAGCCACAGTCGGCGCGGAGACGCCCATGTCCAGGTGGCCCCTCCCTCAGGCGCGCGGAGTCGGGCACCGCGCCCAGGTCACACAAGCGGCAGGTGGCCGGTCATCGTGCCGTGGCCACCGGTATCTCCATTGTCTCCATTGTCTCCGTGGCCACCATGGTTGCCGTAGCCGCCGTACTCGCCATACCCGCCGTAGCCACCACGTCCGCCCCCGTCCCCCTCCCCCTCCCCCTCGTAGCGCCAAGCAGCAGGCTGCTCAGCCTCCGGGAGTTCGCTCCAGCCGAAGGCCAGGGAGGCGCCGACCATTGCGAGGATCATGCCGATCATGAAGCCGCCGAGGTTGGAGGTCATCCAGCTGGCTACTGAAAAGAGCAGTGACAGGATCGAGTAGAAGGTGCGGTGTGCGGGGTCGAAGATCAGGCTGAGGCCCAGGATGATCAGGAGGATCGGCACCAGGTAGCCGGAGATGCCGTACAGGCCCATGTGGAGGACCACTTTCCAGGGCACGTAGAACAGGGACAGCATCTCGCCGCCGCCGAGCAGGACCAGGAGGCCGCCCCAGAAGGGGCGGGTGCGGCGCCAGTGGCGGAAGGGCCGGCGCACCCCGCGCCGGCCGGGGCCCGCGGGGTACGCGGTCGCCGCGGCGCCGGGTGCGCCTTCTTCGTGCTCTGTCACGTTCAGCAGCCGTCGCTGGAGAAGGTCATGCTCAGGTTCGGCAGTTGGAACGTGGCGGCGGTGGCGGCCCAGTTGTGCTGGCGCACGTTGGTGATGTCGACGACGTCGGCCTCCTGGCCGAACACGCCGAGCGGACCGGCCAGCTTGGGTACCTGGTGCAGCTGGCTGGCGTCCTCGCCGATGTTGATGTTCTGGAAGTCGGCCTGGTCGCCGGTCAGCGAGTCCGAGTCCAGCACCAGGTTGGTGGCCTCGACCGGCTTGCTGCCGCCGCCGGCCTTGATCAGCAGGTTGGTGCCGACCAGGTTGACGCTCTGGCACAGGCTGTGGATCTCCGCCTTCCGGATGACCGACACGAACACCAGCTGCTGGCCGTTCTCGTCCTGCAGGTTCGGGCTGCCGTCAGCGGTCTGGTCCAGCCCGCCGTACTGCTGGAACCCCTCGCCGTGCAGGCTGGACGCGGTCACGTCGAACGGCATCCCGGAGATCGCGAACTGCACGCCGAGCGCGCCCTGTGCGGTGAGGAAGACCAGCGCGCCGGTGGTGCCCAGCGCGACCAGGCCCGGCACGGCGGCGCGCCGGAAGCGCACCTTGCCCTCGGCCCTTGCGGGTTTCGTCGCCATACGGCTCCTTTCGATCCTGTCACCAGGCGTTCTTCAACGCTCGGCGCCTTGGTCCACGACCGCTTCCGGCGCCGGGGCGTACGGATGGGTGGGTACTGTGAACTGGATCACACTGCATAAGGTGACCGACCGGTAACATACTCCCCGGGTTTTGAATGGGCAACTATTCGCCCCCTGATTCAGTCCTTGGCACCCGCCGCGCCGACACCGGCCTCGGCCTGCGCCGGGACACAGGGTGCGACAGAACGCTGATGATCTCCGGCCCCGGATCCGGCGGCCGCCTCGGCCGCGGCCCGGGCGGCGGCCCGCGGTCCGGCGAACGGCGCGACCACGAAGTAGACCAGCGCCGGCAGCAGCCCGGGCAGCTCGGCGATCCGGCCGTCGGCGATGTACCGGTAGAGCGTGCCGTAGGCCCCGGACACCACGCTGCCGACCAGTTCGTCCCGGTCCACCCCGGCCGGCGTGGCCGGGGCCACAGCGAAGAAGGCCTCGAAGTCGCGCAGCCGCTCGGCCCGCGCCCGCCGCCCCTCGGGGCCGACCGCGTCGATCTCCACGATCGCCGCCGTGGCGAAGGCCGGGACGCTGGCCAGCACGTCCAGCAGGACGGCCAGCACCGAGCGCGTGGCGCGGGTCCAGCCCCGCAGGCAGTCCCCCGACTCCAGGTCCCCGGCGCCGCAGCCGTCGGCTTCGCGATCCTCGACTTCGCAGCCCTCTGTCTCGCGTCCCGCGACTTCGCGCCCCTCGGCCACCGAAGCCGCGAAAGCGTTGCGCAGCATGGCGAACAGCACATCGGTCCCGTGCCGGTAGGCGGCCAGGAAGGCGCCCTGTTTGCTCTCGAAGTGCTCGTAGAACGCCGGCCGCGTCACGCCGGAGGCCCGGCAGATATCGCTGACCGAAGCGTTCGCGTAGCCGTGTTCGGCCACAGTTCGGACCAGACCGTCGTAGAGCCGGTCGCGTTGCGTCGCGGCCACCTGCTCGCGCGGCACCCGGCTCGGCCCGCGTTTGATGGCGCGCTGCGGATCACGGGCGTCACGTGCGCCGGGAAGCGTGGCCAAGGCGGTAATCAGACCAGTGACGTGCAATGTCTCCTCCATGGGTGGTGGTGGGAGACGGGCGGGCGGTACGGACATCTCCACCCCCTGAGGGTTGACTGACGAACCCTGCGGAGTTACAACTCCCACGAGTTTTGTTACCGGCCGGTATCGCTGCGTGATCACTACACCCGCACCATCACCGGCGTCCTCCTCGACGCCACCTTCGCACATCTGACATCCCCGTTGACGAGGGAGCGTGAACATGGCTGCTGCAAGCCTGTTCCACCGGCTCAAACACCGGGCCGCGGCTGCCGCCGCGGCGGCGTTCGCCCTGGTGGCGGTCGCCGCGTCGCCCGCGGCGGCGAGCACACCGCAACCATCGGGCCCGTACGCCGGCATGGGCACCTGCCCGGTCGCGAGCCCGCAGCTGCAGAACCCGAACAACGCCGTGGTGGGCTGCGTCGTGGCCACCATAGGTGGTGGAGGATTCACCGTGGGTAGCACCAAGGTGAATTTCTCCTCACCGATGACGGTGAAGTTCGGCATGTACTGGGCGGCCGACGGGCCGACGGTGACCTTCCCGGACGAGACCACCGCCGCGCTGTTCTCCACGGCGACCCCGACCGACGGCACCGAGCTGTCCGCCAGCCCGCTGAACGTGCCCATCCCGGGCCTGGCCAACTTCTGGCCCGGTGTCACCAGCGCCATCGTGCTGATCGAGCCCGCCGGGCCGGTCACCGCGTTCGCGCCGCTGTCCGCCGGCGAGAACTACCCGCTGTTCAAACTGCCGATCAAGCTGCACCTGCTCAACGCGTTCCTGGGGCTGAACTGCTACGTCGGCTCCACCAGCAGCCCGATCGTGCTCAGCCCGACGGCCGGCACCACCAGCCCGCCGCCGCCCAACCGGCCGGCCACCGGCGATCCCGGCAGCATCGCGATCACCGCCGACCCGAACGGGTACGGCGCCTCGGTCATCGACTTCGCCGGCGCGACCTTGGTCGACAACGCGCTGTCGGTACCGGGGGCGCACGGCTGCGGAATCCTGGACTCCGCCGACTGGATCGTGAACTCGCTGTTCGGCGTGCCCTCGGCACCCGGGCACAACACCGTGACGCTCACCGGCGTCGGCGCCGCCATCGCCGTCGACACCAGCGTCAGCGACCTGACCACCGCCATCAACGCCACACGGAAGTGAGTCCCGCCATCATGCGCAAGCGCACCCTCGCCGCCACCGCCGCCACCGCCGCCTGCGGCCTGGTCCTCACCGTCGCCGGGCAGGCCTCGGCCAGCACCGGCGGTGTCCTGACCGTCGGCGCCGCCGGCAGCGGCGCCACCAACGTCAACGTCGGCGACGTCCTCACCGGCCCGATCTCCAGCAACTTCGTGTTCACCACCAGCTCGGGCAAGATCACCTGCACCAGCGGGAAGTTCACCGCCACCGACTCCACCAACGGCGCGGTCGGCACCAGCGCCACCGAGAGCATCACCCAGCTGCACGCCGACGCCGCGAACTGCACCACCACCATCTCCGGCACCACCAGCGTGGTCAGCGTCGAGATCAACGGCACGGCCAACGGCAAGGTCACCGACGGCGCCAGCCCGACGCTGCACGTGACCAACCTGGACGAGAAGGTCACGATGAAGACCATCCTGCTCACCAACGTGGTCTGCGACTTCGGCGTCACCGGCACCAACGAGATCGACGGCGCGCTGTCCAACACCACCAACGGCGTCACCTTCACCTCGCAGGCCGTCTCCAAGATCAGCGGGTCCAGCCTGTGCCCGACGACCGGGACGTTCAGCGGCGGCATCGCCCCGATCACCGACACCACGCAGTCCTCCCTGAAGACGTTCGTCAACTGACGCCGGGAGAAGGTTCGGAAGCAGTAATCTGAACCGCCCCACTCCGGAGGGGCCCGGTCGGGCTCCGGGCTCCTCCGTTCCCCACAGCGTGGGGCGGTTCCCACCGCGCTCAGCGCGTCCGGTCCAGATACCGCCGCCCGCCCTCGACCAGGGCCGGGACCGCGGCTCCGGCCCGCTCGAACCCCTCCCCGAGGGTCAGCCCGTGCTCATGGCGGTAGTGGATGCCCTCCAGGACGACCGCCAGCTTGTAATGGCTGAAAGCGACATACCAGTCGAGGTCGTCGACGATCAGGCCGGTCGCGGCCTGGTACCGGTCGACGACCTCGCGGCCGGCCAGGAACCCCTCGTGGTTGGTCAGGCCGCCGCTGGCCGAAAGGATGCCCTTCGCCGGATGCCCCGGGTCCTCCCAGTACGTCAGCAGCAGCCCCAGATCGGCCAGCGGATCGCCGAGCGTGGACATCTCCCAGTCGAACACCGCGGCCACGCCGATCGCGTCCGCCCCGAACCGCATCATCACGTTGTCGAGCCGGAAGTCGCCGTGCAGGACCGCCGAGCGCTGCGTCACCGGCACCGCGGCCCGCAGGCCGTCGCCGAGCTCGAACAGCCCGCGGATCTCCCGGCTCTGGGACGCCGCGTACTGGCGGTCCCACCGATCGAGCTGCCGGTGCAGATACCCCTCGGGACGCCCGAAGTCCGCCAGCCCCACCGCCTCCGGGTCCACGCCGTGCAGCCCGGCCAGCACGTCCACCAGGCTCTCGCTCACCGCGCGCGCCTGCGCAGGCGTCAGCGCGGCGCACTGCGCCCGCGTCCGCAGCACCACCCCGTCGGCCTTCTCCATCAGGTAGAACGGCGCGCCGATCACGTCCGGGTCCTCGCACAGCAGGTAGGCGCGCGCCACCGGCACAGCCGTACCGGCGAGCGCCGAGACAACCCGGAACTCCCGCCGCATATCGTGCGCCGTCGGCAGCACATGCCCCAACGGCGGCCGCCGCAGAATCAGCGCCCGACCCTCGGCGTCGCGCAGTTCGTACGTCAGATTGGACAGGCCGCCGGCGATCAGCGTCGCCGACAGCGGTCCCCGCACCTTCAGGTCGGGCGCGTGATCGCCGAGGTGCACATCCAGGTACTCAGCGACCGCAATCAGGTCGAGGCCCACCAAAGCGGGAGCAGCAGGGTCTGTCACCCTTCGAAAGGTATGGCTTATCGTTCACTCGCGGAAGGGCGATTTTCCGCCGCTCCCCACCTTCCCCAGCCCCGAAGGAGCAAGGCAGTGGACATCCGACTGGACGGCAAGGTCGCCCTGGTCACCGGCGGCTCCCGGGGCATCGGGCAGGCGATCGCGGCGACCTACGCGGAGTGCGGGGCGCGGGTGGTGATCACGTCCCGGAAGATCGAGGGCCTGGAGCGGTCGGCGGAGGAGATCCGGAGCCGCGTGCCGGGGGCCGAGGTGGTGCCGTTCGCGGCGCACGCCGGGGACCCGCAGGCGGCGCGGGACGCGGTGGCGCTGGCCGTCGACACCTTCGGCACGCTGGACATCCTGGTGAACAACGCCGCGACGAACCCGCACTTCGGCAACGTCGTGGGCGTGGACGTGCCCCGGTTCGACAAGACCGTCGAGGTGAACCTGCGCGGCCCGCTGGTGTGGACGCAGGAGGCGTGGGGGCAGGCGATGGGGCCGGACACGGCGCACCCCGGCGGCTGCGTGATCAACCTGTCCTCGGTCAGCGGCCTCCAGTTCAACGACCCTCTGGGCGTGTACGGCATGACCAAGGCCGCGCTGATCCACCAGACCAAGCACCTGGCCGGGGAGCTGGCGCCGGCGGTGCGGGTCAACGCGATCGCGCCGGGCCTGGTCAAGACCGAGTTCGCGCGGTCGCTGTGGGAGGGCGCCGCTCCGGACGCGAAGTATCCGTGGGCCCTGGAGCGCCTCGGCGATCCGCAGGACATCGCCAACGCGGCGTTGTTCCTGGCCAGCGACCTGGCGTCGTGGATCACCGGCGAGGTGCTGGTGGTCGACGGCGGGGCGATGATCAAGGGCGGGATCTGAGGTTGGCCTGAGGTTGTTCCAGGGTTGATCCGACCCCGTTCCGGACCGTTCCGGATCGCTCCAGAACGCTCCGGACCGCTCCAGAACGCTCCGAGCCGACCCGGCCTACGGCCGCCCCGAGACCCGCGCCGCGGCGACCAACGCCTCGGCGATCCGCACGACGTCCTCCTCCGGAGTGATGTAGGGCGGCATGACGTACAGCAGCTTGCCGAAGGGCCGGATCCAGACACCGAGGTCCATGGCGGCCTTCGTGGCGGTGCGCATGTCGGTGGGCTCAGCCATCTCCACGACGCCGATGGCGCCCAGCACCCGGACGTCGGCGACGCCGGGCAGCTCCCGGGCCGGCTCCAGGTGCTCGGTGAGCAGCTTGGCGATCCCGGCGACGTTTTCCCGCCAGGCGCCGTCCAGCAGCAGGCCGGTGGAGGCATAGGCGACGGCGCAGGCCAGCGGGTTGGCCATGAACGTGGGCCCGTGCATCAGCACCGGGGCCTCGCCGCTGGAGATGCCGTGGGCGACCCGGGCCGTGCACAGCGCGGCGGCCAGGGTCAGGTAGCCGCCGGTCAGGGCTTTGCCGACGGTCATGATGTCGGGGCTGACACCGGCGTGCGCGGCGGCGAACAGCTCGCCGGTCCGGCCGAAGCCGGTGGCGATCTCGTCGAAGACCAGCAGCAGACCGTGCTCGTCGCAGACGGCGCGCAGCACCCGGAGCACTTCGGGGTCGTAGAACAGCATGCCGCCGGCGCCCTGCACCACCGGTTCGACGATCACCGCGGCCAGCGTGTCGGCATGCTCGGCGGCCAGGCGGCGCAGGTGGTCGGCGTACTCCTCGGTGCAGACGGCCGGCGGGCGGTCGGCGAACACGTGCCCGGGCAGGACGTCGGCCCACAGCTGGTGCATGCTGCCGGCCGGGTCGGTCACGGCCATCGCGCCGAAGGTGTCGCCGTGGTAGCCGCCGCGCACGGTGAGCAGGCGGGTCCGGCCGGAGTGGCCCTGCGAGCGCTGGTACTGGAGGCACATCTTGATCGCGACCTCGACCGAGACCGAGCCGGAGTCGGCGAAGAAGACATGCTCGATCCCCTCCGGCGCCATCGCGGCCAGCCGCCGCGCCAGCAGCACGCCGGGGGCGTGCGTGAGCCCGCCGAACATGACGTGCGCCATGGTGTCGAGCTGGTCGCGCACCGCCTGGTCGAGCACCGGGTTCCGGTAGCCGTGGATCGCCGACCACCACGAGGCCATGCCGTCGACGAGTTCGCGGCCGTCGGCCAGCCGGATCCGCACGCCGTCCGCCCCGACGACCGGGAACGGTTCGACCACCGAGGGCATCGGCGCGTAGGGATGCCACACGGTCTCCCGGTCGGCGGCGCTCAGATCCGGCGTCCAGGACAGGGCGCCGGGGATCGGTCCTCCCGCGAAATCACTCACCCCGGCATGAAATCACCTTCCCGCTGCCCGCCTCCAACCGGCCGCCGGACGGAGCCCGGTCCGGCCGGCGACCCGGCCGCCGATCCGCCTCCGGCCGAATCGCCGTTCAAACCAATGGGGGACAACTCAGCGCGCCTTCCATCGATCGGAGCATCGTTCCGCATATATACGGAGGAAGCAGCGCACATACACCACTATGCGACGCTCATCCGCCACCGCCACGAACCTGAGGAAGCCCAGAGTGCGCACCGGGACGCCCCCGCGCCAGCCCCGACAGTTCCGCCAACCCCGGCTGACGCTCGGCGCCGCCGCCGTCGTCACCCTGGTCGGCGGTTCCCTGACCGCGGCCGCGGGACCCGCCGGCCCGGCCCGGGCCGCCGTCGAGCCGGTGGCCACGCCGATCCCGCTGACCAGCGTGCCCAGCGACGGCTCCACCAACATCCGCACCGAGGTGCCGGTGAGCGTCACGGCGCAGTCCGGCGAGAAGCTGGCCGCCGTGCTGCTGGCCGGGCCGGACGGCGCGGCGGTGCCCGGGACGCTGAACCCCGAGGGCACCGAGTGGACCGCCGACTCGCACCTGAAGACCCGCACCCGCTACACCCTGACCGCCACCGGCGTGGCCGTCGACGGCAACCAGGTGTCGCGGACCTCCTCCTTCACCACCTTCGCGCCGACCGCCGACAAGCAGCTGAAGTTCGCCGCGACCGCGCCGCAGAACGGCGACCTGGTCGGCGTCGGCATGCCGATCCTGGTGCAGTTCACGCACCCGGTCACCGACCGCGCGGCGGTGGAGAAGTCCCTGCGCGTGGTCACCGACCCGCCGCAGCCCGGGCACTGGAGCTGGCTGTCGGACGCCCGCCTGGACTGGCGCCCGGAGAGCTACTGGAAGGCCGGCACCAAGGTCCGGGTGTCGCTGGAGCTCGACGGCGTGCCGGCCGGCGACGGCAAGTACGGCGGCGGCGACACCTCCTTCGGCTTCACCGTGGGCCGCAAGCAGCTCTCGCTGGTGGACCTGACCAAGCACCGGATGACCGTCTACCAGGACGACAAGCAGGTCAACTCCTTCCCGGTGACCGGCGGCAAGCCCGGCGCCGACACCTGGGGCGGCACCATGGCGGTGATCGACAAGGCCTCCTCGGTGCACATGCAGTCCTCCACCGTCGGCTTCGGCAACGAGTACGACATCCCCGACGTCCGCTACGCGATCCACCTGACGTATTCGGGCACGTACATCCACGCCGCCCCGTGGTCGGTGGGCTCGCAGGGCTACGCCAACGTCAGCCACGGCTGCGTCGGCCTGTCGATGGAGCGGGCCGCGTGGCTGTTCGGCAACACCCTGCCCGGCGACCTGGTGCAGGTGGTGAACTCGCCCAAGAGCGTGGCCCCGGGCAACGGCTACGGCGACTGGCAGGAGAGCTGGAACCAGTGGCTGGGCGGCAGCGCGGTCAAGTCCTGAACGCGGGCGCGCGCCGGGGTTCCGGCGCGCCGGCCCGAGGCTGACGGGGTCGGCGGGCTTGGCGGGTCGCCGAGGCTGACGCCTTGCCGAGGTCGACGACTTGCCGAGGTCGACGGTTCGCCGAGGTTGACCTGGAGTCGACTCCAGGTCGTACCGTCGCCGGTATGACGATGCACTACCGGGTTCTCGGTGCCACGGGCATCGAGGTCAGCACCTACGCACTGGGCACCATGATGTTCGGCAAGATCGGCAACCCCGACCACGCCGACAGCGAACGGATCATCCATGCCGCGCTCGACGCGGGTGTCAATTTCGTGGACACCGCCGACATGTACTCCACCGGCGAGTCCGAGGAGATCGTCGGCAAGGCGCTGAAGGGCCGGCGCGACGACATCGTGCTGGCCACTAAGGTGCACTTCGCCCTGGACGACAAACGCAACCACGGCGGCAACTCCCGCCGCTACATAGTCCGCGCGGTCGAGGACAGCCTCCGGCGCCTGCAGACCGACTGGATCGACCTCTACCAGATCCACCGCCCGGACCCGGCGACCGACATCGAGGAGACCCTCGGCGTCCTGACCGACCTGGTCCGCGCCGGCAAGATCCGCGCCTTCGGCTCCTCGACCTTCCCGGTCGAGGACGTGGTCGAGGCCTGGCACGTGGCCGAGCGCCGCGGCCTGATGAAGTTCCGCACCGAGCAGCCGCCCTATTCGATCCTGGCCCGCGGCATCGAGAAGTCGGTGCTGCCGACCGCCCAGCGGCTGAACATGGGCGTGCTGACCTGGAGCCCGCTGGCCTGGGGCTTCCTCAGCGGCAAGTTCCGCCGCGGACAGGAGGTCGACTTCTCCTCCGGCCGCGCGGCCCTGGCCCGCGAACGCTTCGACCCCGCGCTCCCCAAGCACGCCGCGAAGTACGACGCGGTGGAGGAGCTGGTGAAGCTCGCCGACGACCTGGGCGTCTCCTTGCCGCAGCTGGCCACGGCCTTCCCGCTGGCGCACCCGGCCGTGACGTCGGTGATCCTGGGCCCGCGCACCATGGACCAGCTGGAGTCCTCCCTGGCCGGCCAGGACCTGGTCCTGGACGACGCGGCGCTGGACCGCATCGACGAGATCGTGCCCCCGGGCACCGAGCTGGTGTGGGAGAACGGCGGCTGGACGCCGCCCGCGCTGAGCGACGTGACACGGCGCCGGCGCGCGGTCGACGACCGGGTGGCGGCGGCTCCCGAGGGGACGCCGGAGTCGACCGAGGAGTAGCAGGGAGCAGCGGGGAGTAGCAGGGAGCAGCGAGGAGCAGCGGGCGAGCAGCAAGGGGCAGCGGCGAGCTGCGCCAAGCAGCCACGGGTAGCGCAGACGGCTGACGCCACCAGAGCCGCGCGGCGGGACGGCCGGGATAATGGCACCATGATCGAGTCCATGGCGAACGTGAAGACCGACCGTCCCGAGCGCTATCTGAAACAGCTGGTCTCCCACCTCGGCCGCCAGGTCGACTCCGAGCAGTCCGCCGACGGCGCGTCCGGCTCGCTGACCTTCAGCTCCGGCCGCTGCGACCTGGCCACCGGGCCGGGCGTGCTGGTGCTGACGGTCCGGGCCGAGGACGAGGAGCGGCTGGCGGCGGTGCGGGACGTGGTGGCGCGGCACCTGGTGCGGTTCGCGACGCAGGACGAGCTGGTGGTGGAGTGGTCGTGGAGCGATCGGTGAGGTCCGGGGCCCGACCAGAACCTCAGGCCGCCTGAGACCTCCGCCTCGCCACCAGATCCCGCGCGGCACCGTCCCAGCCCGGGAAATCGAACCCGAACCCGGCCTCCGCCAGGCGTCCGGAAACCACTCTCCGGCTCTTGAGCAGCAGCTCGGTGTCGGACCTCAGCACGAGCGCCCCGATCGCGGCCATCCCCCGGGTCGCCGGCAACCCGAGCGGCATCCCCCACGCCCGCCGCAGTGTCCGCATGAACTCCCGCTGCGGCAGCGGTCCCGGAGCGGCGAGGTTGACCGCCCCCTCCAGATCCTCGTCGGCCGTCAAGAACTCCACGGCCCGGACGAAATCCCGGTCGTGGATCCACGAGACGTACTGCCGGCCCCCGGCCACCGGCCCGCCGAGCCCCAGCCGCGCCATCCACGCCAAGTAGTCGAAGACCCCGCCCCGGTCCGGACTCATCACCATCGCCGAGCGCATCGCGACCTTCCGCGTCCCCGGCGTCGACGCCTCGGCCTGCTCCCGCTCCCAGTTCCGGGCGATCTCGACGCTGTAGCCCCAGTAGTCGGGCACGCCGTCCTCAGTCCCGCCGATAACCCCGCGCTCGTCGTTCGCCGGGCCGTAGGTGTGGGCGTAGATGGTGGCCGTGCTCGCCTGGAGCCACACCCTCGGCGGCCGCGCAGCCGCCCCGATCGCCTGCCCGACCACCCTCGCGGACAGCACCCGCGAATCCATCATCTCCCGGAGGTTCTCCGGCGTGTACCGGCAGCTGACGCTGCGCCCCGCGAGGTTGACGACGACGTCACAGCCGTCGATCTCCTCGGCCCAGGCGCCGAGCGTGCGACCGTCCCAGGCCACCTCGCCCGGCAGCCTCGGCGTCCGGGTCAGAATCACGACCGAGTGCCCCGCAGCGCTGAAAGCGCGCCGTAGAATCGCGCCGACCTGACCGGAGCCTCCGGGGATGACGATCTTCACAGCTCTGCCCTCCGCACCGCGTTCAGCGAGTTCACCGAGTTCAGGGCCTATTTAAGCACTTGCTCAAACGGCTTCGTCCACCGGGTCGGCCCACAGCGTCGCCAGCCGCGCCAGCCCTTCCGCCCCGTGCCCCGCAGCGACCGCACGATCGATCACGCCGCGAGCCGCGTCGAGCATCCCGGTGTCCAGTCCGTGCGCCCGAGCCGTCGCCGCGACATGGCCGATGCTCGACGCCGCGGAGGCGATCGTCGAACGGTCGCCCGGGAACGAGCCGGCCTCGATCTGCGCCCCCATGCGGACAGCCATCTCCGGCAGCAGCGCACCGATGCCGCCGGCGAACGCCGCGAAGCTCGTCGGAGCGATGCCCTCGGCGGCGGCGAGCGCGAAGCCGTGCAGCAGTCCGTTGGTGGCGGTCGCGAAGATGTCGAGCAGCGCCATGTCGTAGGCGCCGGCAGTGCCAGGATCGTCGCCGAGGTGCAGGACACGGCCACCGAGCACAGCCAGCGTCGATGCCACCTGGGCATACACACTCGGGTCGCCGCTGAGCAGGACGGTCCCGGCCGGCGTACCGATCATCGGCGTCGGCGTCAGGATCGCGCCATCGAGGTAGGCGATGCCCCGCTCGGCGGCCCACGCCGCCATCTCCCGGGCCTGGCCCGGTGTGCCGCTCGTGAGGTTGACGAGCGCCTGCCGAGCACCGAACGGAACTTCGTCCAGCGTCCGCCGAACCACCTCGTTGTCGATCAGGCACGCCACCACGACGTCGGCCGCCGCCACAGCGGCACCGGGCGACCCGGCGACCGTCACGGCCAGCCCGGCAGCCTTCCCCGGCGTGCGGTTCCACACTGTGACTTCACGAGCCTCGGCCGCAAACGCCGCGGCGAGCGCCCGGCCCATGGGCCCAAGCCCCAGGACCGCAACGCGAGTTGTCTTCGCTTCCATGCCGCGAAGCTAAAGCCTCACGTTGACGTGAGGGTCAAGCCCGCGTTCTCCTGGAGCCATGAAGATCGGCGAACTCTCCCGCCGCACCGGCGCCTCGATCAGGGCTCTGCGCTACTACGAGGAACAGGGCCTGCTCTCCCCCGAGCGCCTTCCCAGCGGATATCGCGACTACGACGAACGCAGCGTGGCCACCGTGGCTAGGATCCGCGTACTGCTGTCCGCCGGCCTGAACAGCACGGCGATCGCCGAGATCCTGCCGAACGTCGTGGACGATTCCGTGGTGCTGACCGGACGCTGCCCCGAGCTGCGCGATGGGCTGGCTGTCGAGCGTGCTCGCATCACGGAACGGATCGAGGCCCTCGTGGCGGCCCGCGCCATCCTCGACTCGCTCATCGGACGCCCGCTGGTGATCGATCCCGCGTAGGCGGCGCGCGCAGCGGCGAATCAGTCCGCCTCGGGCTCGGTCACCGGCTCAACCGCGCTCGGCGGCTCCACCACCGGCTCAGCCGTGCTCGGGCTCCGCCACCGGTTCAGCCGTGCTCGGGCTCCGCCACCGGTTCAGCCGTGCTCGGGCTCCGCCACCGGCTCGGCCGCGACTTCCGTCACCGCACCCAGCAGCGCCGGCAAGAACTGGCGCTCCAATGTCCCTGGCGGCAGCGCCTCCGGCTCGACATAGCTCTGCGCCAGCGCCCCCTCCCGGATCGCGATCAGCATCCTGACCAGCGGCTCCAGCTCGACGCCCGGCCGCAGCCGGAGCCCGGCCCGGGCCAGCCGCTCCGCCAGCAACCGCATCGCCTCGCCGCGCAGCCGGGCGTCGTGTTCGGCCAGGCGGCGCGCCGCCTGCGGATCCCGGATCGCCGAGAGCGTGAACTCGGTCGTGACCAGGTACCAGGTGCGCTCGTCGTCGTCGAACTCGGCCAGTCCCGCCGCGAGGTCGGCGAGGGTCACCGCTCCCGGTCCCAACGCCGCCGCCTGCTTCTCGAACCGCTCCAGAACGCGTGCGGCATGCCGGTCGAACAGCGCGAAGAACAACTCTTCCTTGCTGGCGAAGTTGGAGTAGAACGCTCCGCGCGTGTACCCGGCGCGCTCGCACACGTCCTCGATCCGCGTTCCGCCGAAACCGTTGGCGGCGAAGGCCTCCAGGGCCGCGTCGAGGAGCCGTGCCAGCGTCTGCGGACGCCGCTTCGTCATGCCTTTGGGCACCGGCTCTTGACACCTCCTCCAGCGTGGGAAACGATCCGGGTACGTATCCGATACGTGAATGTATCCGATAACCGAAGGGCGTGCCATGACCACCACCGAACCCGGCGTCGAGCAGGTCGAAATGGCCGTCGGCAACGCGGCGCAGGAGCTGTACTTCCCCCTTCCGCCGACGTTCGACTCCGTCGAGGCCGAGCGGCAGTACCGCAAGGAGCAGCTGGCCGCCGGGTTCCGGATCTTCGGCAGGTTCGGCTTCTCCGAGGGCGTCGCCGGACACATCACCGTCCGCGACCCCGAGTTCCCGGACACCTTCTGGGTCAACGGCTTCGGCCAGTCCTTCAGCCAGATCAAGGCCTCGGACCTGATCCGCTGCGACCACGACGGCACGGTGCTGGAGGGCCGGTTCCACGTCAACCGCGCCGCCTTCGTCATCCACGCCGAGGTGCACCGGGCGCGCCCGGACGTGATCGCCGCCGCGCACTCGCACTCGCTGTACGGCAAGGCCTTCGCCGCCCTCGGCCTGCCGCTGGACCCGATCACCCAGGACGCCTGCGCCTTCTTCGAGGACCACGGCCTCTACGACGGCTACGGCGGCGTGGCCAGCGACGTCGAGGAGGGCAAGCGCATCGCCGCGGCGGTGGCCGGCCACAAGGCCGCGATCCTCCAGAACCACGGGCTGATCACGGTCGGCGAGTCGGTCGCCGAGGCGGTGTGGTGGTTCGTGACGATGGAGCGGTCCTGCCAGGCGCAGCTGCTGGCGATGGCGGCGGGCACGCCGAAGCTGATCGACCGCGAGACCGCCCTGATGGTGCGCGAGCAGATCGGCGGGCATTTCGCGGGCTGGTTCCAGGCCCGGCCGCTGTGGGACCAGATCGTGGTTTCCGACCCGGACCTGTTCGACTAGATTGACGCCCGACGGAGTCTGGACGGCGGCTGTGCCGCCGGTGCACCGTCGAGGTCGGTCAGCGGCTCAGGAGCTGATCGACCTCGGTCCGCGTGGGCAGCGCCGGTTGGGCGCCGGCCCGAGTCGTCGCCAAGGCCCCGGCAGCGCAGGCGCGGCGCAGCGCCGTCTCGATCCCGGCGCCGGAACCCAGGCCGACGGCCAACGCGGCGCAGAAGGCGTCGCCCGCGCCGACCGCGTCGACGACCTCGACCGCGAAGGCATCCGTCGACCAGGTTCCTTCGGCGGTCGCGGCGGTCGCGCCTCCCGCGCCGAGGGTCAGCACGGCGGTGCGGGGGCCGAGCGGGAGCAGCTCGCGGGGATCGCGAACCTCCCGGCCGAGCAGGGCGGCCGCCTCGGTCTCGTTCACGACGAGGACGTCCACGACCCGCAGCAGCTCGCTGATGTCCTGATCCGGAATCGGCGCGGCGTTGAGGACGCGCAGCGCCCGAGTACCGCGGGCCGCCGCGAGCACCGCCTCGAACGGCACCTCCAGGTTCATCAGCAGCACGTCGGCGGGATCGGCGGAATCTGAGAAGCCTGCGGAGTCGGCGGAATCAGCGGAACCGGCGGAACCACCGGAATCAGCGGTCCCGCCGACATCAGCGGCCGTCAGCACGGCGTTCGCCCCCGGCGAGAGCGTGATCGTGTTCTCCCCGTCCCCCTGCACGACGATCAGCGCCATCCCCGTCGTCGCCGTCGCGGCGGTCCCGACCCGGCCGACGTCGACCCCCTCCGCCTCCAGGTTCCGCCGCAGCTCCGCCCCGAAGGGATCGTCGCCCAGCATCCCGATCATCCGGGCCCGGCCCCCGAGCCGCGCCACCGCCACCGCCTGGTTCCCGCCCTTGCCCCCGGAGCCGCGGACGGCCTCGGCGCCGGTCACCGTCTCCCCCGGCGCGGGCAGCCGGGCGACCCGCACCGACAGGTCCATGTTGAGGCCGCCGATCACGGCGATGGTCGTTTCCACCCGGCCATCTTCGGCCCCTGACGGGCGTTCGGGCCACCGGCCGCGCCGCGCCGGCTCACGCTGCGCCGAGCCATGCCACGCCACGCCGAGCCGCCCTCCCCCGCACACGACGACGGGCGCCGGACCGAAGTCCGACGGCCGCCGCCAGAAGGCGGGTCGACGCTGGTGGCGGAGCCGGCACTGTCTCAGGACATCAGCGCCGACCGTCCGGGCGGTGGCCCCCGGACCCGTCCGCGCGCCGCCGCCCGATCAGGCGCCGACCCGCCGGCCGGTGTGGCCGTGCCTCACGGCATCGCCGCCAGGTGCGGGGCGATCGTGTTGACGAAGCCCCAGCCGTTGCTGGCGTCCCAGTTGATCGACCACGTCATCGCACCCCGGATGGCCGGGTAGGCGGTCGACGGCACGAAGGAGCCACAGCTGGTCTTGGCGGCCAGGCAGTCCAGCGCGTTGTTCACCAGCGACGGCGAGACGTAGCCGCCGCCGGCCGCGCCGCCCGAGGCCGGCAGGCCCAGGCCCACCTGGTCCGGGCGCAGGCCGCCCTGGAGCGCGATGCACGCCAGCGCGGTCATGAAGTTCTCCGAGCCCTCGGCGTAGACACCCTGGTCGCATCCGTTCATCGAACCCGAGTTGTAGTACTGGGTGTTGACGATGGTCAGGATGTCCTTGATGTTCAGCGCGAGCTGGAAGTACGCCATGCCCGTCGACTGCATGTCGATGGTCTGCGGCGCCATCGTGATGATCAGGCCGGAGCCCGCCTTCGACGACAGCGAGTGCAGCGCCTGCCCCATGTAGGTGGCGTTGACGCCGTTCTCCAGGTCGATGTCGACGCCGTCGAAGCCGTAGCTCTGCATCAGGCCGTAGACGCTGTTGGCGAAGTTGGTCGCGGCGCCGGAGCTGGAGACGCTGATCGCGCCGTTCTGCCCGCCGACCGAGATGATCACCTTCTGGCCGCGCGAGTGCAGGGTGCTGATGTCGGCCTTGAACTGCGCGTCGGTGTAGTTCAGCGTCGAGGCCAGCTGCGAGTCCAGGCTGAAGGTGACGCCGCCCTGGTTGGCCGGGTCGGCGTTGGCGAAGGCCACCGCGACCAGGTTGTAGCCGGCCGGGACCGCCGAGAGCTTCAGCGGGGTGGCGCTGTTCACGAAGTCCTGCCAGTAGCCGGTCAGCACGTGCTTCGGCAGCGAGCCGGTACCGCCGGTGCCGGCCGTGGTCGCGCTGACCGCGGCGGACTTCGCGGACTCGCCGGCCGAGTTGGTGGCCGACACCGCGTAGCTGTAGGTGGTGGAGGCCGTCAGACCGGAGTCGGTGTAGGAGGTGCCGGTCGCGGTGCCGACCTTGGTGCCGCCCCGGTAGACGTTGTACCCGGTCGCGCCGCTGGACGCGGTCCAGGACAGCGACACCGAGCTGGACGTGGTCCCGGTGACCGACAGGCCGGCCGGGGTCGGCGGGATGGTCGGGCCGGTGGAGCTGGTGGTGCCGGTGACCGACGCCGACTGCGCGGACTCACCGGCGCTGTTCGTCGCCGACACGGTGTAGCTGTAGCTCGTCGACGCGGTCAGGCCGGAGTCGGTGTACGAAGTGCCGGTCACGCTGGCGACCTTCGACCCGGCCCGGTAGACGTTGTACCCGGTCGCGCCGGTGGAGGCCGACCACGACAGCGCGATCGTGCTGGAGGTGGTCCCGGTCACCTTCAGCCCGGCCGGGGTCGGGGGCACGGTCGGGTTGCTGGAGCCCGTGGTGGCGGACACCGAGGCCGACTGGGCCGACTCGCCGGCGCTGTTCGTCGCCGACACGGTGTAGCTGTAGCTGGTCGACGCGGTCAGGCCGGTGTCCGTGTACGAAGTACCGGTCACGCTGGCCACCTTCGACCCGCCCCGGTAGACGTTGTACCCGGTCGCGCCGGTGGAGGCGCCCCAGGACAGCGACACCGAGCTGGACGTGGTCCCGGTGACGGACAGGCCGGTCGGGGCGGGTGGCACCTGAGCCGTGCCACCCGGCCCGACGAGCGAGACGTCGTCGGTGTAGTAGGTGCCCTGCGCGTACCAGCCGTGCACGTAGATCTGGACGCTGGTGACGCCGGCGCCGGTGGTGAAGCTGGTGGTCAGCTGCTGCCACGAGGCGGCACCCGGGGTCCAGGTGCTGCTGTAGCCGGTGGCGCCGAGGTAGACGTAGTTGCCCTCGACGTACGCCGACAGCGTGTACGCGGAGTTCGGCTGCACCGCGACGGTCTGGGTGCACTGCGCGTTGTCGGTGTTGCTCGCGGCGCCGGACAGCGCGTGCGTGCCGCTGTGCGCCGGGGTGGCGACGACGCTTCCGGTGCTGCCGGAACACGTCCAGGGGCTCAGGCTTCCGGTCTCGAAGCCGGGGTTCACCACCAGGTTGCTGTCGGCGCGGGCGTGGGTGGCGCCCGTCGCCAGCGAGACCATGGCGGCGATCAGCGTCGCGGCCAACAACGCCGCGAAAGCGCGGAGGCGCGTTCTTGCACAGGTCAAAGCACACCTCTCTCGGGGGGAGTTCGGCCAGTGGTCTAAACCACGGGGGCTGTGTTCAAAATGGTGTAGACCAGAAGGAGTGTCAAGAGTCTGAACCCGTGCCGATTGCTAAGGGAACGCAAAGGTTTCTCAGCGCTCGCCAAGAAGCCCGGGTGATTCGGTGATCCATGTCAGCACCGAACCGTTCCCGAAGGGACAACTCATGACACTCCGCAGAAGGGCACTGCCGGTCGCCGCGCTGGTGGTCGCGCTGGGCAGCTCCACCGCCGGGATGGCGCTCGCCGCCGACACCGGGGCCGGCGTCGCCGGGAAGCCCGGACCGACGGCCGGCAAGATCAAGGTCGTCGTGGTCAACGGCAAGGACACAGGGAAGGGGAACGACAAGAGCAAGGGGGGCGACAAGGGCCAGCCCACGAAGAAGCCGGTCGACTGGGCCAAGGTCGCCGCGAAGCTCGGCGTCACCGAGCAGCAGCTCCAGAACGCCTTGCGCGACACGAAGATCTGGATCGGCCAGACCGGCGTCGAGCCGACCCCCGAGGTCGTCATCAAGCACGTGGCCGCCCTGCTGCACAAGCCGGAGGCACTCGTGAAGGAGGCGCTGGCGCAGACCGGCATCCTGGACCCCGGCGGGGACAAGGGCAAGGGCGGCGACAAGGGGGGCCAGCCCGGGCAGAACGTGGACTGGGCCAAGGTCGCCGCGAAGCTCGGCGTCACCGAGCAGCAGCTCCAGAACGCCTTGCGCGACACCAAGGTCTGGATCGGCCAGACCGGCGTCGAGCCGACGCCCGAAGTCTTCATCAAGCATCTCGCCGCCCTGCTGCACAAGCCGGAGGCGCTGGTGAAGGACGCGCTGGGACCGACCGGGATCCTGGACCCGGGCGGGAGCAAGCCCGGGGACCCGAAGGGCGGGAGCCCCAAGCCCGGGGACCCGAAGCCGGGCGACCCCAAGCCGGGCGACCCGAAGGGCGGCGGCCCCAAGCCCGGCGACCCCAAGGGCGGGGACCCGAAGCCCGGCGACCCGAAGGGCGGGGACCCCAAGCCCGGGGACCCGCAGGGCGGCGGCACGGTGAAGACCCCGCCGGCGGCCCCCGGCAAGTGACGCTCTCAGCGCCGTCTCAGCAGTCGGCGTCACACTCCCAGCCATGCGCATCCTGGTAGTCGACGACGACCCGGCCGTCCGCCGCGCGCTCGAACACGCGTTGCGGCGCGACGGTTATCAGGTCTCGCAGGCCGCGTCCGGCACCGAGGCGCTCCAGGAGCACGCGCGCGCCGCTCCGGACGCGCTGGTGCTGGACGTCATGATGCCCGAGCCCAACGGGCTGGAGATCTGCCGGCGGCTGCGGGCCGCCGGCGACGGCACGCCGATCCTGCTGCTGACCGCCCGCGACCTGATCGACGACCGGGTCGCGGGCCTGGACTCCGGCGCGGACGACTATCTGGTGAAGCCGTTCGCCCTGGCCGAGCTGCGCGCCCGGCTGCGGGCGCTGCTGCGCCGGACCGGGGCCGGCGCCGGACCCGGCGGCCCGGAGACCCTGGTCTTCGCCGACATCGAACTCGACACGGCGGCCTGCCGCGCCACCCGGGCCGGCGCGGTCGTGCCGCTGACCCGGACGGAGCTGGCCCTGTTGGAGATGTTCCTGCGCAACCCGCGCCGCGTGCTGAGCCGCACGCAGATCTTCGAGACGGTCTGGGGCTACGACTTCGGCCCGGACTCCAACGCGCTGTGGGTGAGCATCAGCTGCCTGCGCTCCAAGCTGGAGGCCGGGGGCCGGCCGCGGCTGGTCCAGACCGTGCGCGGCCTGGGCTACGTGCTACGGGAGGAGCCGTGAACCTGCGGACCCGGGTCGCGGTCGGCAGCGCGGTGGCGGTGGTGGCCGCGCTGGCCGCGGTCGCCGCCGTCGTCTACCCGGCGCTGGACGCCCAGATGCGGCACAACATCGACAGCCAGCTGAGCTCGGACAGCTCCGGCCAGGACCTCAAGTACGCGCTGAAGGACCTGAGCGACGCCAAGGACGGCGGCGGCGGCGTCCCCTACCAGCCCACGATCGTCGTGCCGATCGGCAGCCGGCTGCTCGACGTGCTGCTGGAGCCGTCGGTCGGGGTCTTCGACAAGTTCGCCCCGATCACCGCCCACGACGTGGCGGTCGGCACCGGCCAGGCCCCGCCGTACTTCGAGGACCTGCGGGTGAACGACGAGCTGTACCGGGTCTACGTCGCGCCGATCCCGCTGTCGGACTACACCGGCGCGGTGATGCGGGTCGCGCAACCGGAGTCCGACCGCACCGAGGCCCTGCACCAGTTCGGATGGCTGCTGGCCGCGCTGATCCCGGCCGCCGGACTGGTGACGGCACTCGGCGCGCGCCTGCTGGCGGCCCGGGTGCTCAGCCCGGTGGCCCGCCTGACCTCGGCGGTCGAGCACGTGACCGTCACCGGCGACCTGACCAAACCGATCGCCGTGACCGGCCGCGACGAGGTGGCCCGCCTCGGGCTGGCGTTCAACGCGATGACCGGCGCCCTGGACGGCTCGGTCGGGGCGCAGCGGCGCCTGGTCGCGGACGCCTCGCACGAGCTGCGCACCCCGCTGACCTCGATGACGACCAACCTGGAGCTGCTGGCCGAGCGCCCGGACGACCCGCAGGCCCCGTGGCTGATCGACGAGGCGCTGCGCCAGGCCCGGGAACTGACGCTGCTCACCAACGGCCTGGTGGACCTGGCCCGGTACGGGGAGGCGCCGGCGCGGGACGAACTGGTGCCGGTGGACCAGATCTGCGCGGAACTGGCCGAGCGGCGGGGGGTGCAGCTGGTGGTCGAGGCAAGGCTGATACCGGTGCCGGTTTTGATGCCGGGACCGGTGTTCATGGCGGAGCCGGGGCCCGGATCACAGCCGGGGTCCGAGTCGGTGCCGGCGCTGATGGCGGAGCCGACAGTTGGCGGTCGAACCGGGGCGCAGTCCGGATCGGCGCCCGACTCCCTGTACCAATCAGCGCCCGCACCGCCCCTGCTGGTCCGCGGCGATCCGGCGGCCCTGGAGCGCGCGGTGGCGAACCTGGTCGACAACTCGCTGAAGTTCGGCACCGCGGCCTGCATCTCGGTGCGCGCCGGGTCCGGGCACGGGTTCGGGGCCGGGCCGGAGGCTCCGTTCGGCGCGGTGCCGCGGCCGGGCTCCGGGGTGGTGATCGTCGAGGTGCGCGACGACGGTCCCGGCATCCCCGCGGGCGACCTGCCCTACGTCTTCGACCGCTTCCACCGCTCCGAGGCCGCGCGGGCGCTGCCCGGCTCGGGCCTCGGGCTGGCCATCGTGAAGCAGATCGTGGAGGCGCACCACGGCCGGGTCGAGGCGGTGCCGCAGGCGGCCGGCGCGCTGCTGCGGATCACGCTCCCGGCCGCAGCAGCACCGTGAACGGCACGCCGATCCGGCGCCAGGCCTCGGCGGCCTCCTCCCAGACCTCCAGCGCGATGCCGTAGACGTCCGGGTCGGCGTCGGCGAAGGCGTTGGCGTGCTCGAAGACGGTCAGGATGCCGCCGCCGCTGCCGGCCGCGGGCGGCGGCAGCCATTGCAGGTCGGCGAGGCAGTCGGCGAGCGCGTCCCAGTTGTGGCCGAAGTAGGCGGGGAAGCGGTAGGCGCGTTCGCATTCGTTCAGGAAGGACCGTTTGTCCACCACCAGCGCGCCGTCCACGATCACGCACCGCCATCCGAGCTCGGCGGCCTCGGCGCGGATCGCCGCCGCCGACCGTTCCGAGTGCCAGGCGTGGACGCCGGGCCCGGCCTCGCCGAGGACGTGGGCCAGTGCTGTCATGTCGCATCACCTCGTACCACCCAGTAGAAGGACCGGTAGTGGTCCGGGGTGTAGTAGAGCTCGCCTTGTCGGCCCAGGATCAACCGCCGCGCACCCCGGTCCGGCGCTCCCGGGGTGGACACCGTGTACTCGCGGTAGTAGCCGCGCGGCTGCGCGGGCAGCAGGCCTTCGCGGTTCTCGAAGGTGACGCCGTCCTGCCGGTACTTGAACGGGCCACCGGCGTCGATGCGGCGGAGCACCTCGCGGGCCTCGGCGGGCAGTGCGGACACCGCGATCGTGGGCATGCCCGGCGGTTTGGCCGCCGGGTCGGCAGGGCGGACGCCGGCCGAGCTCTTGGCAGGGCTCTGGGCCGAGCTCGAACCCTGGGCCGAGCCCGGGGCCTTGGCCGAGGAGCCGCCGCAGCCGGCGAATCCGACCACGGCCACGGCCAGCACCGCGACCACCGCCACGACCAGCGCGACGATGGCCTTGGGGTTCCGCGTCGACGCCAGCGTGTTCACCTTCGAACCCTAACGCACAGTGATCATCTCAGTACGGGACGACCCGCGCCGACCCGCGCCGACCCGACCGGCCCCGCACTACCCTCGCACTACCCCCGCAGCAGCCCGGCCAGCTCGGCGGCCGCCGCCCCCGGGTCCTCGGCCTCGGTCACGGCCCGCACCACGACGACCCGCCGCGCCCCGGCCTCGACGACCTCGGGCAGGGTGCCCGCGTCGATCCCGCCGATCGCGAACCAGGGCCGGGAGCCCGGGGCGAACGGCGGTGCCAGCCGGGCGGCGTGGGCGACCAGGCCCAGGCCCGGGGCGAACCGTCCGGGCTTGGTCGGCGTCGGCCAGACCGGGCCGGTGCAGAAGTAGTCGACGCCGTCCGCCGCGGCGGCCTCGTCGACCTCGGCCTCGGCGTGGCAGGACCGGCCGACGACCGGGCCGGCGCCGACGATCGCCCTGGCCAGCGGCACCGGCAGGTCGTCCTGCCCGAGGTGCAGCACGTCCGAGGCGGCGCCGACCGCGATGTCCGCGCGGTCGTTCACGGCCAGCAGCGCGCCGTGTCGGCGGCAGGCGTCGTCGAAGACCTCCAGCGCCGCCAGCTCCTGCCGCGCCTCCATGCCCTTCTGCCGCAGCTGGACGATGTCCACGCCGTTGGCCAGCACCGCGTCCAGGAACTCCGGCAGGTCGCCCTGCCGCTCGCGGGCGTCGCAGCACAGGTAGAGCCGCGCCTCGGCCAGGCGGACCCGGGGGTCGCCGGGGCCGCCTCGGTCGACTCGCTCACCGCGTGCGCCGGAACTGCCGGAACCGCCAGCACCGCCGGAACCGCCGGAGCTGCCGGAACCGCCAAGGCCGCTGGAACCGCCGGAACCGCCCGAATCAGCAGGGCTCACAGCTCGGCCTGCGCGCGCCGCCGCACCTCGGTGCCGCGGTTCTCGCGCAGCGCGTCCACCGGGGTGCCGGGCAGCGTGTCGTCCGGCGTGAACAGCCAGCGCAGCGCTTCCTCGTCGGTGAACTTGGCGTCCCTGAGCAGGGTCAGGGTGCCGGTCAGGCCCTTGACCGTGTGGTCGCCCATGATGAAGCCGGCGGGGACGTGCAGGGCGTTGTTCTCGCCGCGCCGCACCGCGATCAGCTGGTTGTCGCGCAGCAGCTGCCGCACCCGGGTCACCTGCACGCCGAACCGCTCGGCGACGTCCGGCAGCGTGAGCCACTCCCCGACCAGAGCGTCGGTCGCGGCGTCGAGCGTTTCGCGCTGGACCTCAGTGGAGGTGTTCCCAGCAGCGGTGTTCTTATCAGTCACCATCCCAGCATGCCAGGAACCTCAGACCGCCGCCGACGTTAACGGCACCCCGACATCGGCCACCCGGTGGGCGTCCAGCACGGTCCCGGCGGCGACCAGCCGCCGGCCCTGGGCCAGGTCCCGGGGCCGGCCGACGGCCAGCACGGCGGTGGGCCGGTGCAGCGGGTCGAGCCACACCGCCGACCAGCTCGGGTCGCCCAGCGCGCCGCGCAGAACCATCCGGTCGTGGGCCGTGTGCCGGCCGACGTACTGCACCATCCGGCCGAACTGCTCGCTCCAGAAGTACGGCACCGGGTCGAACACCTCGGCGCCGACGCCTTCGAGCACGTTGGCGACCACGGTGTCCGGTCCGCGCAGGGCGTTGTCCCAGTGTTCGACGCGGACGTGCTCGCCGCCGTAGCGCAGGCTGCGGTAGGCGGCGACGTCGCCGACCGCGTAGACGCCGGGGACGTTGGTCTCCAGGTGTTCGGAGGCCAGCAGCGAGCCGTCGGAGGCGCGGTGGAACGCGGCGCCCAGCCACCGTGTGTCGGGGCGGGCGCCGACGGCCACCAGGACGTGGTCGGCATCGTCGGGGGCGCCGGTGACCGGGTCCGAGCACCGCAGCGCGACGCCGGCCTGCCGGTACCAGCCGGCCATGGCCTCGCCGATCGCGGCCGGGAACAGCGCGGCCAGCGGCCGCTCCCGGGCCTCGTGGACGGTGACCTGGCAGTCGGCGGCGCGGGCGGCGGTGGCGACCTCGGCCCCGATCCAGCCGGCGCCGACGATCGCCAGCCGCTTGCCGGCCCCGATGGTGTCCCGCAGCAGCAGCGCGTCCTCGTAGGTGCGCAGGGTGCCGCCGAAGCCGAGCGGGACCGGTTCGCTGCCGGTGGCCACGACGAGCGCGTCGTAGGGCAGCCGGTCGCCGCCGGAGGTGATGACGGTGCCGGGGGCCCAGCCCACGGCGCGCTCCCCGAAGCGCAGGGTGACGCCGGCGTCCTCGAAGTCGAAGGCGAAGGCCAGTTCGGCGACGTCGTCGACGGCGTCCTCGCCCCGGTACTTCAGCACCGCCTTGGACAGCGGCGGGCGGTCGTAGGGGGCGTGCGGCTCGGCGCCCAGAAAGGTGACGGTGCCCTGGAAGCCCTTCTCGCGGAGCAGGCGCACGGTGTGCAGGCCCGCCATTCCGCCGCCGACCACCAGAACACGTTCTAGTTTCATGGAACGTCACCGTATCCCGTGGAAAACCTGATTGCGTCATCATGGTCGCCGTGGCGACCCAGGAGTATGAGGACACCCCGATCGAGCCCGATCAAGACGACGGTACCCCGGACATCGAGGCCGACGCCGATCCGGCGCCGCGGTCGCCGCACGCCGTGCAGCGGGTGACCTGGGCCGAATTGTTCTTCGACCTGGTCTTCGTGTTCGCGGTGACGCAGGTGGCGCACGCGGTGTCGGTCGGGGACGGCTGGGCCGATCTGGGGCGTTCGCTGCTGCTGTTCGTGCCGTTCTGGTGGACCTGGGTGGGCTGCACGATCGTGTTCAACGGCCTGGTGGTCTCCGCGACGAAGCGGCACGTGCTGCTGCTGGCGGTGGCCGGGGCGGCGTTCGTGATGTCGATAGCGGTGCCGGACGCGTACGGCGACCGCGGGCTGCTGTTCGGTGCCGCGTATTGCGCCGCGCGGATCCTGCTCGGCTACGCGATGCACGTGCGCGGCGCGTTCCGGGCGCGGCTGAACCCCTACACCGTGGGTCTGGCCGCCGGTCCGGCGTGGCTGCTCGCGGGCCTGGCGCCGGAGGGGGCGCGGCAGTGGATCTGGCTGGCGCTGGCCGTGCTGGAGCTGTCGGTGCCGATCGTGCTCGGGCACCGGCTGGACTACATGCGGTTCGACGCCTCGCACCTGCCGGAGCGGTTCGGGCTGTTCGTGATCATCGCGCTGGGCGAGACCCTGGTCGGGATCGGGCAGGGCGGGACGCACGAGGCGCTGGACGGAGTGGAGGGGACAGCGTTGTTCGTCGCGTTCCTGCTGTCCTGCGGACTGTGGTGGACGTACTTCCAGTACGGCGCCTCGGCCACCGAGCACGCGCTGCGGACCGCGAGGATCCCGGCGGTGCTGGTCCGGTCCACGTTCTCCTACGGGCATCTGGCGTTCGTGATCGGCATCATCCTGGCGGCGGCCGGGATGTCGCAGGCGGTCGCCGATCCCAAGGCGCACCTGGAGGGTCTGCACGCGATGCTGCTCGGCAGCGGCGTTTCGCTCTATATCGCCACGTTTTGCTATACCCGCATCGTGATGTTCGGCGGCGCCTCCTACACGCGGGTCGTCGGCGCGCTTTTGGCGATCGTCGTCACAGTGTTCTCACCGGGCCTGCCCGCGCTGACGCCGCTGATCCTGCTGGCGGCGCTGGTCATCGCGCTGAACGCGTTCGAGCTCTACTGGGTGGACTCCGGGCGGCCGCTGCTGGTGATCAACATCGGTCAGGGCGCCGCCGGACGCTGACCGAGGGCGCATCTAGAATGATGACCATGCCAGCGCCCGCTCGTCCCGACGTCCTGATCATCGGTGGCGGGCTGATCGGGCTGGCCACCGCCTGGCGCACGGCCCGGCGCGGGCTGTCGGTCACGCTGTGCGACCCGGAGCCGGGCGCCAACGCCTCGTTCGCGGCCGCCGGGATGCTGACCCCGGTCACCGAGCTGCACTACGGCGAAGAACTATTACTCGGCCTGAACCTGGACTCCGCGCGGCGGTATCCGGACTTCGTCGCGGAGCTGCGCGAGGCCTCCGGCGGCGCCGACCCGGGCTACCGCGAGTCCGGGACCCTGGCCGTGGCCTTCGACGCCGACGACCGCGCGGTGCTGGCCGATCTGCACGAGTTCCAGCGCTCGCTGGGCCTGCGGGCCGAGTGGCTCAGCGGCGGCGAGGCCCGCCGGCTGGAGCCGATGCTGGCGCCGAGCGTGCGCGGCGGGCTGCTGGTCGAGGGCGACCACCAGGTCGACAACCGGATGCTGCTGGCCGCGCTGTTCGCGGCGCTGGAGCGGGAGCCGAGGGCGGAGCTGGTCCGGGCGCGGGCGGCCGAGCTGACGGTGGCCGGCGGGCGCGCGGTCGGCGTCGTGCTGGAGGACGGCACCGCGATCGCCGCCGGGCAGGTCGTGCTGGCCGCCGGGTGCTGGTCCGGGCAGCTGCGCGGGATCCCGCCGGAGGCGCTGCCGCCGGTGCGCCCGGTGAAGGGGCAGATCCTGCGGCTGGCGGTACCGGAGGTCTACAAGCCGTTCCTGACGCACACCGTGCGCGGCGTGGTGCGGAGCAATCACGCGTACCTCGTGCCGCGCGCGCACGGCGAACTCGTCCTCGGCGCCACCACCGAGGAGCAGGACTACGACACCTCGGTGACCGCCGGCGGCGTCTACGAACTGCTGCGCGACGCCCGCGCGCTGGTCCCGGGCATCACCGAGCTGCCGCTGCTGGAGACCCGCGCCGCGCTGCGGCCAGGTTCGCCGGACAACGCCCCGCTGATCGGCCCGACCGCGCTGCCGGGGCTGCTGGCCGCCACCGGGCACTATCGGCACGGCGTGCTGCTCACGCCGGCCACCGCCGAGGCGATGGCCGAGATCCTCGCCACCGGGTCGGTCCCCGACCTGGCGGAACCGTTCAGCCCACTGCGTTTCGGGAAATGAGCACCATGCATCTCTTTGTGAACGGCGAGCCCGCGCAGGCCGAGGACGGCTCGACGGTGGCGGACCTGGTCGGCGCGCGGGTCGCGCCGGCCCGCGACGGCGGCAGCGGCGGGATCGCCGTGGCCGTCAACGAGGCGGTGGTGCCGCGCGCCGCGTGGGACGCCACCGAGCTGGAGCCCGGGGACCGGGTCGAGATCCTGACCGCCGTGCAGGGAGGCTGAGCACCGATGACCAGCGAATCCGTTCCCGCTCCGGACGCCGACACCTTCGTCCTCGCCGGCCGGTCCTTCGGCTCCCGCCTGATCATGGGCACCGGCGGCGCGCCGTCGCTGGAGGTGCTGGGCCAGGCGCTGGCCGCCTCCGGCACCGAGCTGACCACCGTGGCGCTGCGCCGGATCTCGGCGGCCACCAGCGGCTCGATCCTGGACCTGCTCAAGGAGCACGGCATCAAGGTGCTGCCGAACACCGCCGGCTGCTTCACCGCCGGCGAGGCGGTGCTGACCGCCAAGCTGGCCCGCGAGGCGCTGGGCACCGACTGGGTGAAGCTGGAGGTGATCGCCGACGAGCACACCCTGCTGCCGGACCCGATCGAGCTGGTCGTCGCCGCCGAGACGCTGGTCGACGACGGCTTCACCGTGCTCCCCTACACCAACGACGACCCGATCCTGGCCCGCAAGCTGGAGCAGGCCGGCTGCGCGGCGGTGATGCCGCTGGGCGCGCCGATCGGCTCCGGCCTGGGCGTGCGCAACCCGCACAACATCGAGCTGATGGTGGACGCGGTCTCGGTGCCGGTGATCCTGGACGCCGGGATCGGCACCGCCTCGGACGCCGCGCTGGCCATGGAGCTGGGCTGCTCGGCCGTGCTGCTGGCGACCGCGATCACCCGCGCGCGCCAGCCGGTGGCGATGGCCGCGGCGATGCGGCACGCGGTGACCGCCGGCCGGCTGGCCCGGATCGCCGGCCGGATGCCCAAGCGCTACCACGCTCAGGCCTCTTCGACCATGGACGGACTCGCCCGCCTGCGGGAAAACGTGGCTGCTGTCGTCGAACATGAGCTGCCCGCGTTCGACCGGTCTGAATAGACTCAGGGCTGTGGACAAGACACTGGACGAATCGCTAGTCGGGCACGTGCTCGACGGGCGCTACCGGGTCGACTCCCTGATCGCTCGCGGGGGTATGGCAACGGTCTACCTGGCCACCGACCGACGGCTGGACCGGGTCGTGGCGCTGAAGGTCATGCATCCCGAGTTGGCGCGGCACGACGAGTTCGTCTCGCGCTTCATCCGGGAGGCGAAGACCGCCGCGAAGCTCACGCATCCGAACATCGTCGCGGTGTTCGACCAGTCCGCCGACGGCGGGCACGTGTATCTGGTCATGGAGTTCGTCGACGGCCAGACGCTGCGCGAGCTGCTGACCGACCGGGGACGGCTGACCCCGCGCGAGGCGCTGGAGATCCTGGGGCCGGTGCTGTCCGCCCTGGGCGCCGCGCACCGGGCCGGGATGGTGCACCGGGACGTGAAGCCGGAGAACGTGCTGATCGCCGGCTCGGGCAGCTACGCGCACGCGGTGAAGGTGGCCGATTTCGGGCTGGCCCGCTCGGCCGCTGCCGGGGCCACGGTGTCGCTGGCCGGGATGATCGTCGGCACCGCCTCGTACCTGGCGCCGGAGCAGGTGAAGTCCGGGGTCTGCGACGCCCGCTCGGACGTGTACTCGGCCGGCATCGTGCTCTACGAGCTGCTCACCGGCGACAAGCCGTTCGTCGCCGACTCCCCGATCCAGGTCGCCTACCGGCACGTGCACGACCAGGTGCCGGCGCCCTCGGCGAGCGTGCCGGGCCTGGACCCGGCGCTGGACGCGCTGGTGACCCGGGCCACCGCGAAGGACCCGGACGACCGCCCGGCCGACGCCAACCGGTTCCACGCCGAGCTGACCCGCGCCTTCGGGAACCTGCCGGACGCGGCGCTGGACTTCGGCGCGCTGCCGGAGGAGAGCGACCCGGACAACACCGCGACCGCGGAGTTCGGCGCCCTGACCGACCGGCGCACCACCAGCGCGACCCGGGTGATGCCGGTGCCGGAGGCCACGCGCGCGGTGCCGCCGCCCCCGCCGCTGCCGACCAACCCCACGCGGATCCAGCGTGCGACGATGCGCAGCGGGCCGCCGGTCAAGCAGGTCTTCAAGCCGCGCACATCGCCGAACCAGCCGCGCGAACTGGTCCCGGCCGACCAGCCGTGGCGCCCGCGCCGCGGCCACTACGCGCTGGCCGTGATCGTGGTGCTGTGCCTGATCCTGGGCGTGGCGGCCTGGTGGGTGACCAGCGGCCAGTTCCGCTCGATGCCGTCGGTGATCCGCCAGACCCAGGACGCCGCGCTGGCCGAGCTGAACCGCGACGGCCTGCACCCGGGCGTGGACCTGGCCTACGACGACACCGTCCCGGCCGGCATGGTGATCGGCTCCTCGCCGGACCCGGCGGGCAAGGTGCGCAAGGGCGGCTCGGTCCGGATCACGGTGTCCCGGGGCCCCAAGCCGGTCCCGGTCCCGGAGCAGGGCGGCCGGACGCCGGACGCCGCCACCACCGCGCTGCGGGCCGCCGGCTTCCAGGTGGCGATCGCCCCGGACCAGGTGTTCTCCGACACCGTCGAGACCGGCTCGGTGGTGTCGGTGTCGCCGCACGACGCCCAGCCCGGCGCGCTGGTGACGCTGACCCTGTCCAAGGGCCCGCAGACCTTCCCGGTACCGGACGTGACCGGACTTCCGGAGGACCAAGCGATCGCCGCGCTGGCGGCGCAGGGCTTCGACAACGTAAAAGTCAACAAGTGGTTCTTCGGCAACACCGTCCATTCGCAGCAGCCTGAGGCAGGGGCATATGCGCGGCACAAGGATCCCGTGTCGCTCGACGAGAGTCCGTTGTCCTGACCCGGCGCGGGCGGGCGCCGCGTGCGCCCCCCGCTTCTCCCCGCCGGAGGAAGAGTTCTGCGATCGCGCGCGGGGCGGGCCGCGTGGCACCCATACTCGGAGTGTCCGTTCGGTGACTGCCTGTCAGGAGGGTCCCGGACGGTCAGCTCGCACCGGGGGCGGGTATGGGGATGGGAAGACGGACGTCGAAGGGCCGCCGATGGGGACCGCGCGATGAAGGGGACCGCGCGGGAGGCGACCGCACGACGGCGACGGTCAGGCGAGAGGGCGGGAACAGCGGTGGAGCACACGGTGGCGGGGCAGGCCGTCACTTCCCTTTCCGGAACGCCGGACGCCCCGGAGGGGGCGGCCGCGAGCCCGGGCGGCGACAAACGGGCCCCGCGGCACGCCGCGCCGCCGCACGACTGGCACGACACCGCCGACTCCGTACGGCTGCGGCTGGCGCTGCTCAACCGGGCCAGCGAGGAGATCGGCACCACTCTGGACCTGGTCCGCACCGCCGAGGAGCTGGTCGGCATCGCCATCCCGGACTTCGCCGACACCACCTGGGTGCTGCTCCAGGAGCGGGTGGTGACGCACCACGAGATCCCGGCGCAGTCCAAGGACGGCGCCGCCCGGGTCCGCCGGCTGGCGCTGGGGGTGTCGGACAAGGACCCGCTGCCGGTCGAGTTCTGGCTGTCCACCCTGCCGATCGGCGAGACCGCGGTCTGCCCGCCGGCCTCGCCCTTCGCCCGCTGCATGGCCGAGCGCCGGTCGCTGTTCTTCCCGATCGTCCCGGACGAGCTGGCCCGCCGCACCGCCGAGGACTTCGGCCGCCCGGACTTCCTGCGCGCGATGGCCGGACGCTCGCTGCTCCTGAGCCCGCTGATGGCACGGGGACGGGTCCTGGGCGTCCTGGCGTTCAATAGGGATCCGGCCACCCGGGCCGAATTCTGCGGAAGGGATGTGGAACTCGCGGACAACCTGGCCCGCCGCACGGCACTGTGCATCGACAACGCCCGCCTCTACAACCTGGAGAAGTCGCAGGCGCTGACGCTTCAGAGTTCCCTGCTGCCCAAACGCGTCCAGCCGCCGCCCGGGATGGAGGTGGCGCACCGCTACGTGCCCGGCAGCGACGTCGCCGAGGTCGGCGGCGACTGGTTCGACGTGATCCCGCTGTCCGGCGGCCGGGTGGCGCTGGTGGTGGGCGACGTGATGGGGCACGGCATGCAGGCCGCGACCGTGATGGGCCAGCTGCGCACCGCGGTCCGCACCCTGGCGCGCCTGAACCTGCCGGTCACCGAGCTGATGGGGCACCTCGACGCGCTGGTGCCGGACATGGCCGACAGCTACCTGTTCGCCACCTGCATCATCGCCGTCCACGACCCGGAGGCCCGGACCTGCGAGATCGTCCGCGCCGGCCACGTGCCCCCGGTGATCGTGCACCCGGACCCGTCGGTGAAGCCGCGGATCGAGGACGTTCCCCCGAACCGCCCGCTGGGCCTGGGCTTCGTGTCCGGCCCGTTCGAGTCCTGGACGCTGGACCTGCCCGAGGGCAGCCTCCTGGTGCTGTGCACCGACGGCCTGGTGGAATCCAAGAACCGCGACATCGGAGACGGGCTGCATCTGTTGCTGGAGAACCTCTGCGACCCCGAGGCCGGCCTGGAAGAGATCTGCGACACCCTGACCAGCACCTTGGTCCTGGAGGGCGACCGCGACGACCTGGCCCTGCTGATCGCCCGCATCGGCCGCGCCCCGTCCCGCTCGGCGTCCTGGGAACTCCCGGCGGAGACCTACGCGGTCCGCGAAGCGCGCCACTTCGTCCGGCAGCAGGCGGGATCCTGGGGCCTGCCCGCGGACACCGTGGAGACGGCCGAGCTGCTGGTCAGCGAACTGGCGACGAACGCGGTCCGGCACGCCGCCGGACCCGGCCCGATAGAGATCCGCCTGTCCTACGACGACCGCCTGACCTGCGAAGTCGCCGACCAGGTGGGGGCCGAGCCGCGGCCGGCGGCGCTGCCGGACGAGCTGGAGGAGAGCGGCCGGGGCCTGTTCCTGGTCAGCGAACTGTCGGCGGAGTGGGGATCGCGGCGGACGTCGACGGGGAAGGTCGTGTGGTTCGCGCTGGAGGGGCTGGGAGTCGGGGTCGCGGCTTAGGGCTTGTGCTGCCGGTGTTCCAACGCCGAGCGTCGAGCGGTGTAGACAGCCGTCAGGCACGGGTCTTCGACCCGGCCGCCGAACTCGTCGACGAGCGAACCGAGGCGAGTGAGGAACTCTTCGCGGTCCGGTGGGGAGAGTTCTGCGATGTTCGGGAACGTGGACCACTGGTCCCGCGCGCTCTGCGCGGTCAGGATCTGATTCCATTCGATGATCTCGACGGAGACGTCGCCGAAGTAGCCGCCCGCGGTCAACTGCCCGCGCCACCGATCGGTGTCGAGGATGTGGGAGCGGCTGTCCCGATAGCCGGTCCCGCCGGGCAGCAGATCGTGGTAGACCTCATCGAGCCGGTCGCGGAAGAGAGTCGGCCGCTTGGGGTCGCCGAACTCGTTCCACCACGCCGCCAGCCAGCCGCCCGGACGCACCAGCCCGGCGATCTTCGCGGTCGACGTGGCCGGGTCGACCCAGTGCAGCGCTGTCGCCGCCACAGCCAGGTCGAACCCTCCTGGCAGATCCGCGGACTCGAAGTCGCTGACCAAGATCTCCAGCCGATCGCACGCGTGCTCGGCGGCGAGAATCGCGGCCAGGTTCTCGCCGGGCTCGACCGCGACCACGTGCGCCCCGGCCGCCAACAACGGCTCGGTCGCCAGGCCCGTTCCGGCACCGATCTCCAGCACCCGAGCACCGGGCCGTAGTCCGCATCGTTCTGCCAGCAACTCGAAGACCACGTCCGGGTAGCGCGGCCTGCCCCGTTGGTAGGTCAGCGCGTCGGCGTTGAACGACATCCGGCGAGCCGCACGCACTGTGTCAGACATCATGGATCCCGCAGCCACGGCGCCGTCCTGGACAGCGCCGGGGTCAGATTCTTGGTCGTGCACCCCGACAGTCTGCCCAACTCGGCCTTGCGAGGCCACAGGAATACTCGCCCTGTCGACGTGGCCGGGCGGTCACCGCGGGCTCCATGCGAAGTCCTCCCGCCACGCGACCTCGGAGGCCGACCATTCCAGCAGCGCGGCAACGACGTCCGCCAAGGACGGCGTGACAGTCACGAGGGGCTCGGCCGGCGCCCCGTCGCGGTATTCGATCTCGTAGTCGCCACCAGGACGCATCAGCACCTTCACATAGCAAGCTTCGTGCTCCACACACTCCAGCGCTCGGCGCACGCCCGGCTTCATGGCCGTGATCGAGGCCTCCAGCTTCGCCGGATCGAGCCAGCCGTCCGCCAGCGTGTGGTCCTCGCGGTCGGCCTCCGCCTTCGCCTCGGCCACGGGATCTCCGAGACCGGCCGCGCCAAGGAGCCTGAAGAAGACGCTCTCCATGAAGTAGTCGGGCTTGCCCGCCAAGACCGCGCCGATCCGATCGCGATCCGGTTCCAACCCCGCGGCAGTCGACCATGCGACGACGGCCTCGACAGCCTCCGCCCCAAAGAAATGCGGCTCCGCCTCACCAGTCCGCGGCTCCGCGGGCAACCGCACCGACCAAGCCTGCCCGCTCCCGGCCCCCAGCCCTCGCACCACGCATGAGCGCTCCGGCGAGACCGACGCGATCATCACCGGCCTGCGCGTCGCCTCGACCATGGCACGCAGCCAGTCGCGGCCGTCCGCCTCCGGCAGGCCGCCGTCCTCGACCGAGAGCACCTGCCAGCCCGCAGGCCGTCGCTCGCACATGCGCAGCGCGCCCTCTTCCACGTACTCCGCGATCCCCCGCACCAACGGCAGCGCGAACAGCGAAGTCCTCCGCCGCGCCACGATCAAGTCCCCCTCGAATCCCATAGCACCCACCCTGCGCTCGAAACCAGCTCGCTCGAATATAAATCCATCATTCAGCAAACTTATGAGACACTCGCTCCCGTGATCACCGAGGCCCCCGCTCCCGCCCCCGAATCGGCGCTCGCCGCGCCACCCCCGCCGCTCGCCCATCCTCACAGCACCACCCGCCGGACCGCACTCCTCCCCACCGCCGGCCTCGTCTTCACCACCGCGATATGGGGCTCCACCTTCGTCGTCGTCAAGGACGCGATCGCCTCGGTCCCCGTCCTCGACTTCCTGACGCTCCGCTTCGCGCTCGCCTTCGCGGTCCTGGTCGCCGCGCGTCCCCGGGCCCTCGCCTCCCTCAGCCGCGACGGCTGGCGCCACGGCCTCCTCCTCGGTCTGGTCCTGGCGGCCGGCTACGGGACGCAGACCTTCGACCTCCAGACCGCCTCGGCCTCGGTCTCCGGCTTCGTCACCGGCTTGTTCGTCGTCTTCACCCCGCTCATCGCGGCCGTGCTGCTCCGGCGCCGCGTCCCGTCCGCCGTCCGGGCGGCCGTGGTCCTCGCCACCGTCGGGCTCGGCCTGATCTCGCTGCACGGCATGTCCGTCGGCCGGGGCGAACTGCTGACCGTCGCCGGCGCGTTCTTCTTCGCGCTGCACATCGTCGGGCTCGGCGAGTGGTCGCACCGCAACGACGCCTACGCGCTGGCGGTCGTGCAGATCGGCACGGTCGCGGCCGTCTCCCTGGTCCTCGCCCTGGCCACCGGGCACAACCCCGGCATCGCCCTTCCCGGGAGCCCCTCCACCTGGGCCGCGGTGGCGGTGACGGCCCTGCTCGGCACGGCCGCCGGCTTCTATCTCCAGACCTGGTCCCAGGCCCGCATGCCGGCCACGCGCGCCGCCGTCGTCCTCACCATGGAGCCGGTCTTCGCCGGCGTCACCGGGGTCTTGTCCGGCGAGACCCTGGCGCTGCGCGGCTGGTTCGGCGCCGCGCTGGTGCTCGGGGCGATGTATCTCGTGGAACTGTCACCTCGCCGTCGCTGGAAAGGGTGACACTCAGCGGACCTGCACCGGACTTGTCGACTCAGAAGACCGCCGTCCGCCGATCCCCGGTGGCACGCTCACCCGAAATCCCTCTTCACCTCGGGAGAGCTCCAGTGGAAACCTGCCCCCTGACCTGGGTCTTGGCCTGCCATCCGCGCGGTTTCGGCATGCAGACGACGCTTTCCGTCGCGCTCGACCTCCTGGCCGCCGCCGCTGCCCCCGACGGCACCCGCCGCGCCTTCCACCTCGACACGATCGCGGTGTCGGCCACCGGCACCGCGCATCCGGGCAACGGCCCGCGCAGCCCCGAGAACGCGGCCGTCCCGCAGATCCTGGAACTGCTCAGCCACTGCCTCAGCCCGACGACGCCCGGGAGCGGGAGCCCGACGCTCGCCGCCGAACTCCCCCACCTCGTCACCGGCATGTTCCGCACCGTCTTCGAGTTCGCCTCGCCCGACTCCGACCAGCCGTATCCGACCGCCGCGCTGCTCTATGAACGCATCACCCGCGCCGGCGACCGCTCCCTCGAACCCGGCTGGCGCGCCCGCGCCAAGGAACGATTAGCCAAGGACGTGGAGCGGTGCCGCGGCGAAGCGCCGGCCCCGACAAAACGCCAGGCGATGCCGACTTCGGCATCGCCTGGCGCTCCAGCATCGTCCGCCCCGAGCCACCAAGACCCGAGCCGCTCCAGAGCGGTGTTCAAGAGCTCGTTCCGGCGCCGGTCCCGGATCGGGTGGTCCCGATCAGGACGCCCCTGATCCGGACGCCCTGCTCCCGACCTCGCGATCAGTCCAGGTCGTCGGTGCTGTCGAAGTCGGATTCGTCGCTGTCCACGTCGCCGCCCTTGGCGCCGCCCTTGCCCGCGTCACCCTTGCCCGCGTCGCCCTTGACGTCCTTGACGATCCCGCTGCCGCCGTCCAGGTCCTCGCCCGCATCCGGCCGGCCGTTCTGCCCCACCGACTGCACCTCGGCCTCCAGGCCCAGCCGCTCGGCCAGCCACCCGTGGAAGCCGACCGAGGCCTGCACCCAGTTCACGGTGGTGCCGACGAAGTAGTCGATGTTCACACCCTGCGGCACGACCATCTGGGCCTCGCCGACGAGCCGCAGCACACCGTCCTCGTTGGTGTGCGTGTACACCTTCGGCCACAGCGTGTCGCGGTTCCACTCGTCGATGACGTCGAGCAGCTCCTGCTTCTCCTCCAGCGGATACGCCCGCTCGTAGAACGACCGGATCGCGAACAGCTCCTTCTGGTCGCCGCGGAACATCGCGTAGACGCGGAAGCCCGGCCACGAGGCGACGATGTCGCCCTCCGGGTCGGTCGTGTGTTTGATCCCGAGCTGCTCGAACAGGTCGCCGACCAGGTTGTTGTCCGGCTTGATGATCGGCGGCGGACCCTGCGGCGGTTCCTGCGGCCCCTGCGGTCCGAAGTTCGGGATGGCTCCGGGGTCGATGGTCATACGGCGTCCTCAACTGAGCTCGGTGGCATATCGGGTCGATGGTTCTTCCATCCTGTCATCCCCCGGAGCCGGGACTGAACTCGCGTCCCGGGCAGCCCGCCGCCGAGAACGCGTCGGCGACCGTCGGAGCTTCGACGACGAACGGCGCTTCGGGCCCGGTTTTCCCGGGCGCCACCGTCCGTTCCGCGAACGTCGGCACAACGGCGACATCCGGGGGATCCGCACACCAGGGCGACCGCGACCCGCGGAGCCTGGAGGCTGGAACCTGGAACCTGGAACCTAGGCTCCGGCCTTCTCCCCCGCGCCCGGCTCCTCCTCGTCCGCACCCGACCCGGCGAATAAATGCTCCACCAGCTTCGCCAGCGCCGGCAGCGCCGCCGCCACCGCCTCCTGCTCCTGCGCCGACAGCCGCTCCAGCGCGGCCCCTATCCGCCGCTGGTGCGCCGCCTGCCAGTCGGCCAGCTGGCGGCGCCCGGCCGCGGTCAGCTCAACCACCGCGACGCGGCGGTCCTCCGCGTGCGTGCCCCGCACCACCAGGCCGGCGGTCATCAGCTGGCCGATCAGGCCGCTGACGGTGCTGGCGGACAGCCGCTGCCGGGCCGCGAGGTCGCCGACGCGCGCCGGGGACTGGTCGCTGAGCGCCTGCATCAGCTCGATCTGCGCCATCGGCAGCGCTTCCCACGGGTACTCGGTCCGGATCGAGGTGCGCAGCGCGCGCCGCAGCCGGGTCACGACGTCGGTCAGCTGGTGCGCGGTGGCTTCCGAGAGGTCGCCGGCAGCGGGCGTGGAGGAGGGGACGGGCGATGCCATGCCCAGACTTTATGAGACCGGACCCACGTTGCGTCCAGCCTTCCGCCGGGTTGAGATGGTATGTCGGCGGGCCGAATATTTCGGTGTCCGAAACTTTCGGCGTACGCTGGATCGCGTGAACGTCCTCCTGCGCGAGCGCCCCCGCCCGGACCGCGTCCGCGAACTGCCCGCGGCCTGGCGCCTGGCCGTGCTGACAGTCTGCTTCGGTGCCTTCATGGGCCAGCTCGACGCCTCGATCACGACCCTGGCCTATCCGGCCCTGCGCTCGGAGTTCCACGCCTCGCTGGCGGCCGTCTCCTGGGTGTCGCTGTCCTACCTGCTCACGCTGACCCTGCTGCTGGTCCCGGTCGGCCGGCTGTCCGACGCCCACGGCCGCAAGCTGTTCTACGTCTACGGCTTCGCCGTCTTCACCGCCGCCTCGGCCGCCTGCGCGCTGGCCCCCAGCCTGGAGACGCTGATCGCCTTCCGCGTGGCGCAGGCCGTCGGCGCCGCCATGCTCCAGGCGAACAGCATCGCGCTGATCTCCAACGCCGTCCCGCGCGCCAAGCTGCGCACCGGCCTGGGCGTCCAGGCCGCCGCCCAGGCACTGGGCCTGGGTCTGGGCCCGGCGGTCGGCGGGCTGCTGGTGGACACCCTGGGCTGGCGCTGGGTATTCGGCGTGAACGTCCCGGTCGGGATGGTCGCGCTGGCCGGCGGAATACTCCTGCTCCCCCGCACCCGCGAGCGCGATCCCGGCCTGCGCCCGGACCTGACGCCGCTGAAGCGGCCCGAGGTCCGGTGGGGGCTGCTCGGCGCGGCCGGCGGCTACCTGGTGCTGTTCGGCCCGCTGGTGCTGGTCCCGGTGCTGATGGTGGCGCGCGGCAGCAGCGCCCTGACCTCCGGGCTGGTGCTGACCACGCTGCCGGTCGGGTTCGCGGTCGGGGCGTCGTTCCTGAAGCTGCGGACGGCGGTCGCACTGGGCCTGGCCACCGCCGCGCTGACCGCGCTGCTGGTCCTGCCGTTCCAGCCGGCGGTGCTGGTGCCGCTGCTCGGCCTGCTCGGCGTGGGCCTGGGCTCCTACGCCCCGGCGAACAACGCGCGGGTGATGGCGGCGGTTCCGCAGCGGGCGTCGGGGGTGGTCAGCGGCCTGTTGAACACGGCGCGCAGCCTGGGAACGTCGGGCGGCGTGTATCTGGTGACGTCGGCGATCGCGCTGGCCGGCCACGACGACGGCCTGGGTGCCCGCTATGCGTTCGCCGGGCTATTGGCCGTCTGCCTGGTCACCGTCGGCGCGGCGGCCGCTATACGTTCGCGCGCGCACGCGGTCGAGAACGAACTCGTCAACGAGCTCCCAGCCCCATTCGGGCCGCAGGTCGGGCCGCTTGTGCGGGGTGACGATCAGCAGCGCCGCGCTGACCTGCGCCAGCTGCCAGGCCAGCAGCGGCAGCCGGGACGGGTCCGCCAGATGGAGCGCGAAGCTGCACACAGTCAGTGAGTAGTCCCGGCCGGCCAGCGCGCCGGCCGCGACGTCTTCGAAGGTGAACTCCTCGGCGTCGAGCCCTGTGGCCGCGCTATACGCGGCGGCCGTATAGGGATCGACGCCGTCGACCTCTTTAGCGCCGAGCTCCAGAAGCGCGCGCGTCGCCTCTCCGCTGCCGCAAGCAAGGTCCAATACGTGGTGCAGCTCTAGAGCGTTCCGCTCCACGCTCTGCCGGATCACCGCGCGCACCGCCGTCTCATGGGGATTGCGGTACTCGGCTCCAAAGCGTTTGTAGTACTCCTCCGGTCCGTACTCTTCGTAGGCGCCACGGATGGAGGACATAACGATCACCTTATGTCGCGCAGCTCCCTAGCCGCTCGTGCTACCTCCCCAAGCACGTGCGGGGTGAACTCGAACACCGCCTGGTCGCCCTTGAACGGCACGTCGGGCGACCAGGTGAAGCGCAGCTCGTAGCCGGCTCTGGAACGGCCGCCGATCCGCGCCAGCGCCGCGCACACCTCTCTGGCCAGTGCGGGGCGGGTGGCGCGGTAGCCGTTCACTATAGGGAAATACGCCTGAGACTCGTTGTCCCCTATAGCGGCCCGGAATGCGCCCAGCACGCCCTCGTACATGGTGCGTGTCACCTTCCGCTCCACCGGCTCCCCCAATTCCGGAGTCAGAGCGGTCCGCACTGTCAGCACCGGCACGCCGGTGCGCGAGGCCCCCACCTCCGCGCCGCGCACGAAGTCCCACGCGTGCCGGGTGTCGACGGCGCGCGCCGCCGCCAGTGCCAGGTCCCGGAGCCCGGTGAGCGCCGGGGCCAGGTCCGCCAGGGAGAACTCGTTGAGGCGCAGGTACAGGACGTCGGCCCAGCGCAGGTCGAGGTCCCCCAGCACGGCGTCGGCGTCGCGCTGTTCGGCGTTGGCCACGGTTTCCAGCAGGTCGGACATCCGGAGCGGATAGTCGCGCAGCCGCTGGTCCAGCGGCACGAGGACTTCGAACGGGTGCGGGTTCGTGGTCCCGCTGGGCGGGTCCAGCTCCCAGATCTGGCCGCGGCCGTAGTCGCGGCCCCGGCGCCAACCCGTCGCGGCAAGATAGCGGAGTACGTCATCCGGCCGGAGCCTTGCGGCCCGGCCGGATGCGGAGGTCTGGGCGGTCATCGCGCGAGCATCTCCCGGAACTCGTCGCCGAACAGCCCGTGGAGGGCCCTTATAGAAAGCAGATTGGCACGAGGGACGCGCACTGTATATGTAGATGACCGATTTCGTCCCGGGAGCGGGAGCGCGTCGTGGAAACACGCCCAGTAGGCGGCGTGGCGGAGCAGCAGGCGGTCGGCGTCGATGTCCGTCCACTCCGCGGCCGCGCGCGGCACCACGACCAGGAACAGGAAGCGGGGCACCAGGTAGTCGCGTCCGGCGAGCCAGTTGAAGTTCTTCACCTCCAGCGGGTAACGCCAGGCGACGTCGTTCCCCCGCGGGTCGGACCAGGACTTGACCTGGACGTCTATGAGCGGGAAGCCGCGGCGGCCGGCGGTGGCGGGATAGCGGAGCGTCCAGTCGACGCCGACCCGGTCGCGGTCGGCGCGCAGGGCGTCGAGGTTGGCGGCGGCGGCCAGGGCCCGGATGAAGGTCTCACCGAAGTCGCCCTGGTGGCCGGAGTCGCCGAGAGTCAGGGGGCGTCCGGCACCCCCGGTCTTGTTCGAGTCGGTCTGGAACCCTTGATCGATCGTCCCCGTCATCGTTTCCCTACGCGCTCTAGTCAGGGGTCGGGTCCTGATATCAGGTTATCTCCGACGATCCGTCGCCGAAAGGTCACTTAGCGTTGACTCTCGGTGAACATCTAAAGTGATGCGCCATGGGCAGCGGCGCGGGCAGCACAGTCATGTCAGGTGTTTTTCTCGCCTCCGCGGTGATGGTGGTGGGAGCGCTGGCCGCTTGCGGGTCGCCGAGCGACGGTGAAGCAGCCGCCGCGCAGCGGCACGGCGCCAATTCCGGGGCGGGTTCCACGGCTGATTCCCGGGGGTCGTCGGGGGCGGTGGTCTCTTTGCCTTCCGGGTCGGGTTCATTGAGTTCTTCGGGTTCTTCGAGTCCTTCAGGCGCTTCGGGCCCTTCGGATCCTTCGAGTTCTCCGGCCGAGCCGTCCCCCGACCTGCTGGACTGGAAGGCGTCCGCCCGCTCCGGCGTGGAGGTCACCGGGGACGAGGCCGCGTTCGCCGCCCGCTTCGACCCGACCGCCGTGCGGTTCGTGCTCCACGCCGGTTCGCAGGTGCCCGGCGGGTCCGGCTGGCTGGACGCGAACGCGGCCTCGACCGAGCAGCTCGTCGCCGGCTGGAACGGCGGCTTCCTGATGGCCAACAACGCCTCGCAGGGCGGTTTCTACTTAGGCGGACGGACCGCGTTCGGGCCGCTGCGCGCGGGGACCGCGTCCGAAGTCTTCTATAAGAACGGGTCCATGGACATCGTCGCGTGGCCGGGCGGAGCACCGGGCCCGGACGTGGCCGGGGTCCGGCAGAACCTGGGCCTGATGATCGACGGCGGCGAGTTGGCCGGGAACCTGGACCAGGGCACCGCCGCGGACGAGCGCACGTGGGGTTTCACCAACGACTCCTCCAACGTGCACGGGAACCGCTCGGGCGTCGGGATCCGGGCCGACGGCAAGATCGTCTACGCGGCGGTGCGCGGGGCCTCGCCGCTCCAGCTCGCGCAGTACCTCCGGAAGGCCGGCGCGGTGCGGGCGATGGAGCTGGACATCAACTTCTCGCGGCCGATCTTCGGGACGTATGCGGAAGGGCGGTGGACACAGCCCGCGCCGTGGCTCGGACCGGCGGTGCGGTTCACGTCCGGGAACGAGCGGGATTTCGTAGTGGTCTATCAACGCCAATAACAGGATGCCCGTTAAATACCAGATTTACTCCACATGAGGTAATCATCCGCCTCTTTGCGAAAGGCTTCGGACGCTTTCGCCGGAAGGTCGGCGAACGGTTCCAGACCCTGGGCATTCCACGTTCCGACGATCCTCCCCTCGGAGATCAGGGTCTGCGCGATCATCCCGCCGCCGGAATTGACGCGTTTGGCGAATGCGGGATCGAGGATCAAAGCGCGGGACCGGTGGCCGAGCAGGTAGGGGTCGAAGCGGCCGAGCAGCCGGTGAGGGCGCTCCGGCGGGGCGGGTTCGGCGGTGCCGCGCGACAGGAGGAGGCGGGCGCCGTCGTGGTCGACTTCTTCGAGGTCGTCGCGGATCAGCTCGACGGCTTTCCTGGCTTCGGCGGCGGGCAGGCCGGACCAGGCGACGAGATCCACGGTGGTGGCGGGGCCGTAGGCGGCGAAATAGCGCCGGGCGAGAAACCCGAGGGCGTCGTGGTGATCCGAGATTTTCTCCGGACGGTCCAGCCATTCGTCGATCAGGACATAGGTGGGCTCGTCGCGGCCGGCATCGGGGCCTCGGCAGATCAGGGCACTGTTGGCGGCGAAGGCCAGGAGATGCGGCGGCTGCTGGGTCTTGAGGTCGAGGGCGACGCCGTGCCCGGCCAGCTGGCGCACGAGCTCGGCCCGGGTCAGGGCCCGGCCGCCGCCGAGGATCCCGGGCAGCGCCGCCAGCGCCCGGGCGCACAGCTCGTCGGTGAGGCCGAGCTGGTCCCGCCGCCGCTGCCCGGCGCGCAGGTTCACCGGCCCCAGCACGGCCAGCAGCGGGCGGAGGTCTTCGGCGAGGACCGCGTGCAGCGTGCCGCGCATCAGCCAACTGCGAACCGCCGACGGGGACGGACCGGCGAAGGCGGCGTCGACGTCGGCCGGACGGAGGCCGTCAGAGCGCGACCAGACCTGGGCGCGCACCGGCGCGGGCGCCTGGGCCTGGAGGGCCGCAGCGACGCGCACAGCCCCGGCCGTGCTCGCCGCCGTCTCCGGGCCGCCGGCCAATCCTTGGGCGCGGACCCGCAGCCATCGGATCTGGTTCGCGTTGAGCTTTCGCATGGGGTGAATCTAGGGCTCGGGTGGGACTGGATCGTGGTTCGGGTGGGACTGAATCGCGGTTCGGCGGGAGGGGATTCAGGGGTCTGAGGTGGTCGAGGCGGTGTTTTCAGGGCGCCGCGCTCAAGGCAGCGCTCTCAGGCCATTGCGCGGACCAAGGCCTTTCCGCTGTTGCGGCCCGCGCCCGCCGCCTTGTACTCGGCCGTCAGCCGCTCGGCCGTCTCGGCCGGCAGCCTCCGCACCGCCTCCCGGAACGTCACACCGGCCATCCGGTCCAGCCGCGCCGTCACCCACGCCGCGACCCAGGTCGGGTCCTTGTAGGCGATTTCCCGCAGCACCCAGCCGATCGCCTTGCGGATGAAGAACTCGCGCTCCTCCACCATCGGGTCGGCGTATCGGGTGAAGCGCACCAGGTCCGGGCGGCCTTCGCGGATGCCGGGGATCAGGGCCAGCAGGGAGGCGCGGCGCAGCCAGAAGTCGCCGTCGTCGGCCCACAGGTCCAGGGTCCGGCCGCTGCCCTCGCGGTCGCGCAGCGCCACCTTGCCGGCCACGTCGCCGGACAGCGGGTCGACCAGGGACCACATCGGCGCGTCGCGGAGCATCAGGGTGACGTCCTGCAGGTCCGGCGCGCCGAGCAGCCGCACGCCCTGGGCCAGCACGAACACCGCCGCCAGCCGCCGCTCGTAGACGTCGCTGTCCCACAGGGCGGCGGCCAGGCCGGTCACCTCGTCGTGGCCGGCGCGGCGGCCCCCCAGGTCCTTGTAGAGGCCCTTGACCAGCTTGCGGAGCTCCGGGACCGGGACTCCCATGTGCGCGAACTCGCTCTTGTGGTACTGCTGGTCGTAGGTCGCGCGGGCCGCGGTGCCGAGGCCGTCCAAATCCTTGTCGAAGCCGGACACGAGGGTGGGGATCGGGGTGGTCGTCACATCTGTCACGCCGTGAGCCTAACGATCCGTGGCACGGTTTCGGCGGCAGCCGCTGCGCCGTTCGGGCAGGATGGATGATCAGTGTTCACCGTCAGGAGGGACGACCATGCGGATGAGGGCACGGACGGTCACGCGCAAAGCGTCCGCGACGGCGGTGGCCGGACTGGCGGCCGTCGCGCTGGCGGCGTGCGGCGGGTCCGACAAGGCGGCTAAGAGCACTGATGCGGGCGCGGCGACGTCGAGCGGGTCCGCGGCGGGTGGGGCGGTGGCGACCGGATCGGCGGCGGGCGGATCGGCGTCCGGGTCCGCCGGATCGGCGTCGGCCTCGGCGTCGACCGGTCCGACGGCGGCGGCCACCGGCCCGTCGACCTCCAGCGCCCGCCTCGCGCCGGCGCTGCTGCACCTGGAAGACCTGCCCTCGGGCTTCCACGCCGAGCCGCTGACCGAGCGCAACCTGCCGTCGCTGATCAAGGGCTGCGCGGGCCTGGAGATCCTCCAGCAGGGCAACATCGCCGACCAGGCGCAGGCCGAATGGACCAAGGGCGCGCTCGACGACTACGTCGACGAGGCGATCATCCAGCCGCAGGGCGAGACCGCCGCGACGCTGGTGTCCAAGGCGGCGAAGGCGCTGAACGACTGCGGCTCGGTGAAGGTGACCGAGGAGGGGCTGTCCGTCACCCTGCACGCCACGCCGCTGGACCTGCCGCAGATCGGCACCGCCTCGCACGCCTGGCACACGTCCGCCAAGTACGGGTTCGGGTCGATGGAGATGAACGTCGTGCTGATCCAGCAGAACGACCTGGCGGTGCTGATCGCCCAGACCCGGATCAACGGCCAGGCCAACCCGGATCTCACACTCTCCGCGGCCAAGGCCGCCGCCCAGCGCGCTGCGGACTTCCAAAAGAAGTGAGTAGTCCTACGATCAAGACATGCCTTCCACGCCCGAGCCCAAGAAGCGGCCGCTGCACCTGATCGGCGAACTGCCCGCGGCCCTGCCCGCCGACAACGACACGTTCTTCGGCCTGGAAGCCATCGAGGACCCGCTGCGACTGCTGTCCCGAAGCACGGAACTGGCCGACGCGTTCCGCGCCTCCGCGACGCGCGCGGAGAATTACCAGGCCGTGGCCGCGGCCAGGCTCACCGACCCGCGCCGGTTCGACCGGATGCCGATGGCCGACCTGGCGCTGCTCACGGGCTGGACCGAGGAGTACGCGACGAAAATGGCCGAGTACGGACGGACGTTACTGGCCAAGGGCGCGCCCTGGGAGTGAGGCCGGCATGGGGAGCGACGCCGGTGTGAGCCGAATTACATAGGCAAACTATATAGGTGGACGATACAATTATGGGCGTGGACCAGAACCCGGCCGCGGTGGGCGAGCTGTTCGAGACCGTCACAGTGCTGATGATGCGGCACGTGCCGGCCCCCGACGGCCTCAGCCTCACCGCCGCCGCCACGCTCGGCTCCCTGCAACGACGCGGACCGCGCCGCATCACCGAACTGGCGACCGCCCAAGGCGTGACCCAACCCTCGATGACACAGCTGCTCCGCCGACTGGAGGACGCCGGCCTGGTGGGCCGAGTCCCCGATCCGACCGACGGCCGCGTCGTGCTCATCGAGCTCACCGAAGCCGGCGACCGGACCCTGCGCAACCGCTGGAGCACCCGCCTGGCCCGCCTCGACACCCTGCTCGCCACCCTGAGCGACGAGGAGCGGGCGGTGCTGGAGCGGGCAGCCGAGGCTGCTTTGCCGGTGGCGCAGAAGCTGGTTCACACCCTTGCCGCGCGGGATTAGCGGTGGAGTGGTGGCGGTGGAGTGGTGGAGTGGTTAAAACTCGGTAGATGGCCGGGTCGAGGCCGGTCTCTGCTTCCACTTGGGGTGGGCTGGTGCTGGTCGGTGTCGGTCAGCGCCCTGGTCAGTGCTGGTAGAGGCTGGTCGAGGGTGGTCGGCGGCCGGTGTGGCTTCGGGCTGAGTTTTGGTCCGAGGCGGACTGGTCGTGGTCGACGCTGGTAACTGCTGGTCTGGGCTCCGGCACGAGGCGGACTGGTGCTGCTAGAGCGGTGTGACTTCGGACTGAGTTTTCGGCGCCGCCGGTTGGTGCTGGTCGACTGCCGGCCTGGGCTTCGGCCTAGGGCGGACTAGAGCTGGTCGGTGCTGGTCAATGTGCCGATTGGCGGCCGACCCGGATTAGCCCGGCGCTGATGCCAGCTGGCCCACCACCGCACCGAGGCCGAGCAGGCCGTCCGCTTCGAGCCAAGCGGGTTCCGCGCGACAAGGGACAGTTTCCCAGCTGTTCGATGCGTGGAAGGAAGAACATTGTCGTCCACCCTGCGCTCCGACGCCGCGGCTGCCGCCGCCCCCGCCGGATCCGTTCCCGTGAGTACCTCGCGCCACGCGGCGCCGCCGAGTCTGTTGCACCAGCCGAAGGCGGTGTGGGCGGTGGCGTTCGCGTGTGTCATCTCGTTCATGGGCATCGGCCTGGTCGATCCGATCCTGCCGGCGCTGGCCTCGCAGCTGAGCGCCACCCCGAGCCAGGTCACCATGCTGTTCACCAGCTACCTCGTGGTCACCGCAGTCGCGATGCTGCTCACCGGGTTCGTCTCCAGCCGGATCGGCGCGAAGCGGACGCTGGTCGCCGGGCTGGCGGTGATCGTGGTGTTCGCGGCGTTGGCGGGGGCGTCCGGCACCGTCGGGCAGATCGTGGGCCTGCGGGCCGGCTGGGGTGTGGGCAACGCGCTGTTCATCGCCACGTCGCTGGCCGTCATCGTGGGCTCGGCGAGCGGCGGATTCGCCGGGGCGATCATCCTCTACGAGTCGGCGCTGGGCGTCGGCATCGCGCTCGGGCCGCTGGTCGGCGGCGAGCTCGGAGGGATCAGCTGGCGGGGGCCGTTCTTCGGGGTGGCGGTGCTGATGCTGATCGCGCTGGTCGCGACCATCGTGCTGGTGGAGCCGACGCCGGTTCCGGCGCGGAAGGTCTCCATCGTGGAGCCCATCAAGGCCCTGCGGCACCGCGGTCTGCTCACGCTCGCGCTGACGGCGCTCTGCTACAACTGGGGCTTCTTCACTCTGTTGGGCTACGCGCCGTTCCCGATGGAGCTGGGGACGCATCAGCTCGGCTACGTGTTCACGGCGTGGGGCGTGCTGGTCGCGGTGTTCGCCGTGTTCGCCGCGCCGCGCTTGCAGGCCCGGTTCGGGATCGCTCGGACGCTGTATGTCAATCTGGCGCTGTTCGCCGTCAACATCCTGGTCGTGGGGTTGTGCGTGGAGAACAAGGCGGCGTTGATCACGGCGGTGATCGTCGCGGGGGTGTTCATTGGTGTGAACAACACGATCACCACGCAGGCGGTGATGACGGTTTCGCCGGTGGAGCGGCCGATCGCTTCGGCGTCGTACGGGTTCGTGCGGTTTATTGGCGGAGGGCTGGCGCCGTACTTCGCGGGGCGGCTGGCTGAGCACTACAACATTCACGTCGCGTTTTATGTCGGTGCCGCGGTGGTGGCGGTGGGGATCGTGATTCTGGCGTCCGGGCACAAGCTGTTGGCTGAGGCTGAGCGGAATCAGACTGCTGATGGGCATGGGGTGGCGGCGGCGGACGAAGCGTTGGCGGAGGAGCTTGGGTCGGCCTCGTGATGGGAGGGCCGGTGGGTTGTTGGGCGGCGCCTGCGTAGCCACGTGAGCAGCCTCATTCCCGGGAGCGAGTCCGTATGTCACAGTGCTGTCATGGCGAACTCGCTCTCGGTCCACACCTTTACCCCGTCCCCCGACCAGTACGTCTGGACCTTCGGCGGCGCCCCGCCGCTGGCTCGGGTGAAACCGGGCGACGTCCTTGAGGTGTTCACCGAGGACTGCTTCGCCGGCCGGGTACGTTCGGAGAAGGACCTGGTCACGGAGGTCTGCGAGTTCCCCTTCCTGAACCCGCAGACCGGCCCGTTCTACATCGAGGGCGCCGAGCCCGGCGACACCCTGGCGGTGCACTTCGTGTCGATCGAGCCGGCGCGCGACTGGGCCGCGTCCACCACGGTGCCGCTGTTCGGCGCGCTGACGTCGACGCACACCACTGCGACGCTTCAGCCGCCGCTGCCCGAGCGGGTGTGGATCTGGCAGCTCGACCGGGAGCGGCGGACGTGTCTGTTCCGGGCGCGGGACAGCGACGTCGAGGTCGAGCTGCCGATGGATCCGATGCACGGGACGGTGGGGGTGGCGCCGGCGAACTTGGAGGTTCGGTCGGCGCTGGTTCCGGACGCGCATGGCGGGAACATGGACACGCCCGAGATGCGTGCTGGGGTGACTTGCTACCTCGGCGTGAACGTGGAAGGGGCGATGTTCAGCCTGGGGGACGGTCATGCGCGGCAGGGGGAGGGTGAGACGTGCGGGGTGGCGGTGGAGACGGCGATGAATTCGGTGGTTGTTGTCGAGTTGGTGAAGGGGATTCCGACGCCGTGGCCGCGGTTGGAGTCGGATGAGTACATCATGACTGCTGGGTCGGCGCGGCCGTTGGAGGACGCCTTCCGGATCGCGCAGCTCGACTTGGTGCAGTGGGTTGCTCGGGATTATGGGTTGTCGGAGTTGGATGCTTATCAGTTGGTGACGCAGGCTGTGGAGTCGCCGTTGGCGAATGTCTGCGATACCAATTACACGTCGGTGGCGAAGATCCGGAAGGCGTATTTGCCGGTGGGGGTGGCGGGGCGGTCGGGGGCGTCTGCCTATGGAGTGCATGAGGAGTTGCGGCGGCGGGGTGGGGAGTACCTCGGTCGGTAGGGGTGGGAGTGGGGGTGGGAGTGGAGTGGGAGTGGGAGTGGGAGGGCTGTTGAGGCGTGTTTAGGACAGTTCGGCGCAGACGTCGGTCACGGTGGTCTGGTGGAGGATCGCGTCCTGGTGGGTGGGTGAGACGGCGATGACCGAGCCGCCGGAGAGGATGAACTCGCCCTGGGCGTGGTACGGGTTGCCGGCGTGGATGGTGACGCCGATGTTGTCGGGGACGTTCCACAGGCTCCAGCCGGTGGGGAGGTTCCACAGGGTGGCGGCGCCGCTGAGGTCGCCGAGGTACTGGGCGCCGGTGGCGGCGTTGGTGAAGCGGGCGGTGAGGGGACCGCGGAAGTCGGTTTGGAAGGGGGTGCCGTCGGGGTTGGTGATGGATACGCGGTCTTCGACGGCTTGGGTGGGGAAGTCGACCTTGAGTTCGAAGGTGCAGACGTCGCCGGCGGGGTAGTCGCGGGGGGAGTAGGTGACGGGGGTCCAGGCGGGGGTGGGTCCGCTTGCGGTGGGAGTGGAGCCGGCAGCGGTGGATCCGCTTGCGGTGGGGGTGAGGGTGGGAGTTGCGGCGGAGGCTGCTGGGAGCCCGGTGGCCAGGAGGCCGGCGGCGGCGATCGATGATCCGAGGATGCGAGTGCGCATCTGCATCGTAGTTATCCCTTCGAGACAGTCGGATCCGCGTCCTGACACGTCGCGGATCTCGTCTTAACTCTGGGAGCCGCGCTCCGGCGAGGCGATCACTTCAGCCACCGCTGAAACGTGAGGACGACATGCGCATTCACTTCACTGCGGAAGACCTGCTCCGGGTTCGGTATGCGGAGGAGCCGGCGCCGCTTCTTGAGTTGACGCTGGTTTTGGCGTCGTTGCATCGGCCGAGTGCTGATCCGGTTTTCGGGCGGTGGCGGCGGGAGCAGGCGCGGGTTGTGGGGGCGGCGGGGAGGGGGTTGTTGGAGCTGGTGCCGCCGTGCGGGCGGGGGCCGTTGTTCTTGGATCCGGTGGTGGGGGATGTGGAGGAGGCGTTCGACGAGGTGGCGCATTCGTCGCGCGAGTATGTGCGGAAGGAGGTCGCGCGGGTTGCTGGGCTGGGGAGGCCGGTTACGGCTTGGACGCGTGGGATTGCTGAGCAGGACAGGGATTGTTGGCGGGAGTTGCTTGGTGCGATGCAGGGTGCGTATAGCGGGATATTGAGTCGGTCGTGGCGGCGGATCCGCGCGGGGTTTCATGCGGAGGTGGCTTGGCGGACGAGTCGGTGGGGGCGGTTGGGGGTGGGGGCTGGGTTGGAGGCGGTGTGGCCGGGGTCGCGGTTCGAGGGGACGGTGTGGCATTTGGCGCCGGAGAAGGATGCGGATGTGTATTTGGGTGGGGTGGGGTTGACGTTGTATCCGACGGCGGTGTGGTCGGGTCCGCCTTTGGTGGGGCCGTATCCGGATGGGACGAAGTATTTGGTCTATCCGGCGTTGACGCCGTTGCCGTTGTTGGCGGAGGTGCAGGGGGTCGATCCGCTGGGGACGTTGTTGGGGCGGACGCGGGCGCAGGTGTTGGAGGCTTTGGCGGAGGAGCGGACTACGGGGAGGTTGGCGGTGGATTTGGGGATTAGTGCTGCTTCGGTTTCGCAGCATACGGCTGCTTTGAGGGGGGCGGGGTTGGTTGCTACGCGGAGGGAGGGGAAGGCGGCTTGGCATGAGTGCACGGCTTTGGGGGTGGAGTTGTTGAGGACGGGGCGGTGAGGGGGTGGTGGTGAGGAGTGAGTGCGGTTTTGTGGTGGGTTTTAAGGCTTTTTTGACGACCTTCGGCCATGGTGCTGACTGGTCGGTGGCGGTCGTTGGGTGGGGGTGCTGTCGATCTCCGAGGACTGTCGCACTGTTGATAAAAAGCCAGATCAAAAGCCAGTCAAGGTCAACTGCGCCTCCGGCGGCCCCTCCGGGGAGGGCCTCGCTCTGGAAAGAGTGGGCCAGGCGGGCTGGCGCGGCCTGGTCGGTGGTTCCGGTTTCGGTTCCGGTCTTTCCGTCGCATCGTCGCCTGAAGGAATCACACCGCCCAGGCGGTATCAAGGCGACCCTTCAGGTGCCGTGCCCCAGCTCATGCGAGCCTTGACACCGCCTGGGCGGCGCGATTGGCTACGCCCGCCGAAGCGACGGAAAGACCGGAACCGAAGACCTAACTTTGGCAAAAAGCGAGGCGACTAGTCGCGATGACCACCGGTTTCGCTGGCCGCCGCCGGTAGTGATGGTGGCAGGGCGGCCGAAACCGGCAATACCGCAGGCACTTCGCCATAGCGATGCCGCGCCTGGATGTTTTCGAAGCCATCTGCCGTGACGATATCGGATAGGCACGATCGCAGAGCTCTTGCTTAGCGACTGACTCTGCCACGTAGCTGCCCGATCGCTCGGTCACTTGGTCACTTGGTCGCCCGGCTGCCCGGCTACCTGAAGGCCCAGTTGCCCGGCCACTTGGCCACTTGGTCCGCTAGCAAGTTCTGCTTCCAGCTCACCTTTAAACCTTTGGGGCCTGTTATCTATACGCGCCTATCACTACCTCAAGCAGAGCAGGACTGCCCCAGAACCAGATCCCCTTGCCCTACCAGCTTCCTCGGCCGCCACACCCTTCTGAGCCTTCCGACTCCTCGGCCGCCATACCCTTCTTGGCCTTCCAGCCCTTCCCCCGCGTTACCCTTCTTGACCTTCCGGTCCTTCCGCCGCCTTCCCCCGCTTGCCCTCCGGCCCCTTGGCTTGCTTGGCCCGTCGACCTTCGTGGCCTGTTAGCCCCCTGGGCCCTCTCGCCCTTCCAGCCTCCTGCGCCCTCTCGCCCTTCCGGCATCTCGATCTTCCGGCCCCCGGCCTTCCCAACCTTCGCGACCTTCTCAGGCTTCTCAATCCCCGTCAGCCAACCCCGTCAGCCAACTCCCCTCAGCCAACTTCGCGCCAGCCGCTCCCCCGCCCCGCCCTCAAGCCCCCGGCGCCAGCAACCGCAGTCCCTGCGGAGCTCCGCGTTCGATCAGCTCCAGCAGGTGTTTCGTGTCGAGGTGTTCCTCGATTGCGTCGCCGAGGCGGTTGAGTTGGTTCTCGCGTTCGGTGGCGAAGGAGGTGGTGGGGTCGGGGGTGAAGGGAATGTCGCAGGCTTCTGCGATGTAGGTCAGGTAGGCGCGGCGGAAGGTGTCGCTTTCTAGGGCTCCGTGCCAGATGGTGCCCCAGGTTGTGCCTTGGCGGCAGCCTTCTAGGGGGGTGCCGTTGGGGGTGGTGAATACTGGGTCGCCGCCGTGGGGGGTTACTTGGCCGTTGTGGATTTCGTAGGCGTGGACTTCTGTGCCGAGGGCGTGGCCGGTGGGGAGGGTCAGGGTTTTGGTGGGGTGGAAGGTGGTGCGGGTGGGGAGGAGGGCGAGGCCTGGGGTGGTGCCTTGGTGGGATTCGATGGTGTCGGTGATCTCGGTGCCGAGCATTTGGTAGCCGCCGCAGATGCCGAGGATGGGGCGGTTGGCGGTGGCGCGTTTTTTCAGGGCTTTGTCGAGGTGGCGGGTGCGGAGCCAGGTGAGGTCGGCGACTGTGGATTTGGTGCCGGGGATTACTACCAGGTCGGCGGATTCGATGGTGGCGGGGCTGGTTGTGTATTCGACTTCTACGCCGGGTTCTATGGACAGGGCGTCGAGGTCGGTGAAGTTGGAGATGCGGGGGAGGCGGATTACGGCTACGTGCAGGGTGGGGGTTTCGGGGGGTGTTTTGCGGGTCTCGATCGGGAGGGCGTCCTCGGCGTCGAGGCGGAGGGAGGGGAGCCAGGGGAGCACGCCGAGGACGGGGCGGCCGGTGAAGTGCTCGATCTGGCGCAGGCCCGGGGTCAGGAGGGTGGGGTCGCCGCGGAACTTGTTGATGATGAACCCCGCGATCAGGCTTTGGTCCTGGGCGTCGAGGAGGGCGACGGTGCCGTGGAAGGCTGCGAAGACGCCGCCGCGGTCGATGTCGCCGACGACGACGGTGGGGATGCCCAGGGGTTGGGCCAGGCCCATGTTGACCAGGTCGCCGTCGCGGAGGTTGATCTCGGTCGGGGAGCCGGCGCCTTCGCAGATCACGACGTCAAAGCGGGATTTGAGGTCGCGGTAGGCGTCCAGGACGGCGGCGCGGAGGGTGGGCTTGAGGTCCTGGTAGGTGGTGGCGGAGGCCTCGGCGTAGACCTGGCCCATGAGGACGACCTGGCTGGTGCGGTCGCTGCCGGGCTTGAGCAGGATGGGGTTCATGGCGACCTCGGGGGGCACGCCGGCGGCTTGGGCCTGCATCACCTGGGCGCGGCCGATCTCGGCGCCGGGGCCGACCACCATGGAGTTGTTGGACATGTTCTGGGCCTTGAAGGGCGCGACCGAGACGCCGCGGCGGGCCAGCCAGCGGCAGATGCCCGCGGTGATCAGGCTCTTGCCGGCGTCGGAGGTGGTGCCGGCGACGAGCAGGGAGCCCGATGCGGGGGGAACGATCATCGAACCAGCTTAGCGGCGGCGTCGCGCAGGGCTGCGACGATCTCGGGGTGCTCGGCGCCGGCGCGCATGGCGATCAGGGAGACGCGGCGGGGCCAGTCCTCCTTCAACGGCACCAGGACGACACCGTCCGGGACCTGGGAGGGCACGCCGAGGGTGGGCAGGAGGGAGACGCCGAAACCGTTGGCGATCAGGGCCAGCGCGGCGCTGAAGTCGGTGGCGCGGTACCGGCCGCGGGGCTGGAAGCCGGCGTCGGCGCAGATCGCGGTCACCTGGTCGTGGCAGGACAGCCCCTCGGCGGCCAGGACGAAGGGTTCCTCGACGAGGTCGGTGAGGGAGACCGCGGGCTCGCCGGCGAAGGGGTGGTCGGCGGGCAGCGCCGCCATGTAGATCTCCTCCAGCAGCGGCATCACCTTCAGGCGCGGATCGCCGAGCAGAGGGCGGTTCGGCGCGGCCATCACGACGGCGACGTCGATCGATCCCTCGATGAGGCGGGCGACCGATTCCTCGCTCTCGGTGTCGGCGATCTCGAAGCCCCACTCGGGGTGGCGGATGCGCAGAGCCTTCATGGCGGGCGCGACCACGGCCATCACGGCGGTGGGGAAGCCCCCGATGCGCACGGTGGCGGGGGCCGGCGAGAGCGCCCGGAGGTCGGACTGGGCCCGCTCCAACTGGGCGAACACCGCGTCGGCGTGGGACACCAGGACCCGCGCCGCCTCGGTCAGGACCACGTTGCGCCCACGTCGTTCGAGCAGCTCACACCCGGTACTCTTGCTGAGTACCGACAGCTGCTGCGAGACCGCGGACGGGGTCAGATACAGGGCCTCGGCGGCGGCCACGACCGTTCCGTGGTCGGCCAGGGCACGCAGGGTGCGCAACTGCCGCACATCGATCATCGGGTCACCTCGACCATTAAGCAGAGCTTAACGAATTCGCGAAAAATCATTCGCTGGTGCTGAACGATACCCCGCGCTGATAGTGGTGTCATGCGTAATCCCCGCCACATCGCCTTGGCATTGGCGATCGTCGTCATCTGGGGCGTGAACTTCGTCGCCATCGGCTACGCGCTCGACGGCTTTCCTCCGATCCTGCTCGCCGCCCTGCGCTTCGCCCTCACCGGGCTCGCCGCCTTTTTCATACCCCGCCCGAAGGAAGTCCGCTGGTACTGGGCCGCGGGTATCAGTGCCTTCATGTTCTTCGGCCAGTACGTCCTGCTGTTCACCGGCATGGCGCACGGCATGCCCGAGGGCCTGTCCTCGCTGGTCCTGCAATGCCAGGCGCCGTTCACCGTGCTGGCCGCGGCGCTGCTGCTCGGGGAGCGGACGGCGGTCCGCCAGCTGCTCGGCATCGCCGCCGCGGTCGCGGGGCTGGTCGTCATCGGCGCCGGCCGCGGCGGGAGTGTGCCGCTGGGCTCGCTGCTGCTGGTCATCGCCGCGGGCGCCTCGTGGGCGCTGGGCTCCATCAGCAATCGTAAGGCCGGCGCGGCGAACGGCTTCGCGCTCATGGTGTGGGCCAGCCTCTACGCCGCTCCCCCGCTGGCGCTGGCCTCGCTGCTGATCGACGGCCCGCACCGGATCGGCGAGAGCCTGACCCACCTGCGGCTCGGCCCGGTGCTGAGCCTGCTGTACGTGGTCGGCCTGTCGACGTTCGTCGGGCTGGGCGCCTGGGTGGCCCTGATGAGCAAGTACCCCGCCTCCACGGTCGCGCCGTACACCCTCGGCGTCCCGCCGATCGGCATGGTGGCCGCCGCGGTCGTGAACGGCGAGCGCATGAACGGCCTGGAGCTGGCCGGCGCCGCGGTGGTGCTGCTCGGCCTGGTGGCCATCGTCTGGCCGCGCCGTGCGCCCTCGCCGACGGCGTCGGCTCCCACCGCTAAAGTCGAGGAGAACATCGCAGCCGCTGTCTGAGCACCGTGAGGAGGTCGCCTTGGACTCGCCGACCGAGTCGTTCGTGCCTGGCCTCGCGGTCCTGGAAGGCGTCCTTGAGCGCATCACTTTCGCCAACGAGGAGACCGGCTACACCGTGGCCCGCGTCGACACCGGCCGCGGCTCCGGGGACTTGCTCACCGTGGTCGGCGCGCTGCTCGGCGCCCAGCCCGGCGAGTCGCTGCGCATGCGCGGCCGCTGGGGCTCGCACCCCCAGTACGGTCGCCAGTTCACGGTCGACAACTACACGACGGTACTGCCGGCGACCGTCGCCGGGATCCAGAAGTACCTCGGCTCCGGGCTCATCAAGGGCATCGGGCCGAAGATCGCCGAGAAGATCGTGGAGCACTTCGGCGTCGACACCCTGACCGTGATCGAGGAGTCCCCGGCCCGGCTGGTCGAGGTCCCGGGCCTGGGGCCCAAGCGCACCAAGCTCATCGGCGCGGCCTGGATCGAGCAGAAGGCCATCAAGGAGGTCATGGTCTTCCTGCAATCCGTCGGCGTGACCACCTCGATCTCGGTCCGCATCTACAAGGAGTACGGCGACGCGTCCATCGACGTCGTCAAGCAGGAGCCTTACAAGCTCGCCTCCGACGTCTGGGGCATCGGCTTCAAGACCGCCGACGCGATCGCCGTCGCGGTCGGCATCCCGCACGACTCCCCCGAGCGGGTCAAGGCCGGGATCCAGTACGCGCTGTCCCAGAGCTCTGATGCCGGCCACTGCTATCTGCCGCGCGAGAAGCTGATCGAGGAATCGGTCAAGATCCTCTCGGTCGCCCTGACCCTGGTCTCCGACTGCCTGGACGAACTCGTCGTCGCCGAGGGTGTCGTGGCCGAGGACCTGCCGAACCCGGACGGCTACGACCCGGACGAGCCGATCAAGGCCATCTATCTGGTGCCCTTCCACCGCGCCGAGGTCTCGCTGGCCGCGCAGCTGCGGCGGCTGCTGGAGGCGCCCGACGACCGGCTGGGCTCGTTCGCCGCCGTCGACTGGGACAAGGCGTTCGGCTGGCTGCGGGAGCGCACCGGCGTCGGTCTGGCCCCGGAGCAGATCGAGGCGGTGAAGCAGGCGCTGACCGCCAAAGTCAGTGTCCTGACCGGCGGTCCCGGCTGCGGCAAGTCGTTCACGGTGCGCTCGATCGTGGAGCTGGCCCAGGCCAAGCGGGCCCGCGTGGTGCTGGCCGCCCCGACCGGCAAGGCCGCGAAGCGCCTCACCGAGCTCACCGGCGCCGAGGCCATGACCGTGCACCGGCTGCTGGAGCTCAAGCCGGGCGGCGACGCGGCCTACGACCGGGAGCGGCCGCTGGAGGCCGACCTCGTCGTCGTCGACGAGGCCTCGATGCTGGACGTGCTGCTGGCGAACAAGCTCGTCAAGGCCGTGGCGCCCGGCGCGCACCTGCTCCTGGTCGGCGACGTCGACCAGCTGCCGTCGGTCGGCGCCGGCGAGGTGCTGCGCGACCTGCTCGCCGCGCCGAGGGTGCCGCGAGTCCGTCTGACCCAGGTCTTCCGGCAGGCGCAGCAGTCGGGGGTGGTCGTCAACGCGCACCGCATCAACTCCGGCAAACCGTTGGAGCTGGACGGGTTCACCGACTTCTTCCTCTTCGTGGAGGACGAGACCGAGGACGCGGCACGCGTCGCGGTCGAGCTCGCCACCACGCGGATCCCGCGCCGGTTCGGCTTCGACCCCCGCCGCGACATCCAGGTCCTGACGCCGATGCACCGGGGTCCGGCCGGCGCCGGCACGCTGAACGGAGCGCTCCAGGAAGCGCTGACGCCGTCCGAGCCGTCCCGTCCGGAGAAGCGGTTCGGCGGCCGCACGTTCCGCGTCGGCGACAAGGTCACGCAGATCCGCAACAACTATGACAAGGGCAAGAACGGCGTCTTCAACGGCACCGGCGGGGTCATCACGGCGATGCTGCCGGAGGAGCAGACGCTCACGGTGCGCACCGACGAGGACGAGGAGGTGTCCTACGACTTCGCCGAACTCGACGAGCTCCAGCACGCCTACGCCATGACCGTGCACCGCTCGCAGGGCTCCGAGTACCCGGTGGTCGTGGTGCCGGTGACGATGAGCGCGTGGATGATGCTGCAACGGAACCTGCTCTACACCGCCGTCACCCGCGCGAAGAAGCTGGTCGTCCTCGTCGGCTCCAAACGGGCGCTGGCCCAGGCGATCCGCACGATGTCGGCCGGCAAGCGCTGCACCGGATTGGACCACCGTCTCCGATGACCACACCCGAACTGATCCTGCGCTTCGACAGCAACAAGCCGCGCAAGCTCAAGTACAACCTGGCTGCGGCCCGCGAGGAAGGCGCCTCGACCCTGCTCACCTTCGGCGGCGCCTACTCCAACCACATCCGCGCGGTCGCCGCGGCCGGAAAGACCGAGGGCTTCAAGACCATCGGCATCATCCGGGGCGAGGAGCACCTGCCGCTGAACGACTCGCTCGCGTTCGCGGTGTCGCAGGGCATGGATCTGCACTACATGGACCGGCAGACCTACCGCACCAAGCGGGCCGACGCGATGCGCCGCCACCTGGAAGACCTGTTCGGCAGCTTCTTCCTCATCCCGGAGGGCGGCAGCAATCCCCACGCGGTCCGGGGCTGTGCCGAGCTGCCCGGCGAGATCGCAGAGCCCTTCGACGTCATCTGCTGCCCGGTGGGCACCGGGGGCACCCTCGCCGGGATCGCCGCCGGGCTCGGGCCCGAGCAGCGGGCGATCGGTTTCGCGTCGATGCGGGGCGGCCACCTCCGGCACGAGGTCGCGACGCTCCAGAACCAGACCTACGGCAAGGTCTTCGACAACTGGCACGTCGAGAACGACTTCCATTGCGGCGGCTACGCGAAGGTCCCCAAGGAACTCGACGATTTCGCCGCGCAGTTCGGCGCGGACCATGGGTTCGACGTGGAGCGGATCTACGTCGCGAAGATGCTCTACGGCATCACCGCGATGAGCAAGGCCGGGAAGTTCGCTCCCGGCACCCGCATCGTCGCGGTGATCACCACCGGCTGAACCGGCCGAACCGGATGAGCCTGCTGATTCAGCCGGCCCAGCCGGTCCGGCCGACCCGGCCGACCAGGCCGACCCGGCGGCTCCAGAGGCTCAGCCGCTGGCACCGCCCGTGAAGTTCCATCCCGCCAGCCGCAACGCCGGCGCCATCGCCGACTGCACGCCGTACTTGGACGCGAACGCCGGCGCGTGACTGCCGATCCCCAGGACCCGCCCGGGCGCCAGCGCCTCCGGATAGGACTGCGTGAACCGCAGGTTCTTCACCGGCCGCGTGATCTCGCCGTTCTCGATCAGCCAGACCCCGTTGCGGGTCAGCCCGGTCATCACCAGACGCCGCGGGTCCAGGCACCGCGTATACCAGTGGTCTGTCACCAACAGCCCGCGCCGCACGCCCTCGACCAGCGCGAGCACCGAGGAGTCCGCCGCCGGGCCGTCGACCTCGGTCGGGGCCGCGCCCGCGCCGGGTTCGAGCCGCAGGTTGATCGGCTCGGCGCCGTGGACGGCGCTCCCGGCGTCGGCGTGCCCGGTGCTGGCGACGCCGGCCTCGCGCGCGGAGCGCCGGTCGTGCACGACGGCCCGCGTCACGCCGTCGCGCACCAGCGTCAGCGCGCCGCGCGGAGTGCCCTCGGCGTCGAACAGCGCCCCGGCGGCCGGGCCGGACAGCGGGTCGTCGACCAACGTCACCGCCAGGTCGAACTGCGCCTCGCCGAGCTGCACGAAGGAGGTGCCCTCGATGAACTCCTTGCCGTTGAACCCGTAGCCGCCGAGGACCCACAGCACGTCGCTGACGGCCGTCGGCTCCAGCACGACCTCGTACTCCCCCGGCTCGATCTCGATCGGGTCCTGCGACGCCAGCGCCTTGGCCGCGGCGCGGGCACCGAGCGCGGCGCCGTCCAGGTCGCCCATGAACCGGGACGCCTGCCGGGAGGCGCCGTCGGACGTCGGCGTCTTGGCGATGCCGTCGATCGCCGCCTCGACGACCGTGCCGCGCGCCGTCTGACCCTCGGAGTTCGCGTATTCGGTCACGACCATGCGGTTGCGGAAGAACCCGGCCGCGGTGAGCCCGCCGATCGCCTCGATATAGGCCTTCACGTGGTCGGCCCGCAGGTCCGGGTCCGCCTCGCCGGTCGCCAGGTCCGGGGCGGCCGCCTCGGGCAGCGGCGCCGGGCCCGCCAGGCCGGCCCAGCCCGGGTCGGCCGGGGACAGCCGCACCGCGGCGGCGGTGCGCTCGACCAGCGCCGTGAGTCCGGCGTCGTCGGTGACGGTGGTGGAGTTCACCGCCGTGCGGCCGTCGACGTGGATCCGCAGGGTCACGGTGTCGGTGTCGCTGGCGACGTTCTGGTGGATGTAGGAGTTGGCGAACCGGGTCAGCGCCTCGTGCTCGTGCACGACGTTGACGTCGACGTCGGCCGAACCGCCGACGGCTTCTCGGGCGGTCTGCAACACCCGCTCGGCGATGCTCATCCGCGCACCCCCACTCGCACGTTCTGGAACCGGGCCGGCGCCGCCGGGTGTCCGGTGTGGCCGACCTGCCCGGGCTGGCCCTTGCCGCAGTTGGGGGTGCCCCAGGCGACGATCTCGCTGGAGAGCATGTCCATGCTCTGCCAGAACGTCGGTCCGATGCCGGTGTAGGTGGGATTCTTCAGCATCCGGCCGAGTTTGCCGTTCTTGATCTCATAACCGACTTCACACCCGAATTGGAAATTCAGTCGCTTATCGTCGATGCTCCACGAGCGGTTCATATCCATGAACACGCCGTCGTCGGTCGCGGCGACGATCTCGTCGAGTGTGTGCGGGCCCGGCTCCAGGCCGACATTCGTCATCCGCACGATCGGCAGCCGCGACCAGTCCATCGAGCGGACGCTGCCCGCGTAGTCGAGCCCTGCGACCGCCGCGCACTCCCGGCCGGAGAGCACCCCGGTCCAGATGCCGTCGCGAACCGCGTCGTGCTTGCCGGCCTTGGTGCCCTCGTCGTCATAGCCGAAGGAGCCCAGGGCGCCGGGGTAGGTGGCGTCGATGACGATGTTCATCAGCTCACTGCCATAGCGGAGCCGGCCGAGTTCGGCGAGGTCCAGCCAGGAGGTGCCGGCGTAGGCGGCCTCCCAGCCCAGGATGCGGTCCAGCTCGATGGCGTGGCCGACCGATTCGTGGATCTGCAGCGCCAGCTGCTCGCCGCCGAGGATCAGCGTGGTCTCCCCGGACGGGCACTGCGGGGCCCGCAGCAGCGCCTGGGCCTCGTCCGCGACCCGCGCGGCGTGCGCGCCCAGGTCGAGCTCGTCGACCAGCTCCCAGCCCCGGGTGCCGTACTGGCCGCGCCGGGAGGGGTAGGAGCGGACCTGGGTCTCGCGCTCGCCCACGGCGATGGCCGAGATGCCGCCGCCGCACTCCCGGATGTGCTGGTCGATGCGGTGCCCCTCGGAGGAGACGAACCACTTGCGGGTGTCCCACACCTGGTAGAGGCCGGTGGCGATATCAGCGCCCTGCTTGCTCATCTCGGCGGTGGCGGCGGTGAGCAGGTCGCCCTTGTCCGACAGCGGCACCGCCAGCGGATCGACCTCGCACGCGCTGGCCCAGCTCCCGACCTCGGGCTCGGCCGGGATCATCGCCGCCGGGCCCGGCACCCGCGCCGAGGCCCGCGCGATCTCCGTCGCGCGGCGGCCTGCGGCCCGGGCCGAGACCGGGTCCAGATGCGGGGTGGCGAAGAAGCCCCAGCTGGAGCCGACCAGCGCCCGGACCCCCACCCCGACCGTCTCGCCCTGGTCCAGCGCCTCGATCGCGCCGTTGCGGGCGGACATGGACTCGGTGCGGCGGTGCATGACCCGGGCGTCGGCGTACCGGGCCCCCTGCGCGAGCGCGTGCTCCACGGCCGCGTCGGCCGCGTCGAGATAGCTGCTCATGGTCTTGACCCTATCCCGGCCGTTACGGCCGCGTCGCGGTGATCTGCTCCCAGTGGTCGATCAGCGTGTCGGTGGCGGCGCGGCCCCGGACCGCGACCCGCAGCCAGTCCGGGCCCAGGCCGGGGAAGGTGTCGCCGCGGCGCACCGCGATGCCCGCGGCCCGCAGCCGCTCGCGCAGCACGGCCGCGCCGGGGGTGTGGACCAGCACGAACGGGGCCCGGGAGGCGGCCGGGACGGTGACGCCGGGCAGCGCGGCCAGCCGGGCCAGCAGGTGGGCGCGGTCCCGGTCGGCCTGGTCGGCCAGGACCCCGGCCTCGGCGACGGCGGCCGGCTCGCAGACCGCCTGCACCGCGATCAGGCCGAGCGAGGACACCGACCACAGCGGCTGCGCCTGGCTCAGGGCCCTGATGAGCTCGGCCGGCCCCAGGACGTAGCCGACCCGCAGGCCGGCCAGGCCCCAGGTCTTGGTCAGGCTCCTGACGACCACGGCCTCCGGGTGCCCGGCCAGGCTCTCCGGCTCGCCGGGGACGGCGTCCATGAACGCCTCGTCGACCACGACCGTGCGGCCGGGCCGCAGCAGCCGGGCGAGGGCGGCGGCCGGGTGCAGGACCGAGGTCGGGTTGGTCGGGTTGCCGACGACGACCAGGTCGGCGTCGGCGGGCACGGCGTCCGGGTCGAGGACGAAGCCGCCGCCGAGCAGGTGCCGGTCGACGGGGTGGCCGGCGGCGAGCAGGGCGGCCTCGGGCTCGGTGAACTGGGGATGCACGACGACCGCGCGCCGCGGTCGCAGCACCCTGGCGAGCAGCACGAAGGCCTCGGCCGCGCCGGAGGTCAGCAGCACCTCGTCGGGCGCACGGCCGTGGCGGGCGGCGATTGTCGCGGTCGCGGCGCGGGCGTCGGGGTAGGCGGCGAGCCGGTCCAGGCCCGCGACCAGGCGGTCGCGCAGCCAGCGCGGGGGCTCGGAAACGCGGACGTTGACCGCGAAGTCGTGGCGGACCGGCACGGCGACGTCGCGCAGTTCGGCGTCGCCGTGGTGACGGAGGTCGGGTGGCGGCTCAGCCATGGGCGGGCGCGCGATCGGAATCGTGGCTGGAGCTGAGGGCTGGGTCAGGACCCTGGCCGGGGTCGGGGTCGTGGTTGGAGCCGGGGTCGTGGCTGTGGCTGGGACCGTGGTGCTCGCAGTGGTGGTGGTCGTGATCGTGGTCGGCGCCGTGATCGTGGTCGTGATCAGCACCGTGTCCGTTGCCGTGGCTGTGACCATGGTCGTGGCCGTGGCCGTCCTCATCAGGATGGTGGTGCGGCGCCTGCGCCGCTCCCACCTTGTCTTCGAACCCTGGCATGGCTATGCGGTAGACACAGGTGTCGCAGTTCATGCGGATGTCTCCGGCGACCGCTTCGGCGTAGCGTTCCAGCACCAGATCGGCGAGCTCGTCGCAGTCCCCGATGACCGGCGCGACGTCGTAACCGGCCGACTGCTCCACGATCCGGTCCGGCAGCACACCGCGGAACAGGAAGTACGGCAGCACCACGATGCGCTTCGCGCCCAGGCGCCGGCAGCGTTCCAGGCCCTCGGCGACCGACGGATGCGCGAGCGAGACGAACGCGGTCTCGACCATCCCGATCCCGCGGCCTTCCCACAGCAGCCGGGCGGCGCGGTAGACCTCCGCGTTCGCGTCCGGGTCGGTGGAGCCGCGGCCGACCAGCAGGACAGCGGCGTCGGCCCGCTCCGCACGCGGCAGCACGGCGTCCAGGCGCGCCTCCAGCAGCGCCAGGATCGTCGGGTGGACGCCGAGCGGACGGCCGTAGGAGAACGACAGCCCCGGGTGCCGGAGTCGCTCCCGGTTCAGCGAGCCCGGGATGTCGCCCTTGGCGTGGCCGGCCGCGACCAGCACCAGCGGCACCGCCGCCAGGCGCCGCTGTCCGGCCTCGACGAGCCGGGTCACGGCCTCACCGACGGGCGGCGCGGACAGCTCGATGAAGCCGCCGTCGACGGGATTCGGCGCGCGGCGAGCCACGCGCTCCACGAAGGCCCGGAAGTCGGCCGCGCCCTCCGGGTCGCGGGTGCCGTGGCCGACGATCAGCAGGGCGGTCATCGCGAATTGCCTTCCTTCACCGAAGCTTCGGACACCAGGTCCTCGTAAAGCAGAGCATTGAGCGCGGCCGCCGCGACCGCCGATCCGCCCTTGCCGGAGACGTTCGACACGGCCGGCAATCCGGACTCGCGCAGCGCCGCCTTCGACTCCGCGGCGCCGACGAAGCCCACCGGAAGGCCGATCACCAAAGCGGGCCGGACCTCGGCGGCGACGTCGATGAGCTCGAACAGCGCGGTCGGCGCGCAGCCGATGACGTAAACGGCGTCAGGTCCGGCCTGCTCGGCGGCGAGGACCAGCCCGGCGGCAGAGCGAGTGATACCGCGCTCGGCCGCCAACGCCGGCGCGGCCGGGTCCCTGATCCCGCAGAACGGCTTCCTGCGAGTGATGCCGGCGGCGACCATCTCGACGTCGGCCACGATCGGGGCACCGGCCGCCAGCGCGGCGGCAGCGCGGGCCAGTACTGCTTCGTCGGCGAGCACCAGATCGGAGGCGTAGTCGAAGTCGGCGCTGGCGTGGATGACGCGTTCGGTGACAGCCCTCGTATAAGGCGGAAGGCTCGCGGTGTCGTACTGGGAGCGCAGGATGCGGTAGGACTCGGCCTCGATGGGATGGACAGTGCGCGCGGTCATTCCGATTCCACCGGCTCTCCGAGGGTGATGGCGTCCACCGGGCACACCTCGACACACTCCCCGCAGCCGCTGCACCGATCGGCCCGGACCGACAGGGTGCCGCCGTGGGGACGGATGGCATGCTCGGGACAGGTCAACAGGCACGCGCCACAGCCCTGGCAGGCGCCGATCTCGGCGATCAGAGTGCTCATGAAGTCTGGCTCCAGGTGTAGCCGCGCGGAGTGACCATGCGGCTGGCCGCGATGCGGGTGTGCGAGCTGCCCACCAGGACCACCGTGTACATGTCGACCTCGGCCGGGTCGAACTCGCTCAGGGTACTGATCCATGCCTGCTGGCCGGGACGGGACGCGTCGCGGACGCAGCCGACGGGAGTGGTCAACGGCCGGTGCCGCTTGAGGATGTCCAGCGCGTGCCCGAGCTGCCAGTCCCGGCCCCGGCTGCGCGGGTTGTAGAAGACGGTGACGAAGTCGCCCTCGGCGGCGGCCGCGACCCGGCGCTCGATGGCCGGCCAGGGCGTGTGCAGGTCGGACAGGGAGATGATCGCGTGATCGTGGCCGAGCGGCGCGCCGAGGATATTGGCGGCGGCCAGCGAGGCGGTGATGCCTGGCACGCCGACGACGTCGACGTCGTCGAGCTCTGCAAAGAGATCCAGGGCCGGACTGGCCATGGCGTAGACCCCGGCGTCGCCCGAGCCGATCAGCGCGACGGCCCGACCGGTGCGGGCGGTCTCGACGGCGTCCTTGGCCCGCGCCTCCTCGCTGCCCAGGCCGGTGGCGCGGACCTCGGTGCCGGGGCGAAGGAGGTCGCGGATCTGGTCCAGGTATTGGTCGAGTCCGATGACCACCGACGCGCGCCGCAGTTCGGCGACGGCCCGCGGCGGGAGCAGGTCGCGGGCTCCGGGGCCGAGGCCGATCAGGGCCAGGCGGCCGCGCGGGGCGAGGCGGGCGACGGCGGCGGTCGCCATCGGTGCCCGGTCGTCGTCCGGCGCGCTCTTGGTCTTGGGCACGATCAGGTCGGCGAGCGGCCGGTTCGGGCCGTCGTGGCGGGCGGCGGCTTCGGCGACCGAGGGCGTGCCGACCCCGGCGAGTACGACAGGGCTCGGATTCGGGACGTCGACCGCGGCGAGTTCGGCGGCCGGGTGGAAGACCACGGGCCAGCCCCGGCGCCGGGCGGCTTCGAGGATTCCGGCTTCGTCGGCCTTGGCGTCGACCGATGCCAGGCGGGTCACCGAGGCGGCGGACAGTCCTCCGGCGGCGAGCGCTCGGTCGACGGCGTTCAGGACCTCGTCGGCGGTGACGCCGCGGGAGGCTCCGACGCCGACCACCAATGACGGCGGTCGGTAGACGAGAGTTTCGGTCTCGGCGGCTTCAGTAGTAGCGGCAACGTCAGTGACCGTGATCCGGGCCTCGGCCGGGCCCTGATGGCCGTCACCGACGTGCAGCGCGGGCAGCGGCCACTCCTCGGCACCGCTGAGGTCGACGGACGCGCCCGACAGCAGCTTCGCGCCGACCGGCGCCAGCAGCTCGGGATTCTCGATCCGGAAGCCGAGGTCGGCGCCGTAGCCGTCGAGCGCCTGCGCGCCGGCCGCGTCGGAGGCGGTCGTGATCACCGGGGTGCAGCCGAGGACCGCCGAGACCCGCTCGGCCAGGTCGTTGGCGCCGTGATGGCCGCCGAGGACCGCGACCGCGTGCCGCAGGGCCTCGTCGACGCAGACCACGGCGGCGTCAGTGTTCTTATGGCCGAGGACGGGCGCCAGCGATCGCACGGCCGCGCCGACCGCCAGGAAGGCCACCACGGCGTCGCAGTCCTCGAACGCCGTGCGCAGCTCCCCCGCGCCGCCGTAGAGCCGTGCCTGCTCCGGCCACGCCGCGGCCAGCACGGCGGCGGCGTGGCGCCCGGCGGCGGTCGCGGCGACCACGCCGATCTTCTGGTTCACGGTCGTTCTCCCCACAGCAGGAACACGGGATTGGCGGCGGCGAAGCGGTGGGTGTCACCGGGCAGCGCGGACAGGCGGGAGGACTGGAGCAGCACGCCGTCGACGGCGCGGCCGGACTTCATCAGCAGGTTGATCGTCTCCGGGACGCGTTCGATCGCGGCCAGCGCGACGACGACCGTCGCGGCCGGGGTCTCGGCGCAGGCGGCGATCACGTCGGAGCCGCCGCCGCCGACGAACACCGCGTCCGGGCGTGGCAGCCGGTCCAGGGCGCCCAGCGCGTCTTCGACGACGACGTCGACGGCCACGGCGTGCGCGGCGGCGTTGGCCCGGATCCGTTCGCCGGACTCGGCGTCGCGTTCGACGGCCACCACCGCGGCGCCGAAGCGCGCGCATTCGATGCCGACCGACCCGGAGCCGGCGCCGATGTCCCACACCAGCCGGCCGGGGCGCGGTCCGAGCCGGGCCAGGGCCTGGGCCCGCACCTCGGCCTTGGTGATCATCGAGTCGCGGTGGGCGAACGCGGTCTCGGCCAGCGCCCACGGGCCCGGCACGCCCTGGAACCCGGCGAGCCAGCCGCGCTCGGAGGACAGGCGCGATTCGTCCAGGCACAGCAGCACGTAGGGGTCCTCGAACTCGGAGTGCACGGCGGCGTGCGAGCTTAGGATCTCAATACTCTGATCGGCGTGGCCGAGCCGCTGGGCGACCACGAACGTCCGGTCCGGGAGTTCGGCGCCCAGTTCGCGGGCTCCGGCGCCGGGGCCGGTCAGCACCGCCACCTTGGGGAAGGCTCGGCAGACATGGGCGACCGGGCGCAGGTCGCGGCCGTGCGCGCTGACCACCATCGCGTCGTCCCAGGCCATGCCGATCGCGGCGAAGGCGGCGGCGACCGAGGACGCCGCCGGGACGACGTCGAGGTCGAGGCCGCGTTCCCGCAGCGCCCGGACGATCCCGAAGAATCCGGGGTCGCCGCTGGCCAGGACGCAGACGCGGTCGTGGCCGGGAATCCGGTCGAACATCTCGTCCAGGCGGACGAGATGGTGGCGTCGCGCGGTAGGCGGGACGCCGACCTCATCCAGGAGGCGCGCGGTGCCGACGACCAGATCGGCGCCGTCGACGGCGGCGCGGGCGCGTTCGGGCAGCGGGGTGCCGTCGTAGCCGATGACGGTGATCACGACCGGGCCACCACTTCCTTGCCGCTGAAGTCGACCATGACCACCTCGGCGCTGATCGCCCCGCCGCATTCGGCGAGAGCGAAGCGTTCCAGCACGGAGGCGACACGGCGGCACAGCTCGCTTCCAGCGACGTCGAGTAGTCCGGCGGCGTCCCAGAGCTCGTATCCATGGCGTGCGGTATTGGCCGCGCCGACCTCGGCCGCGAGGTCCGCGGAGCCGCCGACGGCGAGGGTGATGTCGCCGAGCAGCGAGCAGTCGACCTTCGAGCGGGTGTAGTGCGTCATCAGGACTCCGGCGCCGAGCTTGGTGAGCTTGCCGGCCATGCCGACGAACGCCACGCGCCGCACGCCGTGCTCGACGCAGCGCCGGAGCGCGGCGCCGGTGAAGTCGCCGACCTCGACGAAGCTCACCTCCGGCAGCTCCGGATACAGCGCCATCGCGCCCTTCTCGGTGCGCCCGCCGGTGCAGAGCACCAGGACAGGGTCCTGCGACGCTCCGGCGGCCTGGGCTGCGAGCACCGACACCGCCTGTTCGACGCTGGCCCGCCACGCGGCCGTGGAGAACGGCCGGACGATGCCGGTGGTGCCGAGGATGGAGATCCCGCCGAGGATGCCCAGGCGCGCGTTGGTGGTCTTGCGGGCCATGACCTCGCCTTCGGGCACTGAGATGACCACGCTGAGCCCGCGCGCGCCGGCGTCCGGGGCCAGGGCGAGCGCCTCGGCCACCGACGCCTCGATCATGCCGCGCGGCACCGGGTTGATGGCCGGGCCACCGACCTCCAGGCCGAGGCCGGGCTTGGTGACGACGCCGACACCGACGCCGCCGTCGAGCCGCAGGCCGGTGCCGGGCGCGAGCCAGGAGACGGTGGCGGTGAGGTGCGCGCCGTGGGTGACGTCGGGGTCGTCGCCGGCGTCTTTGACCACGACCGCCTCCGCGCGGCCGGGTCGAGGCAGCTCGCAGCGCTCGGTGGCGAAGGTGACGCGGCGGCCGGAGGGCAGCGCGATCTCGGTCCAGGTCTGGGGTTCTCCGGTGACCAGCGCGACGGTCGCGGCCTTCGCGGCGGCCGCGGCGCAGGCGCCGGTGGTCCAGCCGGGGCGCAGGGCCTTCGGCCGGACTTTCATGGTGCGGGGCAGATCGGGTTCCCGGAGGTCGGGTTCCCGATGGCCCGGGGCGCTCGGATCAGACATCTGCGACGGGCTCCGCGATCTGCGACGCGGTGGCCGAGGTGGCCTGCGACGCGGCGGCGGTGACGGCGGCCGTGGCGGTGGTGCCTGCTTTAGCTGTGGTGGCCGCTGTAGCTGTGGTGGCATCGGCGGCGAGCAGCACCTTCCGCGCGGCCTTGTCCGCGCGGCGGAAGCCGTGGAAATGGCCCGGGTGGTAGAGGTGCGAGCGGGTGCCGTGCGCGGCGAGCGCCGGGCCGACGAGGAAGAGGGTGTGCTTCCAGAGCTTGCGCGCCTTCACCGTCTCTTCGAGGTCTGCGATGGTGCAGTAGGCGAGTTCCTCGTCCTCCCAGGTGGCGCGGTAGGCGACGACGACCGGCGTGTCGGCGTCGTAGCCGCCTTCCAGCAGCTCGGCCACGAGCTGACCGGAGCGCGCGGCGGAGAGGAACACCGCCATGGTGGTGCCGTGCCGGGCGAACTCGCGGATGGATTCCTTCTCGGGCATGGGCGTCTTGCCGCCGCCGAGCCTGGTGAGGATCACCGATTGGGCGACCTCGGGGATCGTCAGCTCGCGCTGCGCGATGGCCGCGACCGCCGAGAAGGCCGAGACGCCGGGGACGATCTCGGTGACCAGGCCGAGCTCGCGGCAGCGGTCCAGCTGTTCCTGGACCGCGCCCCACAGCGACGGGTCGCCGGAGTGGATCCGCGCGATCCGTAAGTCCTCGGCGAGCGCGCGTTCGTAGATCGCGACGACGCCTTCCATCGGCAGGGCCGCGGAGTCCACGATCTCGGCGTCGGGCCGCGCGTGCTCCAGAACGGCTTCCTGCACCAGGCTGGAGGCCCAGATCACGACGTCCGCCTCGGCGATCGCCCGCGCCCCGCGCAGCGTGATCAGGTCGGCGGCGCCGGGCCCGGCTCCGATGAAGGTCACTTTCGCGGTCACAGCGCTCCCCCTCGTTCGCGCCGCCGCGCGGTGGTGATGACAGTGGACAGATACGGTGCTTCCGCGACGGTCTCCGGGGTCAGGTCCCCGACCGCGCCGACGACTTCCTCCGGCAGGCCCAGGGCGGCGCCGAAGACGGTCTGACCGGTGCGGTCGGCCTTGTCGACGGCCGCGAGCATCTCCGGCAGGAACCGGCCGCCCTTGTAGGCGACGACGGTGTCGAAGGAGGCCAGCGCCTGCTCGTAGGCGTCGAGCCCGGCGGTCATCGGGAACAGGGCCAGCACTTCGCGGCCCTCGGCGAGCACGGTTCCGGAGCGGGCGGCGAGGTCCTGCATCGCGGTGATCCCCGGGACGGTCTCCACGTCGACCGACGGCATCAGAGCTCGAACTGTCTGAGCGAGATAGCTGAAGGTCGAGTAGATGTTCGGGTCGCCGATGGTGGCGAACGCGATGCGGGCGGCACCGTCTTCGAAGGCTGCGACCACCGCTTGGGCGGCCTCGTCCCACGCGCTCAGCCGCTCCGCGGTGCGGCCGCCCCGGTCGGAAAGGGCGAAGCGCACCGCGCGGATCGTGGCGCCGTCGAGGTGGGCCCGCACGGTGGCCTCGGCGCGCCCGGGGCCCTCGGGCCCGTCGGCGAGTACGGGCACGAACACGACGTCGGCCTCGCGCAGCACGCGCACGGCCTTGACCGTCACCAGCTCCGGATCGCCCGGGCCGACGCCGACCCCGGTCAGCAGCCTCACCGCAGCACCCCGCAGCTCTCGACCAGGCGCCGGGCCACCGACGGTGTGCCGGCCCAGTGCAGGTGCAGGTAGGAGGCGTGGATCCGGGACCCGGCGAAGCCCTCGGTGACCGGGCCGTTGTCCCGCCGCCAGTGCCAGGCCGGGGGCGAGCCGGCCGACGGGCTGACGGCGGTGCGGTGGAATTCGTGCCCTGACACCCGCGTACCGGCGGCGGCCAGCACCGACTCGGCGGCGGCCACGGCGTGCCGGTAGCCGAGGGTGAGCCGGTCGGTCATCACCGCCTCGGCGTCGACGATCCCGCACATCGGCAGCCCGTCCAGGCTCTTGCCGAGGTAGAGCAGCCCGGCGCACTCGGCGGCGATGGCGCCGCCGTAGCGGGCGAACTGGAACACCGCCTCGCGCAGCGCCTCGTTCGCGGCCAGCTCGGGGGCATGGACCTCGGGGAAGCCGCCGCCGATGACGACGCCGCCGACGCGCTCGGGGAGCCGCTCGTCGCGCAGCGGATCGAACGGCAGCAGCTCGGCGCCGGCGGCGGTGAGCAGCTCGGCGTTCTCCGCGTAGGAGAAGGTGAAAGCGGGCCCGGACGCGATCGCGATCCGGGCCTTGGCACCGCGCCGGGGACCGACTTCGGCGGCTGGATCCCACGGCGCGACGCGCAGCGCGGGCGCGGTGCGGGCCAGGGCGTAAACCTGGTCCAGGCGCACGCCGGCGTCGACGAGCGCGCCGAGCGCGGCGACCGCGTCCAGCGCCTCGGCACGGCGCTCGGCCACTGGGACCAGGCCGAGGTGGCGGGAGGGCGCGGCCACCTTGGCGTCGCGGACGAGCGCGCCGAGCACCGGCACGCCGAGGTCGTCCAGCGCCTCGGTCAGGATCCTGAGATGGGTCTCGGAGCCGACCCGGTTCAGGATGACGCCGGCCAGCCGGACCGCGGGGTCGAAGGACCGGAAGCCGTGCACCAGCGCGGCCACCGAGCGGCCCTGCGCGGCGGCGTCGACGACGAACACCACCGGGGCGTCGAGCAGCTTGGCGACCTGCGCGGTGGAGGCGAACTCGCCTTCGCCGGTGGCGCCGTCGTACAGACCCATGACGCCCTCGACGACCGCCAGATCGGCGCCTGCCGCGCCGTGGGCGAACAGCGGCGCGACGCGGTCGGTGCCGACCAGGTAGGGATCGAGGTTGCGGCCGGTGCGGCCGGCGGCCAGGGCGTGGTAGCCGGGGTCGATGTAGTCGGGGCCGACCTTGAAGGGGGCCACGGTGAAGCCGCGGTCGGTCAGGGCTTTGACGATGCCGGTGGCGACGGTCGTTTTGCCGTGGCCGGAGGCGGGGGCCGCGATGACGATGCGGGGAATGGTGAGGGAGAGCGGCTGGGACGGTGTCGAGGTGGTGGGGGCGGGAGTCGGCGGGGAGGACGCGCCGATCGCCGGCGGGCCGGGCGGTGCGGCTGTGCCGGACCTGGCGGGTGTCGGGGCGGTGGCGGGCGTCGCGACCGCCACAGTCGCCGCAGCCGTCGCGGCCGAGGAGTTGGGGGTCGCGGAGTTCGAGGTCGCGGAGTTGGGGGTCGCGGAGTTGGGGGTCGCGGAGTTGGGGGTCGCGGAGTTGGGGGTCGAAGAGTTCGAGGCCGGAGATTTCGGGGGCTGAGAGTTCGGGTTCGAGGCGTTCGGTTTCGCGGAGTTCGGGTTCGAGGCGTTCGCGGCGGCCGGAATGCCGTGCGGAGCGCCGCTCACCACTCGATACCCTTCTGGCCCTTCTGGGCCGCGTCCATCGGATGCTTCACCTTGGTCATCTCCGTGACCAGGTCGGCGGCCTCGAGCAGCTGCGGGGCGGCGTCGCGGCCGGTGATGACGACGTGCTGGGTCCCGGGCCGGTCGGCCAGGGTCTTCACGACCTCGTCGACGTCGACCCAGCCCCACTTCATCGGGTAGGTGAACTCGTCGAGGATGTAGAGGCGGTAGGTCTCGGCCGCCAGGTCCTGCTTGATGCGCTCCCAGCCGGCGCGGGCGTTGTCGGCCTGGAGCTCCGGGTCGGAGTGCAGGTCCCGCTGGATCCAGGACCAGCCCTCGCCCATCTTGTGCCAGTCGACCGGGCCGCCCTGGCCGGTGGCGCGGTGCAGGTCGCCGAGCGCCTTCAGCGCGTTCTCCTCGCCGATGCGCCACTTCGCCGACTTCACGAACTGGAACACCCCGACCGGCCAGCCCTGGTTCCAGCCGCGCAGCGCCAGCCCGAAGGCGGCTGTCGACTTTCCTTTGCCGGGACCGGTGTGCACGATCGTCAGCGGCCGGTTGCGGCGCTGGCGGGTGGTGAGGCCGTCGTCGGGGATGTGAGCGGGTTGGCCCTGAGGCATCAGGCAGCCCTCCGGTCGGGTCGGGGACGGTTGGTCCGGACAGCGGCGGTGAGGGTGGCGGCGGCGAGATCGGCAAGCTGGAGGCCGGCGGCCCCGAGATCGCCGGCGAGGCGGGCGGCCAGGCCGAGACGGACCGGGCCGGATTCGCAGTCCACGACGATGGCGGTGCCGTCGACGGCGGCGATAGTGGCGGCGAGGTGGACGGCGGCGCGGCGGGAGTCGGCGAGAGAGGCCTGGGTGCGGGAGGCCTGGGTGCGCGAGACCTGGGTGCGGGAAGCCGACGACTTCGGAGCGGCTTTCGCAGGGCCCGAAGACCGCGACGGCTCGGTCGCCCGGCCGTCGGTCACCACGACCACCAGCGGCCGCCGCTGCGGATCCCGCATGCGCTCGACCCGCAGGACGTCGGCGGCCTGGAGGAGTCCGGCCGCCAGCGGCGTGCGGCCGCCGGTGGGAAGCGTGGTGAGCCGGGCGGCGCCGGCCTCGACCGACCAGGTCGGCGGCAGCGCGACCTCGGCGTCGCGGCCGCGGAAGGTCACGAGGCCGACTTTGTCACGGCGCTGATACGCGTCGAGCAGCAGCGAGAGGATCGCGCCCTTGACGGCGGACATGCGCTGACGAGCGGCCATGGAGCCGGAGGCGTCGACGACGAAGAGGACCAGGTTGCCCTCGCGGCCTTCGCGGAGCGGCTCCCGCAGATCCGTCGACCGCAGACGCAGCGCGCCTTCGGTACGGCCGCGCGAGACCTGTTCGGGCGCGGCGGCCCGGACAGTCGCGACGAGGTGGAGACCGTGAGTCCCCGGACGGGCGCCGATCGCGCGCCCGGTGCTGGTGCGCGCGCGGGAACGGCGGCCCTCGGCCCCGCCGCCCACGCCCTCGACCTGGAACAGCCGGGCCTTGAACGGCTCGCCGGGTGTCGCAGAGCCCTGTTCGCGCTGGGCGCCGCCGCGAGCGGATCGGTCGTCGGACTCGGTGTCGCGGTCCCGATCGCGGTCCTGGTCCCGACCGGCTTTCGGCTCCAGTCGGCCGTTGGCCTCCTGGTCGCGATCCGCCTCGCCGACCAGTTCGGGCTCGGGCGCCACGCCTGATCCGCCGGGTGGTTCGGGCCGGGCGTCGGCGTTCGCCGACGTGTTGGGGTCCGACCGGTCGTGGTCAGCGCCGGCGTCGGGGCCGTCGGGGCCTCCGGAACCGGGGCCCGAGCCGCCCGGACCCGGATCAGGGTCCTCATCCCCGTCCTGCATCGCCTCGTCGAGCTGGTTCTCGTCCAGTCCGGGCGCGTCGAACGGATGCCGCCGCCGGCGGTGCGGGAGCGCCAGCGTGGCCGCCCGGCGCACGTCCTCGGCGATCACGACGGTCCGGCCCGCCCAGGCGGCGAGCGCCGTCGCCGCGCGGGCCGTGACGAGGTCCGCGCGCATGCCGTCGACCTCGAAGGCCGCGCAGATGCGGGTGATGCGGAGCAGTTCGGCGTCCGGCAGCGTCACGGAGGGCAGGAGCGCGCGGGCGGCGGCGATGCGGGCGGCGGTGTCCTTGTCGGCGGCTTCCCAGGCGGCGGCGAAGGCCTCGGGGTCGGCTTCGTAGGCGAGGCGGCGACGGACGACTTCGGCGCGTTCGGCCGGGTCGCGGCTGGCGCGGACCTCGACGGTCAGTCCGAAGCGGTCCAGGAGCTGGGGGCGCAGTTCGCCCTCTTCGGGGTTCATCGTGCCGACGAGCAGGAAGCGGGCGGAGTGCCGCACGGAGACGCCTTCGCGCTCGACATGCGCGACGCCCATGGCGGCGGCGTCCAGGAGGAGGTCGACGAGGTGGTCGTGCAGGAGGTTGACCTCGTCGACGTAGAGCAGGCCGCGGTGCGCGGCGGCGAGCAGGCCGGGCTCGTAGGCGGCGACGCCGGAGGCCAGCACCTTCTCCAGGTCCAGGGAGCCGACCAGCCGGTCCTCGGTGGCGCCGACCGGCAGCTCGACGAGGCGCGCGGGGCGGGAGTCGGCGACGGCGAGGCTGCTGGCGCGGTTCGGACCGTCGGAGTGCGGCCCGTCGGGGTGCGAACTGACGGAGCGGGAACTGTCGGAGTGCGGTCCGTCGGGACATTCGGCGTCCGGGACCCGCGGGTCGCAGGAGAAGCGGCAGCCCGGAACGACGTCGAGCGCGGGGAGCACAGCGGCCAGCGCCCGCACGATCGTGGACTTGGCGGTGCCCTTCTCGCCGCGGACCAGGACGCCGCCGACGGCCGGCGAGACGGCGTTGAGCAGGAGGGCCAACCGCAGGTCGTCGAGTCCGACCACGGCGGCGAAGGGGTACGGCGGCACGCCGAATCAGCTCCTCACGGGTGTCCACGCCCGACAGGTCCAATAGCACAGACACGCCGCGGGGGCGGCGTGCCGGAGGCGGTCGGAGTCTCCTGACTCTCAGATCGCAGCACCTTTTCCTGCCTTCCCAGAACTTCGCGGTTCCAGTGGCTGGGGCTGCCGTTCGGCGCGGCCGTGAGGCGTTGCCGGGCGGCATCCTCGTGGGGAGGTGCTCCCTGATCACAGTGGCGGGACCGTTCCGGATTCGCACCGGGATTCCTGCCGACCGTCCTGCGTGCAGCATCCCGCAGCGATCAACGGGCGTCAAACCGCCGGGCCTGAGGAGGACCGTGGGGTGCCGGGGGCAGGTGCGGCGCCAGGGGTGGCGCTGAGGCGTGGTGGAGTGGCGCCCGGTGGCGGTATGGGCTGATGTGTCGGTCAATGGGAGGGTGAGCAAGCGACGGCGCGGGGCGCCGGTTTTGGGCGAGTACGAGTTGGAAGGCGGGGCTTTCGGTCCGGCCGGGAGGGCCGAGCGGAGTGACCGACGTGACACTCGTGGCGGGTGGAGTGGAGCGGCGGCGCGTGGTGCGGATGTGATGAATGTGACGAATACAACGGGACTGGCGAACGTACCGAACGTACCGAACGTGACGAACGTCGGCAGCGGACGCACCCTGAGCCGGCCCGGGTCGCTGTGGAAGGCCGTATTGCGGCGGATCCGTACTAGGTGAGTTCGGCTCCGAGGTCGCCCTTTTTACGAGACAGAGTGTCTTGCAGCGACACATGGTGTCTTTATTAGAGACAGAGCGTCTCACAAAGTCGCACCTACTCAGGCGAGCTTTTAGAGGCGGACTTACAGCGGCGGGCCGTCGCCCGGATCCTCTTGATACGAGTAGCGCTGCTCCCGCCACGGGTCGCCGATGTTGTGGTAGCCGCGCTCCTCCCAGAAGCCGCGGCGGTCCTCGGTGAGGTACTCGATCCCGCGGACCCACTTCGGGCCCTTCCAGGCGTAGAGGTGGGGGACGATCAGGCGCAGCGGGAAGCCGTGCTCCGGGGTGAGGGGTTCGCCGGCGTGGTGCGTCGCGAACAGGGTCTTCTCGTGGAGGAGGTCCTCCATGCGGAGGTTGGCGCTGTAGCCGTACTCGGCCCAGACGGTGACGTGGGTGACGTCGGGCGCGGGCGGGGCCAGGTCGAGGATGGTCTGGGCGGCCACGCCGCGCCACGGGGCGTCGAACATCGTGAACTTGGTGACGCAGTGGAAGTCGGCCACGACGTCGACGGCGGGCAGGGCCGTGAACTCCTCGTGGAACCAGATCGCCTCCTCGCCGTCGGCGGTGGCGCCGGTGACGCGGAAGTCCCAGGTGGCGGGCTTGAAGCGGGGAACAGGGCCGTAGTGCAGGACCGGCCACTCGCCGCGCTGCATGCGCTGGCCGGGCGGGAGCCGGTCCGCCGTCCGCGCGTCGGCTTCGATGTCCACCCCTGATCCCGGCTGCCCCATGGGTCCATCGTCCCAGATGTGGCGGACCGCACGTGCGCCGGGGACTTGGCGGTGGGGCTTTTGTAGCTTAGGCTCGCCTAAGTCATCATTGATCAGGTGCGTCCGCACCGATTGATAAGCCCCGGAGCCTCGCTTGTACGCCTGCATATGCCACGCGGTGACCACCGCCGAGATCGACGCAGCGGTCGCGCTGGGTGCGAAGTCCGTCAAGCAGGTCCGCAAGGCCACCGGGGCCGGCTCCGCCTGCGGGACCTGCGTGAAGCGCCTGAGCTGCCTGCTGGCCGCCGCCCGCGTCGCGGACTCGGCGCCGGCGGAGGGCATGCCGGCGGCGGAGCTGCTGCCGGCCGAGGCGCCGCTGCGCGCGCCGATCGAGACGTCGGTCATGGCGTCGGGCATGGCGTCGGTATCGGCGTCAGCGCCGGTCACCGCCTCGGCCACCGCACCGGTCACCGCGCACGCCCCGCACTGCCCGGCCGCGCTGCCCGCCCTGGGCTGAATCCGCACGTCAACCGTTAGCTCCTTCGGCGCAATCCGCCACCGCGGCGTTACCCTCCGCCCAAACGACTCTGGCAGGATCTGGCGGCATGCAGGGTGACAAGGACATCATCGCGTTCCTGAACGAGCAGCTCACCGCCGAACTGACGGCCATCAATCAGTACTGGCTGCACTACAAGCTCCAGGAGAACCGCGGCTGGAAGAAGCTCGCGGAGTACACCCGCCACGAGTCCATCGACGAGATGAAGCACGCCGACAAGCTGGCCGAGCGCATCATCTTCCTCGAAGGCCTGCCGAACTTCCAGAAGCTGCTGCCGCTGGAGATCGGGCAGAGCGTCACCGAGATGTTCCAGGCCGACATGAAGGTCGAGCTCGCGGCCGTGGACCGGCTGCGACGCGGCATCGCGCTGATGCGGGAACGCGGCGACGTCACCTCCGCGAACCTCTTCGAGGAGATCCTCGCCGACGAGGAACACCACATCGACTACCTGGAGACCCAGCTGGACCTCATCGGCCAGCTCGGCGAGCCGCTGTACATCGCGCAGCTGGTGGAGCAGCCGGAGTCGTAGCCACGAAGACATCCGCCGCGCGGTCCCGTCCGAGCTCACTGAGCCGGGGACCGCGCGGTTTTGCGTTGGAGTACGGCCGAATCAGCGGCTCATCGACCTCGACAGCTCGCTGCCGGCGGCCACGAGTCGGGAATCCCAGGTCGGATCCGCCACGCCGGTACGGTCGGCCAACGCGATGATCGTCGCCAAGAAGCCGTCGCTCAGGGCGGCCAACACGGGGTGACGGCTCCGAGCCCGCCAGAGCAGGAGGGCATCGGCAAAGGCTCGAAGTTCCGCGGGCGCGATCCGGGCTTCGTCCGATTCCATCGGGCCGATGCCGGAAGGCTGGGCGACGATGTCCTCGAACGCGGCGACCTGGCGCAGGAAAAGCTGCGACACGCCCTGCGCAGGGTTCCAGACCGTCTCGTCGCCCACGACGTAGTACTGACTCACCCCGGCACCCTAAGTGTCAGATACGCGAACGAGAACAGGTGGTACGCCTCGCAAGCGCCGCACCACCGCACCACCGCAGCACACCGCGCAGCGCACCACATCACCACAGCACCACCACCGCAGCCCACATGCAGCGCGCCACCCCGCAGCCACCGCCCCACCCCACCCCACCCACAGCAACGCCCGGCCGCACCAACGGCCGGGCGTCACATATCAGTACTCGAACAATCAGGCCCGCAGGCCCTCAGACCCGCAGACCGACCCTACTTCGCAGCCCTCGCCCGCGTCGCCGGCTTCTTGCCGTCGTCATCGTCGTCGTCATCGTTCTTCCGGTCCTCGACCTGGTCGGCGGGCACGAACTCGGCCGCCGGGCCGGTGCCGGTCTTGTGGAAGCGCAGTGCCTCCCACAGGGGGCCGGGGATGACGTGGATGCCGTAGTGGGCGCGGTGGTGGTTGGCGCAGAGCACTTCGAGGTTGCCCGGGGACTCGGCCCACTTCTGGAAGTCCTCGTCGGTCTCGAAGTGCAGGCCGAGGGCCTGCTCGATCTTCTTCTCGTCGACCTGGTTGATCTGGGAGAACTCGACGTGGGTGTGGTGCAGCTCCGGGTCGCCTTCGCAGAGGTCGTCGTTGATGATGCACTTCCACATGCCCTGGCGCTTCAGGCGGGCCTTGGCCTGCTCGAAGAGGTGGTAGTGCGGGTCGTCCTCGCGCGGGGCGTGTTCGGGCACGTGGGTCAGGATGTGGACCGTCAGCATCTGGTCGTGGGCCAGGGTGTTGCCGGTCGCCGCCGACTTCGTCGGGTGCAGGGGGGAGCTGGTGCGCTTGGGCTCGTCGTCGTCGTCGGAGTGCGAGTGCGAGGAGCGGGTCTGGGCGGGGACCGCCTTCTTCGCCGCGGTCTTCTTCGCGGGCGCGCGGTGGTGCTCGTGCTCATCCCCCTCCGCGGCCTTCTTCGCTTCCAAGGTCCGGCGATGCTGCTCCTCCGGGCCTATCTCCTCCTCGGAACCGAACAGCTTGCTCATCCAGCCCATCGGGCTTCTCCCCACCATTGCTCGTTCAGACACCGGCTAAGCCGGGGCTGACCCTAGTCCCTCTCAGGGGATTGCATCAAGGCGGTGGAAACCACCTCCACGGCCGTGTCACAGTCCTGAGCGGACACGTCCAGATGCGTGACGATCCGCAGCAGTTTCGGGCCGAAGGCCGACACCCGCACACCCTGGGCGAAGCAGGCCGCGGCCACCGCCGGGGCGTCGTCGACGTCGACCAGGACGATGTTGGTCTCCGGTTCGCGGACCGCGGCGCCGGCCGCCTTCAGAGCCGCCGCGATCCGGCGGGCGTTCTCATGGTCCTGCGACAGTCGGTCCAGGTTGTGCGCCAGGCCGTAGAGGGCGCCGGCGGCCAGGATGCCGGACTGGCGCATGGAGCCGCCGAGGCGGCGGCGCAGGGCGCGGGCCTGCTCGGCGCGGCCGGGCGGCAGCAGGACCAGGGAGCCGACCGGGGCGCCCAGCCCCTTGGACATGCAGACGGCCATGGTGGTCGCCACGGCGCCGTACTCGGCCAGCGGCACCCCGGTGGCGGCGTGCGCGTTCCAGATGCGGGCGCCGTCCAGGTGCAGGCCGATGCCGAAGGAGTCGGCCAGGGCCCGGATCTCGCGCAGGGTGTCGATCGGGTAGACGGACCCGCCGCCGCGGTTGTGCGTGTTCTCCACCTCGACCGCGCGGGTACCAACCGTATAGCGGTCGCCGACGCGGACCAGCGCCGCGAGCGAGGCCGGATCCATGAGCCCGCGCGCGGAGGGCAGGGTGCGGGTCTGGACGCCGGCATGGGCGGCCAGGCCGCCGTTCTCGTGCGCGACGATGTGCGCGTCGGCGTCGCACACGAGTTCCTCGCCGGGGCCGACCAGCATCCGGATGCCGATGTGGTTGGCCATGATCCCGGTCGGGGTGAAGACGGCGTCCTCGAATCCGAACAGCGCCGCCACCGACTCCTCCAGCCGGCGGACGGTGGGATCCTCGTCGTACTGGTCGTCGCCGACGTCGGCGGAGGCCATGGCCTCGCGCATGGCCGGGGACGGCTTGGTGACGGTGTCGCTGCGCAGATCGATCGGGGAGTCAGGGTAGGTCGCCATACCCGAGAAAGTATCGCTCCCGCCCCGGGAGGTCCGGGACGGGAGCGTGGGTCGGGCCCGGAGCCGCGCGCGGCGGCCCCGATCGGCTCAGCGCCTTAGCGCCTCAGCGCCTCAGCGCCTCAGCGATTACGGAGCATCTCCGCGACGAGGAACGCCAGGTCCAGCGACTGGCTGCGGTTCAGCCGGGGGTCGCACAGCGTCTCGTAGCGGTCGTGCAGGTCGTCGAAGGCGATCTCCTCGCCGCCGCCGACGCACTCGGTGACGTCCTCGCCGGTCAGCTCGACGTGGATGCCGCCGGGGTGCGAGCCCAGCGCGTGGTGCACCTCGAAGAAGCCCTTGACCTCGTCCAGCACGTCGTCGAAGCGGCGGGTCTTGTGCCCGGACGGCGCCTCGAAGGTGTTGCCGTGCATCGGGTCGCAGATCCAGGCCACCTCGTGGCCCTCGCCGCGGACCTTCTCCACCAGCGCCGGCAGCTTGTCCCGGACCACGCCGGCGCCCATCCGCACGATGAACGACAGCCGCCCGGGCTCCCGCTCGGGGTCCAGGCGCGCCAGGTAGGCCAGGGCGTCGTCGGGCGAGGTCGAGGGACCCAGCTTGATCCCGATCGGGTTGCGGATCCGGCGGAAGTACTCGACGTGGGCGCCGTCCAGGTCCCGGGTGCGCTCGCCGATCCAGATGTAGTGGCCGCTGGTGGCGTAGGGCTGGCCGGTGCGGGAGTCGACGCGGGTCAGCGCCGACTCGTAGGGCAGCACCAGGCCCTCGTGCGCGGCGTAGAACTCGACGGTGCGGAACTCCTCGGGATCGGTGCCGCAGGCGCGCATGAAGCGCAGCGCCCGGTCGATCTCCTTGGCCAGCAGCTCGTAGCGCTCGCCGGAGGGTGAACCGGCCACGAAGTCCTGGTTCCAGGCGTGCACCTGCCGCAGGTCGGCGTAGCCGCCGGTGGTGAAGGCGCGCACCAGGTTCAGCGTGGAGGCGCTGGCCTGGTACATGCGCAGCAGCCGGCGCGGGTCCGGGATGCGGGCCTCGGGCGTGAAGTCGAACCCGTTGACCGAGTCGCCCCGGTAGGCCGGAAGCGTCACCCCGTCGCGGGTCTCCGTCCCCTTGGAGCGGGGCTTCGAGTACTGGCCGGCGATCCGCCCGACCTTGACGACCGGCACCGAGGCCGCGTAGGTGAGGACGACGGCCATCTGGAGCAGGGTCTTGAGCTTGCCGCGGATCGCGTCGGCGGTGACGCCCGCGAAGGTCTCGGCGCAGTCGCCGCCGGTGAGCAGGAAGGCCTTGCCCCGGGCCACGTCGGCGATCCGGTCCTTGAGCAGGTCCGCCTCGCCGGCGAAGACCAGCGGCGGATAGGAGCGGAGCTCGGAGACGGCGGCGGCCAACGCGTCGGCGTCCGGCCATTCCGGCTGCTGGCCCGCCGGCAGCGCGGACCAAGTGTCCTCGACGGATCCGGTCCCGGCCGGATTCCTGACAACTTCGCTCATTGAGCCAGGGTACGCGAACCTTTGGGGGCTTCCGGGAACGCGTCCAGAGCGTGGGACCGGGACGTCCGAGCCGCAGGACCGGGGCGGATGAGCAGCCGGAACGCGGGGCGGGCAGTGCGCGAGACCGCTGGTCCTGGTGGTGCGGCTGGTGGTGATGGAACAGGTGATGCCGCGAGCCGCCGTGACGAACTACTCAGTCCAGCCCGGTCCCGCTCAGTCCCTCCCGGTCCCGCTCAGTCCAGCCAGCCCGGCCGCGCCAGCCCCGACTCGTACGCCAGCACCACCAGCTGCGCCCGGTCCCGCACCCCGAGCTTCACCATGCTCCGGCTGACGTGCGTCTTGGCGGTCAGCGGGCTCAGCACCAGCCGGTCGGCGATCTCCTCGTTGCTCAGCCCGGCCGCGACCAGGGCCAGCACCTCGCGCTCGCGGTCGGTCAGGGCCTTGATCTGCTCGGCGGCCGGGTTCGGGCCGGTGCGCTTGCTGCGGACCGCGAACTCCTCGATCAGGCGGCGGGTCACGCTCGGCGCCAGCAGCGCCTCGCCGGCCGCGACCGCGCGCAGGCCGCGCAGCAGGTCGGCCGGCTCGGTGTCCTTGAGCAGGAAGCCGCTGGCGCCGGAGCGGATCGCCTCGAAGACGTACTCGTCGAGCTCGAAGGTGGTCAGGATGAGGATCCGGACGCCGGACAGCCGCGGATCGGCGGTGATCTTGCGGGTGGCCTCCAGGCCGTCGGTGCCGGGCATCCGGATGTCCATCAGGATCACGTCCGGCCGCAGCTCGGCGGCCAGGCGCCAGGCCTGCTCGCCGTCGGCGGCCTCACCGGCCACCTCGATGCCGTCCTGCACCTCCAGCAGCGCGCGGAAGCCGGCGCGGACCAGGGCCTGGTCGTCGGCCAGCAGGACTCTGATCACGGGGTCGCCGCCGGGACCGGCTGGACCGCTCGTGCCATAAGCACCACCCGCACCACCCGCACCGCTCGCACCACCCGCACCACCCGCACCGTTCATGCCGTGGCCGTTCATGCCGTCGTCTCCTCCGGGTAGGGGATGAACGCGTCGATCCGGAAGCCGCCGCCCGGTACCGTGCGCGCGGTGAGCGAGCCGCCCAGGGCCGTGGCGCGCTCGCGCATCCCGGGCAGGCCGTTGCCGGTCCCGGCGCCGTCGGTGCCGTCGGCGCAGGCCGCGCCGTCGAAGCCGAGCGGGGCGCCGCGGCCGTCGTCGGTGATCCGCAGCCGCAGGCCGGCCGCGCTCTCCACGAGGATCCAGGCCCGGGCCGCCCCGGCGTGCCGGACCACGTTGGTCAGCGACTCCTGCACGATCCGGTAGCCGGCCTGGCCCACCGCCAGCGGCACCGCGTCCAGGTCGCCGACCACGCTCAGCGCCACCTTCAGCCCGGCGGCCTCGGCCATCTCCACCAGGTGCGCCAGCCGCCCCAGGTCCGGCGCCGGGTCGCGCGGGGCGGCCTGGTCGCCGCGCAGCACGGTGAGCACCGAGCGCACCTCCCCCAGCGCCGACCGGCTGGCGTCCTTGATCGCCGACAGCGCGATCCGGGCCTGCTCCGGGCGCCGGTCCATGACCTCCAGGGCGACGTTGGCCTGCACCGCGATCAGCGAGATGGAGTGCGCCAGCACGTCGTGCAGCTCGCGGGCGATCTCCAGCCGCTCCTCGCTGGCCTGCCGCCGCGCCTCCTGCTCGCGGGCCCGGATCCCCTGCTCCCGCGCCCGCGCCGACTCCAGCGCGCGCTGGCGCAGCACCCGGAACAGCTCGGCCAGGATCAGCAGCGCCAGCAGCCAGCCGATGGTGGACAGCACGTCGACCAGGTCGGTGCGGGTCTGGTGCGGCTTGTTGTGCGCCGGCACCCACAGCATCCCGATCGCGAACAGCACCGAGCTGGTCCACACCTCGCGCCGGTAGCCGACTCCGCCGATCACCACCACCGCGACCAGGGCATTCAGGAAGATCGGGCCGTAGGCGTAGCCCATGAGCAGGTACAGCAGGGTGGCGGACAGGCAGATGGCCAGCGCCACCCGCGGCACCCGCCGCCGGTGGTGCAGCGCGACCGGGCCGGCGGCGATCAGGACCCAGGCGATCCAGTCCAGCGGACGCACGTCGACGGTGTTGAGGGTGCCGTGCCACTTGCCGTAGGCGCCGAGGGTCCCCAGGACGTCGAAGACCAAAAGCGCCATCGGCAGCCCGATAGTGGAACGCTCCATCCACAGCCAGGCCAGCCAGGGCCGGGAGGGCCGCGCGGCGGGCTGCTGCTCATCGGTCATGCCAGAACGCTAGATCAGATCGCGGCCTGCGGGTATCCGTCCGGCGGAGGCTGTGCCGGGCCTGCGGGTACTCCGGCGGGAGTAGCGATCACCGTGGTGGCGGCGCCGGGGCCGGACTCCCGCTCCAGCACCCGGAGGTGGCGCCAGACCGGGATCAGCGGCAGCACCCCGAACACGCCGAAGGACATGTCGACGACCGACCACCAGAACGGGATGCCGCGGATCGGTCCGCAGATCAGGGCCAGCGGGACGACGCCGGCGCAGGCGATCATGCCGAACTGGATCACCCACTTGTTGCGCACCGGGTCGCGCCAGGGGCCGTAGAAAGCGACGGCGATGGTGAGGTGGCCGAAGGCGAGCCAGTCGGTGCCGTAGGCGAGGAAGGGGTAGGCGGCGTTGGTGCGGTGCAGCGCCTCGTGGCAGCGGTCGATCCAGGCGACCAGGGCCGAGGGGGCCGGGAGGTGGTGCAGCCAGGTGCTGAGCCAGCCGGTCTCGGTCTCCAGGGGGAACGCGGTCACGCCGCTGAGGACGAGGCCGATGACGAAGAGGGCCAGCCAGCGGCGGAGGAGCTGGAGGCGTCGGGCACTGTCCACGCGGCGAGAGTATGGCAGGCCGGGCGGCCGGTGCCGGGCACCGGGTTGGCGATCACCCGATCTTCACGCCCTTCACTGTGCCGTCCCGGTTTCGAGCTCCACCACGGCGATGGCGCGCTCGGTGAGGCTCCCGAAGTACAGCGTGTCGCCCCGTCGCCGGACCGAGGTCACCATGTGGTAGTCCACGCCCCAGGCACGCAGGTCGTGCACCACGGTGCCCGCGCTGTTCACCGCGACCGCCCAGGCCACGTCCTTCTCGCCCGGCTGCAACCGCTCGGGTGTGGCCCACACCGAGTGGCGCAGGCGCGGGTTGCGGGGCAGCAGCCAGTCCAGCAGCGGATCGCGGGGGCTCGCCATGGCGATCCAGATCAGGCCGTGGGTGTCCGCGGTGAGGTTGTCGGGGAAGCCGGCGAGCGGGGCGCCGAAGGGGGTCCTGGCCCCGGCGTCGGGCCCGGACAGCGCGACCTGGGTCAGGGCGTAACCGCCGGTCTCGGCCACCACGGCCGCCGCGCCGTCGTCGATCAGCACCAGGCCGTTGGCGAAGGCGAAGCCGTCGGCGACGACCTCGGCCGCGCCGTCCGCGCCGAGCCGCAGCAGCCGTCCGGTCGCGGAGTGCTCCAGCAGGTCGCCGCGATACTCGTCGAGGTTGTAGCGGCGCGAGGACTGGGTGAAGTAGACGGCGTCGTCCGGGCCGACCGCGACGTTGCTGCAGAACGTCAGCGGCTCGCCGTCGACCTTCGCGGCCAGTACTCCGACGGTTCCCTTGGACAGCTGTACCTCCAGCAGCCCGCGCAGGGCGTCGCAGACCAGCAGCCGGTCCTCGCCGTGCAGCTCCAGCCCCAGCGGACGGCCGCCAGTGTTGGTGACGGTGCGCACCTCGCCCTCGGGCGTCACCCGCACGATCCGGCCGTCGGCCAGTCCGGTGTAGAGCGTCCCCCAGGCGTCGACCGCCATGTGCTCCGGCCCGGCGCCCGGCAGCTCGATCCGCCGCAGCTCGGGCAGCGTCCGCACGTCCCCGCGGCGGCGCACCGGCGCGGGGTTCGGCGGCGGCGTCCACCGGAGCGCGGCCATCTTCGTGCGCTGAGCCATCCCAACCCCCTCGGGTCCCCACGGACCGGAGAGGTCCGGTCCGTGGGTGAGGAGATTAGTCCTCGGCCTGGCCGAAGAACACCTTGGTCCGGCCGAAGAACACCATGGTCCGGCCGGGGAGCACGCCGGCTCTAGCCGAAGAAGACCTTGGCCTCCTCGTACATCGCCATCGGCACGGTCTTCAGCGTCGTCGTGGCGTCGGCCAGCGGCACCCGCACGATGTCGGTCCCGCGCAGGGCGACCATCTTGCCCCAGTCCTGGTCGTGGACCGCGTCGATGGCGTGCAGGCCGAAGCGGGTGGCCAGCCAGCGGTCGAAGGGCGACGGGGTGCCGCCGCGCTGGGTGTGGCCCAGGACCGTGGTGCGGGCCTCCTTCTTGGTGCGGCGCTCGATCTCGGCCGCGAGGCGCTCGCCGATGCCGCCGAGGCGGACGTGGCCGAAGGCGTCGAGCTCGCCGGAGGCGGTCTCCATCTGGCCGTCCTTGGGGTGCGCGCCCTCGGCGACCACCACGATCGGGGCGTAGCCGCGGGCGAAGCGGGACTCGATCCAGCCGCAGACCTCCTCGATGTCGAAGGTGACCTCGGGGATCAGGATCACGTTGGCGCCGCCGGCCAGGCCGGAGTGCAGCGCGATCCAGCCCGCGTGGCGGCCCATGACCTCGACGATCAGCGCCCGCGAGTGGGACTCGGCGGTGGTGTGCAGACGGTCGATGGCCTCGGTGGCCACGTGCACCGCGGTGTCGAAGCCGAAGGTGTAGTCGGTGGCGTTCAGGTCGTTGTCGATGGTCTTCGGCACGCCGACGACGCGCACGCCGTGGCCGCCCAGCGCGGTCGCCACGCCCAGGGTGTCCTCGCCGCCGATCGCGATCAGCGCGTCCACGCCCTCGGCGGCCAGGTTCTCCTTGATCCGCTCGATGCCGCCGTCCACCTTCAGCGGGTTGGTCCGCGAGGACCCGAGGATGGTGCCGCCGCGAGGCAGGATCCCGCGCACCGCCTCGACGTCCAGGTGCTTGGTCATCCGGTCCAACGGCCCTTTCCAGCCGTCCCGGAACCCCACGAATTCGAAACCGTAGTACTGCACGCCCTTGCGGACGGCCGCGCGGATCACCGCGTTCAGTCCTGGGCAGTCGCCGCCGCCGGTCAGCACTCCGATACGCATGGCCACACTCCTGATGGTCGCCGATGGTCGTTTGTGATCTCCGTCACTCACGGACTCCGATCACCGTAGCCGGTCCGGGGCGGTAACCAGAAGACGTCGATCACCTGCCGAGACGTGGCGATCACCTGAAGTGATCTTCATCCTTCGAGGTCGCCGCCGGTGCTGTCGCCCCCGGGCGTAGTCCCCGGGGCGGACACCGGCGGCGACATTGCCATCAGTGGCCTGATGTGAGCCCTGTGACGCCTGTGAAACGTTCGGGACATGACAGGCATGACGACCGGGAACCCGTTCCCCACCACCCCGTCCGGACTCTCCCGCCGCAATCTGCTCGGCGCCGCGCTTGCGGCCGGCGCGGCCGTGCCGAATCGCCTCGCCGGGCCGGCGGCCGCAGCCGGAGCCGGAGCCGGAGCCGGAGCCGGGCCCGCGTCCGGGCCCGAGACCGGGTCCGCGGCGCCCGGCGCTCCGGCCGCGTCCGGCTCTCCGACGACGCTCACCTTCCCGCGCCCCACCGGCCCGCACCGGGTCGGCGTCGTGGACCTGCGCCTCGTCGACAAGACCCGTCCGGACCCGACGGCCGGGCCCGGCGCGTTCCGCGAGCTGATGGTCAGCGTCTGGTACCCGGCCCGGGACACCGCGCGCTACCAGCTCGCACCGTGGATGCCCGCCGCCGTCTTCACCCCCTACGCCATCGACGCGGGCTTCGACCCCAGCGCCTTCGCGGTCCCGCTCACCGCCGGCCGCACCGGCGCGCCGGTACTGCGCGCGGAGCGCCGCCTGCCGGTCGTCGTGTACTCCCACGGCGCCCACAGCCACCGCGCCGACAACACCAACGCGGTGCAGGAGCTCGCGAGCCACGGCTTCGCCGTGGTCACCATCGCCCACACCTACGACACCTGGGTGCAGTTCCCCGACGGCCGGATCCTCTCGCCCTCGCACATCCCGATGGGCCCGCCGGACTTCGCCGCCGACGCCCGCTCGGTCCTGGACGCGATCGACGCGCTGGCCGCCGGCCGCAACCCGGACGCCGACGGCAAGCAGCTCCCCGCCGGCCTGGCCGGCAGCCTGGACGCGCGGCGCGTCGGCATGTTCGGCTGGTCCAAGGGCGGCACCGCCACCGTCGACACGATGCTCGCCGACCACCGGGTCCGCGCCGGCCTGAGCTTCGACGGCCCGATGGCTCCGGAGATCACCACCGACCTGGACCGGCCGGTCCTGATGATGACCGCCGAGAACACCCGCGCCGACAACCCCGACGTCGCCGAGGCCTGGAGCCACCTGAAGGGCTGGCGGCTCAACGTCTACGCCGACGGCGCGGCCCACAGCAGCTACAGCGATGTCGAATCGCTGATACCGCAGCTGGCGAAGATCCTCGGGATGAGCCAGGCCGACCTGGAGAGCTGGATCGGGACCCTGAACCCGGCCGAGGGCGCGCACATGCAGCAGGCCTACCCGTCGGCCTTCTTCGATCTGCACCTGCGGGGCCGGCGCAGCCGCCTGATGGAGGCGGCGTCACCGGCCTTCCCGGACCTGAAGTACCTGCCCTGAGAAACCGACCCCGGGATGTGGGCCCTGGAATTCGGGCTCTGGAATGTGGGCCCTGGAATGTGGACTCTGATACCGAAACTCTGACAAAGCGGCGGTGAGCGGCGTCAGGGCACCAGCGACGCCGCGACGATCCGCTCCCCCGCCTCCCGGTCCCCGCTCCACTCCAGCCCCGCGGCGTCGGCGCCGAGCCGGTGCCACAACCGCAGCGCCAGGTCCGAGGCGGTCCCGCAGAGCTCGGCGACCGGCTCCCCGGGGCCGTAGACCCACGTCCGCCCGACGTCGGTGGCACGCAGCGCCAGCGCCACCGACGGTTCGGCGGCCACGCCGCGTCGCACCATCCGCGGCGCGAACAGCTCGAAGACCTCGTCCACCGCGTCGGCCGCCGGCTCCGGCGCGAACGGCTCCGGGTCCCCCAGCGCGCTCTGCGCGTCCCACCGGTGCATCCGCGTCTCCTGCGCCCGCCGCCGCTGCCAGAACCCGACGGTGCGCGGCTGTTGGCTGGTGAAGGTCCACGCCTCGGTGTCCGGATGCACGTCCAGCGCCGCGACGATCTCCTCGACCGTGCTCTCGAACCAGGTGTGCAGCGACGCCGGGTCGTGCGGCGCGGTCCGCTCCTGGTCGTTCCGGCCGTGCCGCTCCCGCACCGCCGTGGTCACCCACAGGTTGCCGTTGCCGAGATGGTCGGTCAGCTCGTACACGGTCCACGGCGCGCAGGACGGCACCTGCCGCCCCAGGTCCGCCGCGGCCAGGCCGGCGAGCAGCCGGGCGTAGGCGTCCAGCTCGGAGCGCAGCAGGGCGAGGAAATCGATGGCAGCCATGCTCCGGACGCTACCCCGGCGCCGCCGGCCGTCACAGGCGCTACCGGCCGCCGGCGCCGGCGCTCACCCGAAGGGACGGCTCAGCCCTCGTCGTCCTCGTCCAGGCCCTGCGCGATCGCGTACCGCACCAGCTCCACGCGGTTGTGCAGCTGGAGCTTGTTGAGCGTGTTCTGGACGTGGTTCTGCACCGTGCGGTGCGACAGCACCAGCCGATCGGCGATCTGCTTGTAGGACAAGCCCTTCGCCACCAGGCGCAGCACCTCGGTCTCCCGCTCGGTGAGCCGCGGCGTGTCGCCCGCGGCCTCGGCGCCTGCGGCGCCCGGCGGCAGCATCGAGAGCTTGCGGAACTCGCCGAGCACCAGACCGGCCAGCCCCGGGGTGAACACCGGGTCGCCGACCGCGATCCGCTCCACGGCCGCGAGCAGCTCCTCGCGGCTGGCGGACTTCACCAGGTAGCCGATGGCGCCCGCCTTCACCGCCTGGAGCACGTCCTGCTGCTCCCCGGAGGCGGACAGCACCAGCACCTTGACCTCGGGGTCGGCGGCCACCAGCCGGGCCGTCACCTCCGCCCCGGACAGCCGCGGCATCTGCATGTCGAGCACCACGACCTGCGGCCGGGACGCCGTCCCGCGCCGCACCGCTTCCTCGCCGTCCCCCGCCGTGGCCACCACGTCGTACCCGGCCTCGGCGAGGTCGCGGGCCACCGCGTCCCGCCACATCGGGTGGTCGTCGGCGACCATGACCCGGACCTGAGTGTTCACGGGACTCGACTCTACAAAGCCGCGCCCACTCATCGCACTTTCCGTTCCGCCTGGTGACCCTCGCTGCTGACCCTCGCCCCGCATCGCAGCGCTCGACCCCCGTCCCGGCGCCCGTCCCTCATCGCAGCGCTCGCCGCACCGCGGAGACCGACGCCGCGCCGCCCCCGGACCGCCGGGGCCGCGGCACGCGCATCTCCACCTCAGCGCCCTGACCCGGGACGGAGACCACTTCGACACTGCCTCCGACGTCGCGCAGCCGGCCCTCGATGGAGTGCGCGACACCGAGCCGGCCGGCCTCCCGGGCCTGCGCCAGACGGCCCTCGGGGATGCCGGGGCCGTCGTCGCGGACCGTGACCACGACCCCGTCCGCCTCGTCCTCGACCAGGATCCAGGCCCGGGCCCCGAGGCCGTCGGCGCCCGGGCCGCCGTGCGCCCGGACGTTGTCCAGGGCCGCCGCCACCGCCGCGGCCACCTCGCGGGCCACCGGACCGGGCAGCGTGACCGGCTCGCCGGGCCCGGACAGCGTCACCCGCGGCCCGGCGAGCCGGCCCAGCAGGGCCGACAGGTCCAGGTCCACCGGATCGCCGTCCCCGGTGTCGACCTCGTGCCAGGAGTTGACCAGCGAGCGCAGGGCCCGCTCCTGCTCGCCGGCCATCAGGCCCAGGTCCGCGCCGGCGCCGCCGATCTCCGCGCCGCGCCGCTGCACCATGGCCAGGACCTGGAGCACCCCGTCGTGGATGTCCCGGGCCAGCCGCTGGCGCTCCCGGGTGGCGGCCTCCAGCCGCTGCGCCCGCACCAGCGTGAGCTCGGCGTTGCGGCCCAGCTCGGTGACGTAGCCGATGGCGGTGCCGAGCAGGCCCATCAGGACGATGTTGTGGATCGCGTCCTGGGTCAGGGCGCCGCGCTCGGCGAGGTCGGCGGCGCCGATCGCGGCCGCGCCGGCCAGCCCGCCGCGCCAGCCCAGCGCGATCGCGGCGGCGATCACCGGGGCCGCGGACCACACGGTCGGCAGCGTCATCGCGCCGCGGTGTACGCGCTCGGGCGTGTCGACCAGGACCGTGCTCAGCACGCTGGCCGCCCCGATCGCCAGATCGGTGACGACGAAGGCGAGCAGCGCGGGGCGGGTGGTGCTGGTGCGGTGGTAGACGATGCCCGTCCACCCGGTCCAGGCGGCCATCGAGATCAGGACGGCCAGGGCCGCGCCGATGTGCGCGTAGCGGTCGTAGGAGGCCGCGAAACGGGCCACGGCGTAGCCGAGGGCCAGGGCCCGGAAGACGCCCAGCGCGCGCCACATGGCGCTGGTGACGGCGATCTGCTCGGACGCCGGCGCCGGAACCGCCCCCCGCGCCGCCGGACCCCCCGATCCGGTCATCGCCGCCGGGCGTCCTCGTCCGATTCCTGCTGCCGCTTCTCCTCGATCTCGGCGCGGCGCTCCTCGGCGGCGGTGCGCTTGGCCTCGGCGCGCTGCGCGGCGCGCTCGGCGGCCTTCTCGGCGTTGATGAGCTTCTTGGCGTCGGTGGCGTACATGTCGACGTACTCCTGGCCGGACAGGTCCATCAGCGCGTACATGATCTCGTCGGTGATCGAGCGGAGGATGTAGCGGTCGTCGGCGGCGCCGGGCAGCTCGCGGTACCGGGAGAAGTCCAGGGGCTCGCCGAACCGCACGCCGACCCGCTTGATCTTGGGCACGACCTGGCCGGAGGGCTGGATCTCGAAGGTGCCGACCATCGCGCAGGGCACCACCGGGACGCCGGACTCCAGGGCGATGCGCGCGATGCCGGTGCGGCCCTTGTACAGGCGGCCGTCGGCCGAGCGGGTGCCCTCCGGGTACAGGCCCAGCGCCTTGCCCTCGTTCAGGATGCGCAGCGCGGTCCGCAGCGCCGGGTCGGCGGCCTGGCCGCTGGAGCGGTCGATCGGGACCGAGCGCACGCCGCGGAAGAAGGCCGCGGTGAGCCGGCCCTTGATCCCCTTGCCGGTGAAGTAGTCGGACTTGGCCAGGAAGTAGACCGGGCGGGGGACCATCAGCGGCATGAAGAACGAGTCGGAGAACGACAGGTGGTTGCTGGCCAGGATCACCGGCCCCTCGGCCGGGATGTGCTCCAGGCCCTTGGCCCAGGGGCGGAACAGCACGCGGAGCAGCGGTCCCAGGAAGACGACCTTGAGCAAGCCGTAGAACAACCGTCTGCCTCTCCGTGAGGGTCTGTGCACGCGCGGTGGCTTCGCTCGGCGAACGCACGGCGTTACCTTCGGGTTTCCGGAGCGAACATTACTGCGTGCGGCGTCGCTGTACTCCCCCCGTCCGCCGTGGAACGATGGTGACCATGACCGCGCCCGTGCTCCCCGGTGCCGAGCCCTTCTCCCATGACACGACCGCCGTCGGGCCAGGTGGCGGCGTCGACAGCGGTCCGGAACCGGCCGCCGGCGGCGCCGCGGCCGGTACGGTCGGCGTACTGCTTTGCCACGGATTCACCGGTTCGCCGCAGTCGCTGCGGCCCTGGGCCGAGCACCTGGCCGCGGCCGGCTTCGGCGTCCGGCTGCCGCGGCTGCCCGGCCACGGCACGAACTGGCGGGACATGCAGGTCACCACCTGGGACGACTGGTACGCCGAGGTGGACCGGGCGTTCCACGAGCTCAAAGCCGGCTACCGGCGGGTGTTCGTGGTGGGCCTGTCGATGGGCGGCACGCTGGCCCTGCGGCTGGCCGAGCGGCACGGCGCCGACGTCGCCGGGATCGTGCTGGTGAACGCCTCGGTGAAGCCGGACAAGGCGGTGATCAGGCTGCTGCCGGTGCTCAAGCACCTGGTGCCCAGCGTGCCCGGGATCGGCAACGCGATCAACAAGAAGGGCGTCAGCGAGCTGGCGTACGACCGGGTGCCGCTCAAGGCCCTGCACTCCTTCGCCGGCGGCTGGCACACGGTGCAGGCCGACCTGCCGAAGGTGACGCAGCCGACGCTGCTGTACCACTCGGTGACCGATCCGGTGGTGCACCCTTCGAACAGTGCCCTGATCCTCAGCCGGATCTCGTCGACCGATGTCACGGAACGAGTGCTCGAAAAGAGCTCGCATGTGGCTACGCTGGATCATGACGCGGAGCAGATCCACGCCGGATCGGTGGAATTCATCCGGCGGGTCGCGGGGTTGGGGAATTGATGTGAGCACCGCCAATGAACAGCCGGGGTCGGGCCTGCCCGAGGAGCCGGGCGAGCCCGGTGAACTGGACGAGCTGCGCGAGCCGGCCGGTTTCGAGGAGCCGGCTGGTTTCGAGGAGCCGGCCGACGCCGAGCGTGCCGAGCGTGCCGGGAGCGGCGCGGATCCGGTCGACGCGACCGACGCGACCGACACGACCGACACGACCGATGCGACCGATGCGCCGACCGAGGGCGCGGTCGCGGAGAGCACGGCCGTCGACAGCGGCATCACGGACAGCTCGGTCGTTGAGAGCACAGCCGCCGACAGCACGCTCGCGGAGAGCGTCGTCGCGGAGGGCGCCGTGGTGGAGAGCACCCTCGCGGAGAGCACCGTGGTGGAGAGCACTCTCGCTGAGAGCGCGCACGCCGGGAGCACCGTGGCCGGAAGCGCCGTCGCCGAGACCGAGGAAGAACGGATCGCCCGCGAGCAGATCGAGTTCGACAAGCTGGTGGCGGCGTTCCACGGCGAGTCGGCGCCCGATCCGCAGCCCCGGCGGCCCGGTCCGGGCACCGCCGGCGGCACCGGGACCGGCTCGGCCGGCCGCCCGCACAAGATCATCCGCTACCCGGTCCTGGACCCGCGTCCGGAGTGGGAGGGCGCCATCGTCGAGCCCACCGACGAGACCACCTCCGACCCGCTGGACTACATCGAGCACTACGAGCCGCCGGACCCGGAGCTGCCGCAGGCCAGCGCCGCGACGCTGGCGTCGTGGACGATGCTGCTCGGCGGCGTGGCCTTCCTGGTGCTGCACGCCCTGCTGGGGTGGCAGACCTCGGAGTACCTGAGCTGGCTGGCCATCGTCGGCGTGTTCGGCGGGATCATCTCGCTGGTGGCGCGGATGAAGCCGGACCGGGACGAGTACGACGACCCGGACAACGGAGCTGTCGTATAACCGCCACTGTCCGATAACCACCATCGCCTGACCGCCGCCACCTGAACGCCGCCGTCGAAAAAGCTCGGCCGCCGTCGTGCCGAGCGCTCAGACCGTCAGTACCGCCAGCACCGGCCGGTGGTCACTGGCGACCGCCATGTCGGCCTGCGCGACCAGGTCGGTCGGCACCCCGGCCCGCACCACCTCGACGTCGTCGGACACGAACACCGCGTCCAGGCGCTGATACGGGTCGCGGGCCGTGGAGGTGTACTCCTCGCCCGCCGGCGCCACCTGCCAGGCGTCCGCCATCCGCGCGGTCAGCGCACCCCACTCCACGCTGTCCGGGTGGCTGTTGAAGTCCCCGCACAGCACCCGGGCCGGGGCCTGCTCGCGCTCGGCGAAGTCCTGGAGCCGTCCGAGCACCTCCTCGGCCTGGTCCTGCCGCTGGGCGCCGTCCAGGCTCAAGTGGGTGGAGGCGACGGTGAAGCGGCTGCGGCCGACGGTCAGCGCGGCCAACGCCATCCCGCGCAGATGCAGCCCTCTGCGATGGCGCAGGTAAAGGGTCTCCTTCGCGGCCACCCGCACCCGCTCGGCGGCCAGCAGCAGGTTCCCGGAGGCGTCGGCGCCGCCGATCACCACGCTGAGGCCGAACTCCGCGGCCATCGCCCGAGCCGCCCGGCGCCAGCCGAAGAACCGGGGGGACTCCTGGACGCACACCACGTCCGGCTCGCACCCGCGCACCACGCGCGCGAGGGCCGCGCGGTCGTCCCGCAGGGACCGCACGTTGTAACTGAGGACTCGCACTGTCTCCGCCATGGCGATCACCACGGTATGCGGTGATCGCCTCGGCGGAAAGCCGCCGGACCCGTCGGGGCGTCCGGCGGCGGGCCGTCAGGCCGGGCAGCCAGGCCGAGCAGCCAGGCCAGGCAGCCAGGGCCGGGCGGTCGGAGCCCGCCGGTCAGAGCCGGGCGAGGTCGGCGGCGCCGATCAGCCCCGCGTCCGGGCCCAGGGTGGCGGTGAGCACCTGGGCGTAGGGGCGGTGGCCGGCGCCGGCCAGCTTGCGGCGGTAGGCCTCGGCGGCGGGGGCGCGCAGCAGGTCCCCGGCCTCGCTGACGCCGCCGGCCAGCACGAAGGCGCTGGGGTCAAGCAGCGCGGCCATGTCCGACATGCCCTGGCCGAGCCAGTCGGCGATCTCGTTGAAGGCCGCCAGGGCGATGGTGTCGCCGCCCCGCGCCGCCTCGGTGATGTGCGAGCCCTGGATGCCCTCGACGGTGCCGTCGCCGAGCGCGAGCAGGTCCTTGGCCTTGCCGATGGCCGCGGCGGCGCGCTCCCGGGCGGCGCGCACCAGCGCGTTGCCGGAGGCGTACTGCTCGAAGCAGCCGCGGTTGCCGCAGCCGCAGGGCCGGCCGTCGGGCACCACGCGGTAGTGGCCCGGCTCGCCGCCGATCCCGAACCGGCCGCGGTAGAGCGCGCCGTTGAGGATCAGGCCGCCGCCGATGCCGGTGCCGACGGTCAGCACGACCACGTCGTCGTGGCCGGCCGCGGCGCCGAACTTGGCCTCGCCCCAGGCCGCGGCGTTGGCGTCGTTCTCGACCACCACCGGCAGGCCCACGCGCTCCTCGATGCGGGTCTTCAGCGGCTCGTTCACCCAGGACACGTTGGGCGCGAACAGCACGGTGGCGCGGTCGGCGTCGATGAAGCCGGCGGCGCCCAGGCCCACCGCGCCGATCTCGTGGTCCCCGCGGACCTTGCGGATCGCCTCGGCGATGGCGTCGGCGGTCTGGTCGGAGTCCTCGGGGGTGGAGACCTTGACCGAGTCGAGGATCTTCCCCTTCTCGTCGACCACGCCGGCCAGGATCTTGGTGCCGCCGATGTCTACGCCGATGGTGAGAGTCATTATTCCCTGTTCTTCTTTTCGGACGGATCGATCCGGTCCACCCGTTCGACGGTGATCTTCTCCTGCTGCCGTGCCCCGTCGGGCCCGGCGGATCCCCCGTCGCGCCAGTTCTGCTCCGAACCGCGCACGGCCGACCGGAACGCCTTGGCGACCTCCCGGCCCGCCGCGCCCAGATGGCGCGCCACCTCAGGGTACGACTCGATCGCGGGCGCCACGACGCGCGCCTCGATGGTCGCCCAGAGCTTGCGCGCCTCTTCGGCGAGCGTCCCGAGATCCTCGCGCACGGTGGTGGGCCCTGTCGAGCCGGGGTCCGGGGGTGTCCGGTCCTTGGAAGGATCGGTACCGTCCGTGGTTCCGCCGTCCCCCGGGGTGGCCGAGGCGGCGGCCGGATCGTCCTCGAAGGGGATGTCCCGGTCCTCGGACCCGGATGCCTCGGACTCGGATGTCTGAGCCCCCGATGCCTCGGACTCGGATGCTCCGGACTCGGATGCCTGGGCCCTGGTGCTGCCTGAATCGCTCACGGCTTGCGTCCCTCCCGTCAACTGTCGCCGGTTTGTGCGTCTTCACTATGGTCCGTCAGGAAGCGCTCGGGCCACAGGTTCTCGTCGGGTTTGAAGCCGACGCGCAGCACGCCGTCGGCGATCCGGGCCGAGGCGATGCGGCAGCGGCGCAGCGCGGCGGGCAGCGGGAAGGCGCGGCGGTGCACGGTGACGCCGGGGACGTCGACGGTGACCACCAGCTCGTCGCCGGAGCGCACCAGGCCCAGCTGGTCCCGCTCCACGCCGGGCAGCGGGAGGTCGTAGCGGTAGCCGTCGCCGTCCGGGGCGACCGCGGGCTCCGGCGGGTCGGCGAGCCCGGGGACGGGGTCGCCGTCGGCGTACACGGCGGCGCCGAGGGCCGCCAGCGCGGCGACGCCGAGCGGTTCGGCGCCGGTCCTGGCGACGTCGGCGAGGGTGGTGAGGTCCGCGCGCAGGCCGTGCAGCGCCAGCAGCGTGGGCGTGGCCTGGAGCAGCGGCTGCGCGGCGGCCGACGGCGTCCCGACGATCCGCACCAGGCTGCCGGGGTGGGCCAGCGCGGTCCGGACCGCGGCGATCTCGGCGGAGGCGTTCTCGGTCCACTGCGTGACCATCACGAACGGGGAGGGCAGGCCGACCAGCCCGGCCAGCAGCGGACGCAGCGCGCGGGCCGCCTGGCCCTCGATCGGGCGCAGCCGGCGCAGCGCCGCCGAAGCGGTCTCCGGCCAGGCCAGCATCGACAGCGCGGCCTTCAGCGGCGGGCCGTCGACCACGACGGCGTCCCATTCGGCCGACGCGACCGCTTCGGCGATCTCGCGCAGCGCGAGGATGTCGGGCAGGCCGGGGACCGGGCCGAGCTCGGTGGCGTCGGGCGCGGACAGCCCGGCCGCGGCCAGCGGGCCGGAGAGCAGGCGGGCCAGGCCGACCAGGGCGTTCTCGGTGGCGGCCGCCGGGTCGAAGCGGCGGACGGTGAGGTTGGCCAGGGCGGCGGCGAGCGCCTTGTCCGGGCCGTCCGGGCCGTCCGAGCCGTCCCGGTCGTCCCGGTCGTGCAGCCCGTCCAACCCGTCGTCCGGGTCGTCGATATCCAGCACGTTGCCGTCCCCGGACACCCCGGAGGCGCCGAGCACGGCGGCCAGTTCCCCGGCGTCGGCCACGCCGAGCAGCAGCACGCGGTGGCCGGAGGCGGCCGCGCGCAGCGCCGTGGCGGCGGCCAGGGTGGTGGTGCCCGCGCCGCCGGGGCCGGTCAGGAATAGCAGACGCGTCACGAAGAGATCGCCTCGACGCGCTTCTTCAGACCGGACAGGGCCCGGTCGATGATCAGCTTCTCGACCTTGCGCTTGAGCAGCCCCACCATCGGCAGCTTCACGTCCACCGTGAGCTGGTAGGTGACGTGGCTGCCGGTCGCGGTCGGCTCCACGACGTAGGAGCCGTCCAGCGCGCGCATCATGTTGGAGGAGACCAGGGTCCAGTGGACCTCGGTCTCGGACGGGTACTCGTACGCCAGAGTGTGCTCGTCGCGCAGGGCGCCGGCGTCCATCCGGAACCAGACCCGGAGCGCCCGGCCGGCGTCGTCGCGCTCCTCGATGCGGGCGTCCTTCACCTCGCCGGTCCACTGGGGATAGGCCGCGAAGTCGGTGATCACCCGGAGCACGGCCTCGGGCGGGGCCGTGATGTCGATGCTGGACTTCGTGCGCTCGGACATGGCCCGCCTCCTCGTCGTCGGTGGTTGCGGCCAAGGTTATCGCGTAGCGGGCGGCCAACGGCCGGTCGCGCCTTCCGGCAAGGCATTATGGTGTCCAGGCCTCTTCCCATAACGAGAAGTCGAGCAGGTTACAAAACAGCATCAAGTACTACCTACTGGTTGGTAATAAGCAGTAGCGTCAGGGCGTCCCGACCCGGTGGCGAGGAGGTCGCCGCGTCGTCCGGCCTCGAAGACGAGGAGTCAAGACCAACGTGCGTGAGTTCAGCGTCCCGCCGCTTTACGAAGTCGGTGCCGCCGGAAACCTGACCGACGTGATCCATGACGCGGCCGAGAAGACTCCCCAGGCGCCGCTGCTGGGCCGCAAGACCGGGGGCACCTGGCACGACGTGACCGCGCAGGCCTTCCTGGCCGAGGTGCGCACGCTGGCCAAGGGCATCGCCGCGGCCGGCGTCGCGCCCGGCGACCGGGTCGCCCTGATGTCCCGCACCCGCTACGAGTGGACGCTGCTGGACTTCGCGCTGTTCGAGGCCGGCGCGGTCGTGGTGCCGGTCTACGAGACCTCCTCGGCCGAGCAGGTCGAGTGGATCCTGTCCGACTCCGGCGCGATCGCGGTGTTCGCCGAGACCTCGGTGAACGCCGCCACCGTGCAGACCGCGCGCACCGGCGCCACCAACTCCGGGCTCGGCGGCGCCCCGGCGGTGCGCGAGGTGTGGATCATCGAGCCGGACTCCGGCACCGGCGCGGTGGAGCTGCTCGGCGCGCGCGCCGGGGAGATCACCGACGAGGAGCTCGACCGGCGGCGCGGCCTGGCCGCCCCCGAGGACCTGGCCTCGATCATCTACACCTCGGGCACCACCGGCCGTCCCAAGGGCTGCGTGCTGACCCACGGCCAGTTCCTGAGCGAGAGCCACAACGTGACGCGCATGGCGCAGGCCGCGTTCAACAGCTCCGGCTCCACCCTGCTGTTCCTGCCGCTGGCGCACGTGCTGGCCCGGGTCATCCAGGTCGCGGCGCTGACCGCGCGGGTCAAGCTCGGGCACTGCTCGGACACCAAGAAGATCGTCGAGGAGCTGGGCTCCTTCAAGCCGACCTTCATCCTGTCGGTGCCGCGGGTGTTCGAGAAGGTCTACAACGGCGCGTCGCAGAAGGCGCACGCCGACGGCAAGGGCGCGATCTTCGACAAGGCCGCGGCCACCGCGATCGCCTGGTCCCGCGCCGACTACGCGGGCAAGGTGCCGCTCGGCCTGAAGCTGCGGCACGCGGTGTTCGACAAGCTGGTCTACGGCAAGCTGCGCGCGGCCCTGGGCGGCAACGCCACGCTGGCGGTCTCCGGCGGCGCGCCGCTGGGCACCCGGCTGGTGCACTTCTTCCACGGCATCGGCCTGGCGGTGCAGGAGGGCTACGGCCTGACCGAGACCTGCGCGGCGATCACCCTGAACCCGATCGGCGCCGCCCGCCCCGGCACGGTCGGCGTCCCGCTGCCCGGCGCCTCGGTGCGGATCGCCGAGGACGGCGAGATCCTGGTCAAGGGCCCGATGGTGTTCTCCGGGTACTACAACAACGACAAGGCCACCGCCGAGGCCGTCCAGGACGGCTGGTTCGCCACCGGCGACCTGGGCTCGCTGGACAACGACGGCTACCTGTCGATCACCGGCCGCAAGAAGGAGATCCTGGTCACCGCGGGCGGCAAGAACGTGGCCCCGGCGGTGCTGGAGGACCGGATCAACGCCCACCCGCTGGTGAACCTGTCGATGGTGGTCGGCGACCAGCAGCCGTTCATCGCCGCCCTGGTCACCCTGGACCCCGAGGCCCTGCCCACCTGGGCCGCGGCCCACGGCAAGCCGGCCGGCTGGACCATCGCCGAGGCGGCCGAGGACCCGGAGGTCCGCGCCGAGGTGCAGAAGGCGGTCGACGACGCCAACCGCGCGGTCAGCCACGCCGAGGCGATCAAGAAGTTCACGGTGCTGGGCGTGGAGTGGAGCGTCGAGGGCGGGCAGGTGACGCCGTCGATGAAGCTGAAGCGGAACGTGGTGATGCTGGAGAACGCCGACGACGTGGCCGCGCTGTACGCGGGCGTGGCGTCGACGACCAGGAGCTAGGAGCCGGGGGTCCGCGGCCGGCCGAGGCGGATCGGAGAAGTCGGAGAAGCCAGGCCGGCCGAATCAGACCAGGCAGTTCAGACCAGGCGGTTCAGACCAGCCAGTTCAGACCAGGCAGTTCAGACCAGCCAGAGAAGGGCGTTCCCCCTCGAACGCCCTTCTTCTTGCTTTCCCCGCCGCGCCGGTTTCTCCGGTGGCTCCGGTGGCTCCGGTTCTTCGCGCGGATGCGGCGTCGGCTCAGCCCATCTGCCGCGGCGTCATCAGCCGGATGTGGTTCCCGGACGGGTCGCGGAACGAGGAGTCCCGGCCGTAGGGCTCGTCGGTCGGCTTCTCGACGAAATCCACGCCCTTGGCGGAGAGCTCGGCGTAGGCGGCGTCGACGTCGTCGGTGGTGAAGAAGAGGAAGCCGGCGTGGCCCTTGCCCATCAGCTCCTCGACCTTGGCGTGCGTCGCCTCGTCCATGATCGGCTCGCCGGGGATCTTCATGAGCACGATGGCGATGTCCGGCTGATGCTCGGGCCCGACGGTGAGCCACCGGAAGTTGTTCATCTCCGGCATGGTGACGTCGACCCGGACCACCATGCCGAGGACGCGGGTGTAGAAGTCAAGGGCGACGTCCTGGTCGTGGACCCAGACCTGAGTGCTGTTGAAGGAGATCATGTCGTCACGCTAAGCCGCCCGCTTCTGCGGCGTCTTCTCGAAACGTCCGGTTCCGCGGCCGTCCGTACTCGCGCAGCGCGCAGGCGGGCACCAGCACGAAGTCCGACGCCGGCGGATACGCCGCCCGGTAGGCGGCCGGCGAGCGCCCGTAGACCCGCGTGAAGCTGGTCGTGAACGACCCGACGCTGGTCAGCCCGACCGCGCAGCAGATGTCGGCCACGGCGTAGTCGGTGTGCCGCAGCAGCGCGGCGGCCCGCTCCAGGCGGCGGGTGAGCAGGTAGGCGTGCGGCGACTCGCCGAAGGCCCGCCGGAACTCCCGCGAGAAGTGCGCCCGCGACAGGCTCGCCGCCGCGGCCAGGTCGGCCACGGTCAACGGCTCGGCGTAGCGGGCGTCGGCGAGGTCCTTGGCGCGCTGCAAGTGGCGGGCGGGCGGTACTGGAGCCACGCAGGCGAGCGTACTAGCCTCGGTGGCGTGAGCAGAATCTTCACCACGAGCGTCTCCTCGGTGTATCCGCACTACCAGGCGAAGCTGGAGCGGAAGGGCCGGACCAAGGCCGAGCTCGACGAGGCGATCGAGTGGCTGACCGGATTCGACGACGAGGCGCTGGAGCGGCACCTGGAGGCGGGCACGACGTTCGAGGAGTTCTTCGAGCAGGCCACGCTCAATCCGAACGCCACGCTGATCACCGGACTGGTGTGCGGGGTGCGGGTCGAGGAGGTCGAGGATCCGCTGATGCGGAAGATCCGCTATCTCGACAAGCTGGTGGACGAGCTGGCCAGGGGCAAGGCGATGGAGAAGGTGCTGCGGGGGTAGCGCTGGGGCTGCTGCGGAGCATACGAACCGCTGGCGACCGGTAGGCACTGCTGCGGCGTCGGCGCAGGTCGCGGTGTAGGCGCAGGTCGCGGTGTAGGCGCAGGTCGCGGCGTCCGCGAATAGCCGACCCGCGCCGCCGCGAGCCGCCGATGTGCGCCGCCCTTCCGGCCCGGCTACCGTTTCCCCATGGTCGACAAGGGTCCTGAGCTGCGCCGATCTTCCGCTGCCCAGGCTCTGCCGCCGTCCGAAGCCGGGCCGCAGGCACCGCCGGCCTCCGCCCACGACCCGATGATCCGCGTCCACGACGCCACCGAGCACAACCTCCGCCACGTCGACCTCGCCGTCCCCCGCGACCGCGTCGTGGCCTTCACCGGCGTCTCCGGCTCCGGCAAGTCCTCGCTGGCCTTCGCCACCATCTACGCCGAGGCCCAGCGCCGCTACCTCGAATCGGTCGCGCCCTACGCCCGGCGCCTCATCGACCAGGCCGGCGCGCCGCGCGTCGACAGCATCACCGGCCTGCCGCCGGCGGTCGCGCTGCGGCAGCACCACGGCGGCGGCAGCGCGCGGTCGAGCGTCGGGACCGTGAGCCGGGTGTCGAACGTCCTGCGCATGCTCTACTCGCGGGCCGGCACCTATCCCGACGGCGCCGAGACCGTCGACTCCGACTGGTTCTCGCCGAACACCGCGGTCGGCGCCTGCCCCACCTGCCACGGCCTCGGGCGCCGCTACACCGTGGCGGAGGACCGGCTCGTCGGCGACGACCACCTGAGCATCCGCGAGGGAGCGGTCGCCGCCTGGCCCGGCGCGTGGCAGGGGAAGAACTACCGCGACATCCTCGGCGAGCTCGGAATCGACGTCGACGCCCCGTTCCACACCCTCCCGGCCGAGCGCCGGCACTGGCTGCTGACGACGGAGGAGCAGCCGGTGGTGACCGTCCATCCGGTGCGCGAGGCGCATCGCATCACGCGGCCTTACCAGGGCACTTACATGTCGCCCCGGAGCTGGGTGCTGCACACGTACGCGACGACCAAGAGCGCCTCGCTGCGCGCCAAGGCCGCGTCCTTCCTCTCCGAGGAGCCGTGTCCGACCTGCCAGGGGCGGCGGCTCAACCCGTTCGCGCTGAGCGTCACCGTCGCGGGCGTCGACATCTCCCGGGCCGCGGCGCTGCCGCTGGTCGACCTGGCCGATCTGCTGCGGCGGGCCCGGGTCCATCCGGACACCGCCGCCCTGTCGCCCGCTCGCCAGCAGGCCGCCGAGGCGCTGATCGGGAATCTGGAGGAGCACCTCAGGACCCTGACCGAGCTGGGCCTGGGCTACCTGAGCACCGACCGCGCGACCACGACCCTGTCCGGTGGCGAGTTCCAGCGGCTGCACCTGGCGACGCAGCTGGGCAGCGGGCTGTTCGGGGTCTTGTACGTGCTCGACGAACCCTCGGCCGGGCTGCATCCGGCGGACACCGAGCTGCTGCTCAATGCCCTGCGACGGCTGCGGGCCGCCGGGAACTCGGTGTTCGTCGTCGAGCACAACCCGGAGGTGATCGCGGACGCCGACTGGCTCGTCGACCTCGGGCCGGGGGCCGGGCGGCATGGCGGGCGGGTGCTGTACAGCGGGCCGTCCGGGGGGCCGTCCGGCGGGCTGTCCAGTGGGCATCCCGGCGGGCCGGCGCAGGGGCTGGCCGAGATCGCGGAGTCGGCGACGGCACGGTACTTGTTCGGCCGGGCACCCGATGTCCGGCCCGAAACCGTGCGGGAAGCGGCTTCGTGGCTGACCCTCTACGAAGTCACGCGCCACAACCTCGACCGGGTCACGGCGCGTTTCCCGCTCGGGACGCTGACCGCGGTGACCGGGGTTTCCGGGTCGGGCAAGTCGACGCTGGTCGGGCAGGTGCTGGCGGCGACGGTGCGCGAACATCTCGGGACGTCCGGGGAGGCGGACGAGCGGACCGACGGCGCAGAAGACGAGAGTGCCACGCTCGACGACGACCGCATCATCGCGATCCCCAAGGCCGACGGCCTGGACGCCGTGCACCGGCTGGTGCAGGTGGATCAGAAGCCGATCGGCCGGACGCCGCGCTCGAACCTGGCGACGTACACAGGACTCTTCGACGCGGTCCGCAAACTCTTCGCCGCGCAGCCCTTGGCGAAGGAACGCCGCTACACCGCCAGCCGCTTCAGCTTCAACCTCCCCGACGGCCGCTGCCCGAACTGCCAGGGCGAGGGGGAGGTGAGTGTGGAGCTCCTGTTCCTGCCGACCGAATCAGCACCCTGTCCGGTCTGCTCCGGCGCGCGGTACAACCCTGAGACGCTGGAAGTGCTGGTCGAGGGCAAGTCGATCGCCGATGTCCTCGCACTCAGCGTCGAGGACGCCATCGTCTTCTTCGGCGGGCTGACCAGCGGCCTTCCGGTCGTGGAGCGCATCCTGCGGCTGCTCGACGACATCGGCCTGGGCTATCTCACCCTCGGCCAGAGCGCGACCACTCTGTCAGGCGGTGAGGCACAGCGCATCAAGCTGGTCAGCGAACTGCATCGGGCACGCCGGGGACACACGCTCTACCTGCTCGACGAGCCGACCAGCGGCCTGCATCCGGCCGACGCCGATCTGCTGCTGGCCCGGCTCCAGGAGTTGGTGGACCAGGGCAACACGGTGGTGGTCGTCGAGCACGACCTGCGGGTGGTGGCCGCCGCCGACTGGCTGATCGACCTGGGGCCCGGCGCCGGAACGGCCGGAGGCCGGATCGTCGCGGAGGGGACGCCGGCCGAAGTATCCGGTGGCGACGCCGGACGCACTGCGCGATTCTTGGCGAGGTACGTCTCATAGAATGGATGCAGTCCTTTGCGATATATCCGACTTGGCAATACCGGCACCAAAGTCTCCCGCATCTGCCTGGGCATGATGAGCTATGGCAGCCCCGAATCCCCCGCCTGGATCCTCCCCGAGGACCAGGCGCTGCCGTTGGTGGCCCGGGCCGCCGAGGCCGGCATCAACTATTTCGACACCGCCGACATGTACTCGCAGGGTGCGAGCGAGGAGGTGACCGGCCGCATACTCCGGCGGCTGTTCACCGACCGCGAGGAGTACGTGCTGGCGACGAAGGTGTTCTTCCCGACCGGTCCGGGTCCGAACGACTCCGGCCTGTCCCGCAAGCACATCCTGTCCGGCGTCGACGCCTCGCTACGGCGGCTCGGGACCGACTACATCGACCTGTACCAGATCCACCGATGGGACTACGAGACGCCGATCGAGGAGACCATGGAGGCGCTCCACGACGTGGTGCGCTCGGGGAAGGTCCGCTACATCGGCGCGTCGAGCATGTTCGCCTGGCAGTTCGCGAAGGCGCAGTACACCGCGGACCTGCGCGGCTGGACGCGGTTCGTGGCGATGCAGAACCACTACAACCTGGTCTACCGCGAGGAAGAGACGGAGATGATTCCGTTCTGCGCCGATCAGAAGGTCGCCGTCCTGCCGTGGAGCCCACTGGCGCGAGGCCTGCTGGCCGGAGCCCGGAGCCGCGACGGCGAGGCCACCACGACGCGTTCGACCAACGACCCATACGCCTCGTCGTTGTACGACGACAACGACTTCGAGGTCGTCGAAGCCGTCCGAGGCGTGGCCAAGGCCCGAGGCGTGTCGATGGCCCAGGTGTCCCTGGCCTGGCTGCTGAGCAAGCCGGCCGTGACCGCACCGATCTTCGGCGCGACGAAGCTGCACCACGTCGACGACGCGATCGCCGCCGAGGAGTTGGAGCTGACCGCAGAGGAAGTGACCACGCTGGAGGCGCCTTACCGGCCGCATCCGGTACGCGGGCACGACGACTGACCGTGGGTCAGCGCGGCGGCCTCGGAGTCCGGGGCCGCCGGCTCAGACTCTATGAGTGCTGCCAGGATCGACCGTATGTCCTCTGACTTCCGGATCGCCGTCATCAGCGAACCGCCGCCCGCGCCGGGCGCCGGGCGCCGGGACCAGGACAACTACCCCTCGCCCATCCCGAAGAAATCATGAATCGACCGCACCTCAACAGCGACGACGTGGAAGTCCAGCACCCGTTCGGCGATCTCCCGCGCCCGGTCCGCGTCGGCGCACTCCAGTACGTAGTAAGCCGTCACATGCTCCCCCGACGCCGGTTCGACCGCCGGACCCGCCTCCGCCGTCGGGTCCGCGTCGGCCTGCCAGCGCAGGGTGGTGGTGTCCGACGGGAACGCCAGTCCGGCGCCGTTGAGCAGCTCGCCGGTGCCCTCCAGGTCCTTGTGCAGCGCCTCGTGCCGGGCGAACACGGCCGCGCGTTCCTCGGCGGTCATGGCCGCCGTCTTCGCCGGGTCGGCGTACATCAGCACCATGAATTTCACGCGGTCACCTTGACCGCCGGGTCCAACAGGCCTCGCAGCGTCTGGGCGATCGAGTCCCACTGCCACTTCTCCTCGACCCAGGCCCGGCCGCGCTCGCCCATGGCCTTGGCCTTCACCGGGTCGGTGAGCAGTTCCACGCAGCGGGCCGCGCAGCGTTCGACCGAGTCGCCCGGCACCACGTAGCCGGTCTCGCCCTCCAGCACGGCTTCCGGCGCGCCGCCGCTGTCGCCGGCGATCACCGGCAGGCCGACGGCGGAGGCCTCCAGGTAGACGATGCCGAGGCCTTCGACGTCGAGGCCGAAGCGGCGGGTCCGGCACGGCATCGCGAACACGTCGCCGACCGCGAACAGCACCGGCAGGCGCTCCCACGGCACGGAGCCGGTGAACACCACGTCGTCGGCCACGCCCTCGGCTTCGGCGAGTTTGCGCAGGTCGTCGGCGTACGGGCCGCCGCTGCCGATCAGCAGGGCCGCGTCGGGGACGCTGCGGCGGATCAGCGGCAGGGCCTTGATGAGCGTGTCCTGGCCCTTGCGCGGCACCAGGCGGGACACGCACGCCACCACCGGGCGGTCGGCCAGGCCGAGGGAGGCGCGCAGCTCGGCGGCGCCGGCGGGGTCGGGGTGGAACATGCCGACGTCGACGCCGGGGGTCAGCTGCACCATCCGCGCGGCGGCGGCCGGGGTCAGGGCGGTCGCGATCCGGGCGCGGTGGTACTCGTTGAGGTAGGTGACGCAGTCCACCTCGTTGGCGATGCGGCGCAGCAGGTCGCGCGCGCCGGGCAGCTTGGCCCAGCCCGACTCGTGGCCGTGGGTGGTGGCCACCAGCCGCTGGACGCCGGCCTTGCGCAGCGCGGGCGCCATCAGGCCGAGGGGCGCGGCGGCGCCGAACCAGACCGACTCGGCGCCGATCTCCTTGGCGATCGCCACGGCGCGGCGGGTGCGGTCCGGGGTCGGCAGCAGCATGCCGGTCTTCTCGCGGATCACGCGGTGCGGCTGCGCCTCGTCGAACTCGCGGCAGCGCTCGGGGTCGCCGTGCCAGCTGGAGGCGTAGACCACGGTCTGCTCCGGCGGGAGCCGCTCGACCATGTTCTGCACGAACTGCTGGATCCCGCCGGGCCGGGGCGGATAGTCGTTGGTGACCACGAGAATCGACAAATGTCCGGCCTTCCGTCCCAGGTCACGCAGCGTTGGCCCGCTACTCACCGAAGTTTAGTGGGTGTGCCGTACGAGCCTTGACCCGCCAGGCGGGGACGCGGGCGCGCCGCCGGGGCCGACGCCGGGGCCGGTGCCGGTCCGGGCGCCGAGGGTGGCGCCGGGGCCGGGCGATCCCCGGAGCGGGTCACTAGGATGGCAGCCACCATGAAGATCGCCCGCCGCCAGCATGTCGTGCCCTGGTATGTCCTGACCCGGCTGGTCCTGCTGCTCCTGGCCCTGAACACGCTGCCGTACTTCAACCGCGGCGCGGTCACCGGCGACGTGCAGCTCTACCACCAGTGGATCACCGGCTCCTTCGACCACGGCGAGTACCCCCTGGACGACCAGCGGTGGCAGTACCCTCCGGGGGCCGCCGTACCGCTGCTGCTGCCGCACCTGCTGCCGGGCAGCTACTACGTGCTGTTCTTCCTGATGTGCCTGGCTGCGGACGTCGCGGTGTTCGTGCTCCTGCTGCGCACCGCGCGCCGGACCGATCCGAACCCGAGCCCGGCCGGGCCGTGGCTGTGGACGCTCGGCATCGCGGCGATCGGTCCGATGGTCTACGGCCGCTACGACCTGGTCGTCACCGCGCTGGCGGTGGCGGCGCTGACGGTGACGGTGCGCTCCAAGCGCTCGACCGCGGTCGTGCGCGGCGTGCTGATCGGGGTCGGCGCCTTCGTGAAGCTGTGGCCGGCGGCGTTCCTGTTCGCCGCGCCGAAGCGGCGCAACGGCCGCGTGCTGGTGGGCGTCGCGGCGGCCACGGCGGCCGTCCCGACGCTGGTGCTCCAGCTGTTCTTCCCGGGCGTGCTGTCGTTCCTGACGAACCAGAAAAGCCGCGGCATCCAGATCGAGTCGGTGTTCGCCACGCCGTTCCTGGCGGGCAAGTGGTTCGGCTGGTCCGGGACGGTCAAGAACACCGAGTTCGGCGCGTTCGAGTATCTGGGGCCGGGCGTCACGGTGGCGGCGAAGGCGGCGCTGGCGGCCACGGCGGCCGGGTTCGCGGTGCTGCTGCTGATCCGGCGGCGCGCGGCGGTGCGGGGCGGGTTCCCGTTCCCGGGGATGATGGCGGACGTGTCGTTCGCCGCCGTACTGGTGGCGGTGGTGACCAGCCGGGTGCTGTCGCCGCAGTACCTGGTGTGGCTGCTGGGGGTGGCGGCGGTGTGCCTGACGCGGCGCGCGACGCTGATGCGGACGCCGGCGTGGCTGGTCCTGGGCGCGGTGTCGGTGACGCAGCTGATCTTCCCGCTGTTCTACCACTCGCTGCGCGGCGGCCAGGTCTACTCCGGGCTGATCCTGCTCGGCCGGAACGCGGTGCTGGTGGCGGCGGCAGTCCTGGCGCTGCGCGCGCTCTGGCGTGCCACCGGCGCCGACTCAGGACTTCTTCTTGAGCAGAGTCTCGACGGCAGCAGCCTTGGCCAGGACAGCAGCCCGCCACTTGACGGTGAAGTCCTTGGTCGTGGTGCCGAGCACGGTCCGGAACGCGTCGCCGACCGGGTCCGCCGTCCCCTCCGGCGCGCTGCCGACGGCCTGGTAGAAGGCGACTAGCTTCGCCTGGCCGTACTTCTCGGCGAGGTAGGCGCAGGCCAGGTGGCTGATCTGGTAGGTCCGCGAGACGGCGTCGCCGGAGCCGTGGAAGTCGTCGGTGGTCGGCAGGTCCTGCGGCTTCCAGCCGCCGGCGACGGCGTTCGCCAGCTCCAGGAACTTGCGGTCGCCGGTGATGGTCGAGTTCAGGTAGCCGGTGTAGTCGGCCGCGCCCTCGGACAGCCACAGCGGCATCGCCGGGGTGGTCCAGGCACGGGTGGCGACGTGCGTGAGCTCGTGGTCCAGGAAGAACTGCCAGGCGTCCGGGGCCTCGGCGTTGAAGGCGTCCGGGTTGATCAGCACCCGGCTGGCCGGGGCGCCGGTCAGCGGCTTGCCGCCCTCGCCGGCGGTGACCGCGACGACGCCCTGCAAGCTCCCGGCGGTGGCATTGAGCAGGTCCTCGACCTGGCCCTGGGTGGACGGCACCAGCACCACGACGTCACCGCTCCAGCCGGCCGCGCCCCACACCTTCGCGGCCTTGTCGGCGGCGTGGTCGGCCAGGTCCGCGAACGGCTTCAGGCGCTGGTCGCCGCCCATGCCGATGACCAGCGAGCGGGCGCCCCGCACCACCGAGACCGGGCCCTGGTCCCAGATCTCGGTGTCGGCGTGCAGCCCGGCGGCGGCACCGTCCGCGTCGGAGGACAGCAGCCACTTGCCGCCCTTCTGGACGAAGGTCAGGTAGCGGGTGACGGTGACCGGCTGGTAGTCGACGCCGGAGAGCTGGTACGTCTCGGTGACCTGGTAGACGTGCCGGGCGGCGGCCCGGGCCAGGGCCGCGGGCTGGGCGTCGGCCAGCTGCATGCTCCACTCGGCCAGCGGCAGCGCGCCCAGGTTGTCGAAGCGCCGGCCGTCGGCGTCCCGGAACGCCCCGGGCGCGTCGGTGGCCAGGTAGGCGGCCTTGTCGTGGTCGGTGACGGCGACCGCGCGGGCGGCCAGCGTGGCGGCGGCGCCGGCCCGCACGTCCTGCTCGCTCGGCGCGGCGGAGGCCGTCGAGGAGGCGACACAGCGCGCGGCGAGCAGCGCGACCGCCACGGCCAGCACCGCGGCGCCCGCGCGCACCGGCCCCTTGTCGAGCCGCAGGGAGCCGGGAAGCCCCTGCCCCAGCCGCGCTATCGGTGTCACAGGCGACCATGCTAGAGGTTCGAGTCGAACATTCGGCCACAACTCGGCCGCGGCCGTTCGGCCGGCGGCTCGGCGCCGCTACCTGGGGGTGTGACGGAGGGTTTCCTTGGTTTCCTTGGTTCGCGGGGTTCCTCGTTTTGTGAGCTTCCTCGATTCGCCGGGCTCCTTAGTTTTCGTTGACGGGCGGGGCCGTCCGGCCCGCGGAGTCCCGCACGCCGGACGCCCCCGCCCGCGGCTACCCCGCGCTCACCGGCAGCCGTTCCAGCCCCCGCAGGTTGATCCGTCCGTTCCACACCGGTGCGCCGGCCAGCGCCAGCCCGGGGAACCGGGCCGCCAGCCGTTCCACCGCCACCCGCGCCTCCAGGCGGGCCAGCGCCGCGCCGAGGCAGTGGTGCGGCCCGCCGCCGAACGAGACGTGGTTGCGGGCGTTCGGGCGGTCCACGCGCAGCTCGGAGGCGTCCGGGCCGAACGCGGCCTCGTCGCGGTTGGCCGAGGCCAGCGCGACGATCACGAACGCACCTCGCGGGATGACCTTGCCGCCGACCTCGTACGGCGCCAGCGTGATCCGGCGTGACTGCTGCACCGGGGCGTCGTACCGGAGCAGCTCCTCGACCGCGTGCCCGGCCAGCTCCGGGGCGTCGTGCAGCTTCTTCAGCTCGCCGGGGGCGCGCAGCAGGGCCAGGGTGCCGTTGCCGATCAGGTTCACAGTGGTCTCGTGGCCGGCGACGTAGAGCAGGATCACCTGCGCCACCAGCTCCTCGTCGGTGAGCCGGTCGCCGTCGGACTCGGCGGCGATCAGCGCGGTCAGCAGGTCGTCGCCGGGATGCGCGCGCTTGGCGTCGATCAGGCCCCGCACGATCTCCTGCATCGCCAGGCGCGCACGGTTGATGCGGACCAGCAGCTCCGGATCGCCAACCGGCTCCAGGGTGCGGACCAGCAGCCCGCTCAGCTGCCTGATCCGGTCGTGGTCGGCGTCGGGGATGCCGAGCATGCGGGAGATGACGGCGAACGGGATCGGGAAGGCCAGGGTGCTGATCAGGTCGGCGCCGCTTCCGCCGGCCCCGCCGCCTCCTGCCCCGCCGCCTCCGTCGCCGCCCGCGCCGCACTCCTCGGCCAGCCGGTCCAGCGCGTCGTCGACGAGCTCGGTGACGAACGGCTCCAACGCCGCCACCGACCGCGGCGTGAAGACCTTCGAGACCAGGCCGCGCAGCCGGGTGTGGTCCGGCGGATCGCGGTCGAGCATGGACAGGCCGTAGGTGTCGATGCTCTCGGCGAACTCGGGGTCGGCCTGGAGCATGGCGTCGGCCTGGAGGCGCGCGACGCTGTTCTCCTCGGTGTTGCGGTAATCGACGGAGTGGCCGGAGCGCAGCAGCGCCGAGACGTCCTCATGGCGGGACAGGATCCAGAAGCCGAAGGGGTGCTCCTGCACCGGGTCCTCTTCGCGCAGGCGGCGATAGGCCGGATACGGGTCGTCGGTGAACCCCGGAGCGAAGGGGTCGAAGAAGCCATCGGCGTCAGCCATCACAGACTCACCTGCTCTGCGTCGGAAACATACTCTGTGTATGTTCGTATACTCGTAGCATGTCCCGCGTCAAGAGCAGGCGAGAGCAATACTCCGAAGCGACCCGTGCGGCGCTGCTGGAGGCCGCCGCCCGCCGGTTCGCCGAGCACGGCTTCGCGGGCACCGCGCTGGAGGACGTCGCGGCGGACATCCAGGCCACGCGCGGCGCGGTGTATCACCACTTCGCCAACAAGACGGCGCTGTTCCGCGCGGTGTACGAGGACGTCGAGACCACGATGCTTACGCGGGTGAAGGAAGCCGCCGCCGCGCACCCGGACGACGTCGGGGCGGCCGCCGACGCCGCGCTGGCGATGTTCCTGGAGTGCTGCTGCGAGCCGGTCTACGGCCGGCTGGTCTGGCAAGAGGCGCCGGTCGCGCTGGGCTGGCAGGAGTGGAAGGCCAGCGAGGAGCGCTACGCCTTCGGGATGATCGAGGCCACGGTCCGGACCCTGATCGAGGTCGGCAAGCTGCCGCCGCTGCCGGTGATCACGTTCGCCCGCACCGTGTTCCACCTGCTCGGCTCGGCCGGCATCGACCTGGCGCTGACGGCGGAGCCGGACAAGGCGCGGGTGAAGGACGAGTACCTGCAAGTGCTGCGCTACATGCTCGGCGAGCGCCCGGGGCCCGCGACGCCCTGACCACGCGCCGCCGCCTTCCCGGCCGTCGGCCGCCCCCGCGCCCCGTTACGATCGGCCCATGGCCGAGGTGATGGGGAAGAACGGAACCTGGACCTTCAACGGGGACCTCGTGCGGATCGTGCCGGGGCACGACAAAGACGTCTCCCGCGTCCGCGCCGCGCTCGGCGAGATCGCGGTGCCGCTGGAGGCGGTCGCCGGGGCCGCGTTCGAGGCCGCGCCGGAGGGCGGGAAGAAGGCCAAGCACGGCGCGGGCCGCCTCCGGCTGCGCCTGCGGACCGGCGCCGATCCGTTCCTCCAGGCCTGCGGCGGCCGCCTCAACGACGACGACGATCCCTATCAGCTGGAGATCCCGCTCGACCGCGGCGGCGTGGCGGAGTACTTCGCCGACGAGGTGCGCGACGCGCTCACCGTGGCGCAGGTCCCCCACGACCCGACCGACCGCTACCTCGTCGCCACGCCACCGGTCCCCGTGACCGCGAACGGCCAGGACGGCATCGGGTCCTTCGACGGCGAGACGGTGCGCCTGGAGTGGAACTGGCTGGCCGACCAGAAGAAGCGCAACGCCGGCAATCGTGAGTGGCCGCTGTCCGCGCTGGAGGCCGTGGAGTGGCGCCCGGCGGTCGGCATGGACTGGGGCTGGCTGCGCTTCCGCATCCGCGGCGACGCCGGCATCGTGTCGCCCAACCCGCGGCTGGACCCCAACTGCCTGACCCTGTGGGGCACGAAGAAGGAGAGCGGGACCAGCGCGCTGCTGGCGACGGCGATCATGGGGCGGATGCCGCATCCGAACGCGGCGGCCGAGACGGAGGTCCCGGCGTTGACGGCGGCCGGTGCCAGCGACGATCACGACGCCTTGCTGCGGCGGCTGCGCGAACTCGGCGACCTGCACCGCGACGGCGTGCTGACGGACGAGGAGTTCGCGACGGCGAAGCAGGCCGTGTTGAAGCGGATGTGAGAGGTCTGAGTCGGCGTTTCGACTTTCGGCTTCCGGCTCGCGGCTCGCGGCTCCCGCCTCTCGGCTCCCGGCTCCCGCCTCAGTTGCAGTTGACCGCGCTCCGGATGTCGGCGGGCGCGGCGCTGACCGGGCCGCCGCAGACGTCGGAACCGAGGTCGACCGCCTTCCAGCTGCCGTCCTGCTGGGCGTAGACCACCTTCGCATTGCCGACACTCGCCGAGGTGAGGCGGGCGACGCCCCAGCCGCCATCGCATTTCAGAACACTGATGCTGGCATCCGAGGGCAGGCTGCCGGCGTTGAGCTGCTTGGCGAGACTGAGCGCCTGCCCGTTGCTGAGGCACGCGGCCTGCTGGCTGTGGGTGGACGTGGTGACCGGCGGCGGAGGAGCGGGAGCGCTCGAACTGGTCGGCGGCGCGGCAGAACTCGAACTCGAACTCGATGTGGTGATCTCCTCCGATCTGCTGCTGGTCGACGCCGAGGAGGCCGAGGTCGTGGTGCTGCGGCTCACGCTGTGGCTGGTGCTGCCGCCGCTGCTCACGACGAGGGCCGGCGCGGACGACGACAGACTCGCGGTCGGAGTCCCGGAACCGTGCAGCGTCAACGCCGCAGCCACCCCGGCCACTGCCACCAGGGCCACGCCGCCCACCGACATGATCGCCCGACGCCGCCGGAGCCCCGGCTGCGTCGGCGGTTCGGCGTTGTAGGGCCGGTACGGCGTCGCGGTACTGGTCGGCTGAGTGTTCGAAGGCTGAGTCCACTGCGGGCTTGGCTGCCAGTTCTGCGGATCAGGGTTCTGCTCCGCATCCCGCAGCGCAGCCGAAATCGCCCCGTCCTGGCTCGCTATCAGCCCGAACACCGGATCCGGCCAGGCCCGCGCCGCGGGCGGCACCGTCCCGACCCGGGTCAGCACCTCCGCCGGAGCAGGCCGCGCCGCCGGGTCTTTGGCGATACAGGCCTCGATGATGCCCCGCAGCGGCTCCGGCACCGCCGCCAGATCCGGCTCGGAGTGCACGACGTTGTAGAGCGTGGCCGGCGTGGACGCGCCCAGAAACGGATCGACCCCCGTACAGGCCAGATAGAGCACCGCTCCCAGCGAGAAGACGTCGCTCGCGAATGTCAGAGCTTTGCTCTCGGCCTGTTCCGGCGACATGTAGCCCGGCGACCCGACCAGCCAGCCGGTATGCGTCAGCTCGCTGGTGCCGCCGTCCGTCGCCCGCGCGACGCCGAAGTCGATGACTCGGGGCCCGTCCGCGGCCAGCAGCACGTTCGAGGGCTTCAAGTCGCGGTGCACCAGCCCGGCGGCGTGGATCTCGCCCAACGCGGCGGCCAGGCCCGCGGCCAGCCGCAGCGCGGCCGGACCGGGCAGCGGACCGGCGGCGTCGACCGCCTCCCGCAGCGACGGCCCCGGCACGAACACCGTCGCCAGCCAGGGCAGTTCGGCCTCGGCGTCGGCGTCCACCACGGCCGCCGTATAGGCCCCCGACACCCGCCGCGACGCGTTGACCTCGCGGCGGAACCGCTCGCGGAACCCGGGATCCTCCACATGCTGGGCGTGGACCAGCTTCAACGCCACCAGCCGGCCGTCCCGCCCACCGGCGAGCAGCACCCGCCCCATGCCGCCGCGGCCCAGTTCCCCGAACACCCGATAGGGCCCGATCCGACGCGGATCGGACGGTCCGAGTGGCTTCATGGCCGTAAGACTAACGGCATCCCAGTACTGCTACCTCGCCATCAGGTCCCTGACAGCCTGGACCACCGCGTCCGGGCGGCGCATCGGCAGCGTCGCGTGTCCGACGCCCTCGATCCGCCGGTTCTCGCCGTGGGTGAAGCCGGCGGCGAGTTCGTCGTAGAGGCGCAGCTTGGCGTCGATCTCGGCCTGCAAGCCTTCTTCGGAAACGCCCATCGAAACGGCGCGCTTGAACGGATCCACGTCCATCGCGGTCAACACCACCGCGGGGAGGTCGGCGGGAACCGGCCCGGCGGCGCGCATCTCGTCGCCGAGGGCTTTGACGTTGGCCGCCTCGCGGATGCCGACTCGCAGCCACCTCGGGTGGACGTGATTGGCGACCAGGGGTTCGCGGACCTCGGCCGGCCAGGCGGTCATCTCCTGCTCGAACAGGTCGCGATAGAAGTCGATGACCTGCTGGGGAAGCTCGGTCGGCAGATCCTGATCGGGGTCGAAGGCGTCCCAGCGGTCGGCAAGTTCTTGAGGCATGTACTTGTGGTAGTCCTCGTGGCCGGGCTCGAACAGGACGAGGCCCGCGACCACCTCCGGCCGGCGCGCCGCGAGATAGCGCGCGTAGAGAGCCCCGAGCGAATGGCCCGCGAAGATGTAGGGCCCTGCGATGCCCGCGACGCGCAGCAGCTCCAGCAGTTCCTCGGTCACGACGGCCAGCGAGCGCGGGAGGCTGACGTCCCGATCGCTCCAGCCGGTGCCGCCCCGGTCGTACACGACGCCTGCGGCGAACTGCGCGACACCGTCCAGGACCGGCCACAAGTCCAGTCCCACGCAGCCGCCGCCGGGCAGGAGCACCACGCAGGGTTCGCCGTCCCCCCGGGTCCCGGCCTGGTGCATGAACAGCTGATGCCCGTCGACGACGCAGTGGCGGCCGAACGGCGCCGGACGCTCGGCGGGCAGGTTCAGGTCTGACACGGCGGTGTCCCCTCCGACGGAATCTGCATTCCCAACTATGGGAACGGTACCAGAGATGGGAATATGAAGCGCGTGGACACCCTCACCCTGCTGCTGCACCCAGTGCGGCTGCGTATCCTGCACGCCATGACCGGCGGTCTGACCCGCACCACCGGCGAGCTGTGCGCGCGGCTGCCGGACGTGCCGAAGACGACGGTGTACCGCCACGTGGCGCTGCTGGCCGACGCCGGGCTGCTGGACGTCGTGGACGAGCAGCGGGTCCACGGCGCGGTCGAGCGGTACTACCGCCTGCGGGGCCGTCCGCGCGTCGATCCCGCCGACGCCGCCGCCATGACCATCGAGGACCACCGCCAGGCCTTCACCGCCGCCATGGCCGCCCTGCTGGCCGACTTCACGACCTACCTCGACCGCGCCGACGCCGACCCCACCGCCGACTCGGTCGGCTACACGCAGATCCCCCTGTGGCTCAGCCCTGCGGAGCTGGCGGAGATGCTCGACGAGTTCCGCGCCGGAATCCTGGCCCGGATGGAGAATCAGCCCTCTGCCGAGCGCGGACTGTACCTGCTCAGCCCGATCCTGTTTCCGATCGAGCGCGCGGAGTAGCCGCGACGCGCCCCTCGCCGTCCGAGAGCCGTCGACCGCTCTTTGACGCGGTCCGCCCGGCAGAATGCTTCACGCCGGGCGATCACACCGTCCGCCGAACCGCCCCGACCTGTACCGCCCCGTACTGACCCGCACCGACCCGCACCACGGAGGAACCAGTGCTCACCCCCGCCGATGAGACCCTGCTGCGCCGTGCGATCGCCATCGCCGCCCACGCCGTCACCCTGGGCGATGCCCCCTACGGCTCGCTGCTCGCCGATGCCGATGGGAACATCCTGATCGAGGAGCACAACACCGTTAAGCGGGACGACGACATCAGCGCCCACCCGGAGCTGAAGCTCGCCCGGTGGGCCGCCCGGGAGCTGACCCCCGAGGCCGCGGCCGCGACCACCATGTACACGAGCTGCCAGCCGTGCGGCATGTGCACCGGCGGCATCGTCCGCTCCGGCCTCGGGCGCGTCGTCTACGCCCTGGCCACCGACCAGCTGGTCGAGCTGAACCCCGGCTCGGGATGGCCGACCGTGCCGCAGGACGGGCCGGCCCTGTTCGAGGAGGCACGCGTGCCGATCGAGACCTTCTACAAGAGCTGACATACCCGGACAACGAAAACCGCCGCACCGATGCTGGCATCGGTGCGGCGGCGCGTCCGGCCTCAGTGGACCACGTCGTAGACAGCCTTCTGGACCCCGTTGCTGTACGTCGCGGAGTCGACCAGCTTCAGCTTCTGGGCGTCCACATCGGACGCGCTGAACAGCCGACGGCCGGAACCGAGCAGCACCGGGAACACGAGCAGGTGGTAGCGGTCGATCAGCCCCGCGTCGGACAACGCGTGGTTCAGCTCGATGCTGCCGTGCACGATGATCGGACCGCCCTCGGTCTGCTTCAGGGCCGCGACGTCGTCGAGCGAGCGCAGAATCGTGGTCTCGCCCCAGTTCGTCGCCAACTGCCCGTCGGTCAGCGTGGTGGAGACGACATACTTCGGCATCGCGTTGTAGCCGGGGAACTCCGCCATGTCCGGCCACACCGGGCTGAACGCCTCGTAGCTCTTGCGGCCCAGGAGCAGCGCCGTGGCCTCCTCCTGCTCGGTCCCCTTGAGCTCATACGCCTCGGGGACGAACTCGATCTCCTTGAACGTCCACCCGGCGTTCCGATACTCGGTCTCCCCGCCGGGGTCCTGCATGACCCCGTCGGCCGAGACGAACGCGCTGCTGATCAGAGTACGCATTTTCGTTTCCTCACTCAGTTGTCTCTAACTCATGACCTCGGACAGCCAGCGCTGCCAGGCCCCTTCCGCCGCATCCGTGACGGGCCCGAACAGGTGGTGGAACATCAGCGCCACCCCGGCCCCGTGATGGAAGGCATAGATCGCGTCCTCGGTCCGGACCTCGAACCGCTCCTCGTCGGCCCACACCACCTCCCCCGCCACCACCGGCAACCCCTCCGGCCCGCCGTCCGCCCGGTCGCCCACCGCGACCAACGCCGGCAACCCCAGCGCCTCGGCCAGCAACGTCCGTATCTGCTGCGCGGACCGCCCCTCCACCGGCGCCACCCCGAAGACCGGCTCCGCCACCCGCCCGGGGAAGTACGCCAGGTACTCCCGCAGGGTGTTGAGATGAAACGGCCAGCCCCGGCGCAGCGCGTCGTACTCGTCCTGCCAGTCGTCGCCGAGCATCCCGCTGTGCACGACCCGCAGCACCGTGCTGCCCCCGTCCCGCCCCTCCAGCAAGTACTCGAAAGCCATGAAGCGCCCGTCCTCCGCCTCCGCGGTGCGCGAAGCAAACCGCTTCCCCGGCTCGAACGCGGTGACCTCGGCCTCCTCCCGACGCCAGCCATTGGTCACGGCCGCGACCCCGCCCACCCGCCCCTCCACCTCATTGCGGCCCATGAACCACGAATCAATGCCCGGCCCGGTGGCGATCGCCTCCCAGACCCGCTCCGGGTCCGCGGGCAGCGCCACCTCCACCTCGATCTCGAACGGATGCACCATCACCGATCCTCCTGTCCCACTTCAGCGTCGACTGCCCCACCCGCCCCGGCCATCGGCACTGGGCCGCCCGGGTCCCGCTCCGGAATCTGATGCACCCCGACCACCACCCGATGCACCCGCCCCCCCACCGCCCCCTCGTCGTGATACCGCCCCACCAACTCCGCCACCACCCGCGTCAACTCCTCCGCGAACTCCGCCCGCTCCCCCGCCGAAGCGAACCGCACCTGCGCATCCACCGCGAAAGTAGCCACCCTCCGCTGCGCCCGCGCCGCCCCACCCAACAAAGCCCCGACCTCCTGCACCAACCGCGCCCCCAACGCCACCAACCACCGCGCCGACAACTGATCAGGCGCCCGCGCCGGATCCGGACTCACCGCCCCCAAAGCCACCGGCGAAATAACAAAAGAAGCAGCAACAGCCCGATAAACCCGCTCCGCGACATTCCCCCTCCGCCGCTCCTCCACCAACTCCACCAACCCATGCCGCTCCAACTCCTTCAAGTGATAATTCACCTTCTGCCGCGCCACCCCCAACCGCCCCGCCAACATCACCGCCGACCCCGGCTCCACCAACTCCGCCAAAATCCGCGACCGCATCGGATCCAACGAAGCCTCCGCCGCAGCGGGCTCCTCAATAACAGCGACTTCCAACATGCCAACCAGCCTGCCGCCGACAACAATTTTTGTCAAGACAAATTTTCTTGTCGGTGAGACGGGACGACGATCGCCCACCTACACCCACCTGAAGCCGACTCCTCCTGGCGACAACGCGAACGCCGAGGGAGGGAGGCACTGAATGGAGTGCCGCTGGAGGACTGGCGGCTGGAGCAGCGAGCGAGGACTGACTCACGAGCAGGCCGAGAGCAGGCAATGGAGATCCGGCGCAGCACCACACGCCAGCAGCCGCAGCCGCAGCCGCTAGCGGAACCGGACACCATCGCGGCCAGCCGCCCCGCCAACAGCACGACCGGCGGCGGCCAGCAGAACCGGACGGCATCGAAACTGGCCGCCCACCGCATCACCACCGGCGGCTGCCGGCAGAACTGTTCAGCCTCGCGACCGGTCGCACCGATGCCAGCATCACAACCGGCGGCGGCCAGAAGGACCGGTGGTCATCGCAACCGATCGCCCCGCCACCATCACCACCGGCAGCGGCCGGCAGAACCGGACACGATCACAACCGGTCGCCCCGGTTTTTGCTTTGCCCCAAAGTTAGGTCTTCGGTTCCGGTCTTTCCGATGCTCCTATGTCAAGGTGTGGGGGTTGGTTGTGTGGTGTTTTGGTGGGTGAGGATGCGGTGGATTTCGTTGGCTATGTAGCGTTTGAGGCAGCGCATGATGTCTTTT
>NZ_BAAAQN010000040.1:0-119047 GCF_039531695.1 Catenulispora yoronensis
GTTGCGGTTGCCAGGAGGGAGGGGAGGTGGGGGCGGTGGGGGTGGGGGTTGGGATGTGGGTCGGGATGTGGGTCGTTGGTGGAGTGGGGGTGGAGGCGGGGGTCGGCGGAGTGGGGGTGGGCGGCGGGGTTGTTGGTGGAGTGGGCGTGATGGTGAGTGGTGGCGGAGTGGGGGTGATGGTGAGTGGTGGCGGAGTGGGGGTGGGCGGCGGGGTTGGGGGTGTTGGGCATGGGTGGTTCTGCCTTCTTTGGGTTTTGCTGGTGGGGTCGTAGATAGATCCTCCTGTAGGGGAAGGCGTGGTGGGTAAGCCATTTGACTGGCGGTGAGATGGGTTGGGCTGAAAGCCAAAAGCTGAAAGCCAAAAGTTGAAAGCCAGTCAAAAGCTGGGCAGAGCAGGCGCTTCCAGCGAGGGCCTCGGATCCCTCGGGGAACTGGCGCCGGCTCCATAGGGGGGTGACTGCTAGTCCCTGCGCTGGCGGTTTGTGAGGTGGGGTTCGTTCCCCTCGGTCACGTCGGCAGCCCTACGGGTACAGCGCCGCCGCCCGGGTGTAAAGTCCATGCCGCTGCGGTGAGTGCTGTTGGGCGGCGGTTGTGCGTGCATGAACTTGACACCCGGTCGGCGGCGCTGTAGGCAAAGCCCTGCCGACGTGACCGAGGGGAACGAACCAAAACCCGGGCAGGGGACTGTGGACTCGGGGGCGGTGGTGGTGGCCGAGTCGTTTGGCTGGCGGTTGGCCGCTCTGCGTCAGGGGTTGAATACGTCGCCGGGCATGGTGGCGGGTGCGGGGCGGATTTGGCGCAGGGGGTTGACCGGGGGGCGTTTCTCCCATTCGCGGGGGTAGCCCAGTGAGACTTCGGTGAAGCGGACGCTGTCGTGGATGGTGCGGCGGGGGATGTGGAGGTGGCCGTAGACGACGTCTACCGCGCCGAAGCGTTTGTGCCAGTCGGCGGTGGCTTCGGTGCCGCACCATTGGGCGAACTCCGGGTGGCGGAGGACGCGGGTGGGGTCGCGGACCAGGGGATAGTGGTTCACCAGGATGGTGGGGAGGTCCGGGAGGGCTGTGAGGCGGGCTTCGGTGCTGGCTACGCGGGCTTGGCACCAGGCTTCGCGGGTGGGGTAGGGGTCGGGGTGGAGGAGGTACTGGTCGGTGCAGATGATGCCGGCGGCTTCGGCTATGGCGAGGCCTTCGGCGGGGTCGCGGGCGCCGGGTGGGAGGAAGGTGTAGTCGTAGAGGAGGAACAGGGGTGCTATCAGGACCGGGCCGCCGGGGCCGGGCCAGATGGGGTAGTCGTCCTCGGGGGTGAGGATGCCGAGTTTGCGGCATTCCATCACCAGGCGGAGGTAGCGGTGCTCGCCGCGGAACTTCACCGGGTCGCGGGGGTGGCTCCAGAGTTCGTGGTTGCCCGGGGTCCAGATCACCTGGGCGAAGCGGGTGGACAGGAGGCGGAGGGCTGCCACCACGTCGGCGAAGAGTTCGCCGACGTCGCCGGCGACGATCAGCCAGTCGTCGGGGTGGGTGGGGCGCAGGCGCTCCACGACCTGGCGGTTGGTCGCGTGGGCGACGTGCAGGTCGCTGATGGCCCACAGGCGCGGCGTCGCAGGGTTCTGGTCGCTCATCGTGTCGATTATCTTCCCGCGACGCCGGTCTGTGCCAGAGCGGTCAGGCGGTGTCGGCGACCTTGTCCAGGACCAGGTTGCCGGCCGGCTCCCACTTGCCGTCCTTGACGTAGGTGATGTCGTCGACGAGTTGGCCGGCCTCGTTGAAGGAGAAGGCGTCGGTGCTCTCGATCCATTCGCCCTGGGATTCGCCGCTCTCGGCGCCGGCGATGATGACGCGCAGGTAGCGGCCGGTGAAGGCGAAGGTGCCGTTCTCCCAGCCCGGGGAGTAGACGGTGCCGAAGCTGCCGAGGTTGTCGGCGTACTGGGCGACGTACTGGCCGTTGACCGAGTCCCAGCCGAAGTCCCAGTAGCCGACCACGGTGCCGGTGTTGGTGTTGGTCGGGATCGTCATCTTCACCTCGATGAAGTTCCCGTCCAGGATCTTGCGGCCCTGGAAGATGATCTGCATCTCCCCCTCGTCCGGGACCGGGGTGGTCAGGCCCCGGTACTCGCCGAGCAGCCAGTCCAGCTGCTCCATCTGCTTCGGCGGCGGGTTGATCAGGATCGAGTCGGACGGGGCGTCCTCGGGGGCCGTCGGCCGCAGCGCCGTGGTGCCCTTGAACGAGGTCGAGTCAGCCATTCATCACTCCAGTGTCCTGGCGGCGCGGTGCCGGCGGCATCGGAAATCCGGATCGGTCCGGACCACCCAGCACAGTAAGAAGCGGGGGTTTGCGGCGGCAATGAAACGTACGGCAAGTCAAGGGTTCCGAAACGCGGGTCAAGGGCGGGCAGGGGGCGGGCGGACGGTGCGGCTCTAGGGGACGGGCCCCGGAGTCGGGGCGCACCCCCTAAGCGCCCAGGAAGTCTTTTTCAGCGTTGCTAAATTGCGCTCGAACCCCATTCGGCGGTGAATTCCCGAGGAGGCGTGGTGAAGGCTGCGGTCCTGTATGGCATCGGACAGATCCCCAAGTACGAGGACTTCCCAGAACCCCTGGCGGGGGAAGGGGAAATCGTCCTCCAGGTCAGGGCGGTGGCCGTCGAGAACGTCGACAAGGCGATCGCGGCCGGCACCCACTACGCGAGCAAGCGGTACACGTCGCAGTTTCCTGTCATCCCCGGCTTCGACGGCATCGGGGTGCGGGAGGACGGGACGGTGGTTGGTTTCGCTACTACGCGTCTGCCGTATGGGGCGCTGGCGGAGCGTACGGTCGCGCCTGCTGAGGCGGTGGGTCCGGTGCCGGAGGGCATCGAGCCTGAGGTGTGCGCGGTGCTCGCGGCGGCCGTCACCGGCATGTCGATCAAGACCGCCGCTGGTTTCCAGCCCGGTGAGACGGTGCTGGTGCAGGGCGCTACTGGGGTGGCGGGTCGGCTCGCGGTCAAGGTGGCCAAGCTTCTCGGGGCCGGCCGGATCGTGGCGACCGGCCGCGATGCCGGGGCGTTGGAGCAGCTGACCGAGCTCGGCGTGGACACCGTGATCAACACGGCGGTGTCCGACGATGAGCTGGTCGCCGCCTATCGCAAGGCCCGGGGCGACGGCTTCGACGTGGTCGTGGACTATCTGTGGGCGCGGCCGACGGAGATCCTGCTGCGCACGCTGATCCCCGAGTCGTTCTCGTTCGGCCGGCCCACGCGGGTGGTCCAGGTCGGCGAGTCCGCCGGGTCGACGCTGTCGGTCTCGGCCGATGCCCTGCGCACGTCCGGTGTGGAGATCTACGGCGCGGCCAAGGGCCTCAACGCCGAGGTGATGGGTGAGGTCTACGAGCAGATCGTGGGCTGGACCCGGGCCGGGGCGCTGACCTTCGAGGTGGAGCGGGTGCCGCTGAGCGAGATCGAGTCCGCGTGGCAGCGCACTGATCTGCGCGGCAAGCGGCTGGTCATCGTGCCCTGACGTCAGGGTGCACGGCGTCGTTAGGGGCCGCTAAGGGTGTCGGCGGCTCCGCGGCGCATTCGATGATGGCGGCACGATCTGAGGACGAGGCCCTGGAGGTTTTCAGGTGAACGGATCAACCTCACACAGCGGCTACGAGGAAGTCCACGCCACGGTGGTGGTCGAAGGCGGTCCCCCCGGGCTCGCCCACGCGGCCGACAGCGCCACCTTCGGGGGCGGGGAGCGGGTCAAGGTCCCCTACCTCGGCGGATACGAGCACTACGAACGGGTCGAGGAGGCGGACGGTCCGGGCCCGCTGGTCTACCGCTGGCTCTACCGGACCGCCGTGGCTGAATGACCCGTGGGCCGGCACCCACCAGGACGACTCTTCCCGGGGAGGGACCACATGCTCCGCGCTGATCTGATCCGGCCTCTGCCCGAGACCCTCCGAGCGCATGCCGAGCGGATCGGCGCGAAGCCGGCGTTCCACGACGCCCGCCGGTCTGTGACGTACGCCGAGCTGGAGGCCCGGACCCGGCGGCTCGGCGGGCACCTGGCCTCCGGGCTCGGGGTGCCGCGCGGGGAGCGGGTGGCGATCCTGCTGGACAACGCGGTGGAGGTGGTCGAGAGCTACCTCGGCGTCCATCGGGCGGCGGCGGTGGGCGTGCCGGTCAACCCGCGCTCGACCGACGAGGAACTGGCGCACATCCTGGACGACAGCGGTGCCAGGGTCCTGATCACCGATGTGCCGCACGTGGAGCAGGTGCGGCGGGTCCGGGCCGGGCGCGAGCACCTGGTTGTCGTCGTGGTCGACGGCGACAGTGCACTGATAGACGGCGCGTACTCCTTCCACGAGCTCACCGAGACCGAACCCGAGCGGCCCGCGCCCGACGACCTCGGGCTCGACGAGCCGGCGTGGATCCTCTACACCTCCGGTACGACCGGCCTGCCGAAGGGCGTGGTGTCGACCGAGCGGAACTGCCTGTGGTCGGTGGCCGCTGCCTACGTGCCGTTGCTCGGCCTATCAGAGGACGATCACGTCCTGTGGCCGCTGCCTCTGTTCCACAGCTTGGCGCACGTGCTGTGCGTCATGGGCGTCACGACGGTCGGCGCGACGGCGCGCATCGTCCGGGACTTCTCGCCCGAGGAGATCCTGGACCTGCTGCGCGACGGCGACTATACGTATCTGGTCGGCGTTCCGACGATGTATCAGTATCTGCTGCGGTTCGCCGAGACCCGTCAGTGGTCGGCCCCGACCTTGCGGACTTGCCTCATCACTGGCGCGGTCACGACGCCGGACCTGGGTAAGCGCTTCGAGGCCGCCTTTGGCGTGCCGCTGCTGGACACCTATGGCAGCACCGAGACTTCGGGCGCCATCACCGCGAACACCGCCGACGGCGAGCGGGTCGCAGGGTCCTGCGGGCGTCCGGTCCCCGGTCTCGAACTGCGGGTCGTGGATCCGGAGACTTTGGCGGACGTGCGGCGCGGGGACGAGGGCGAGGTGTGGGTCAGCGCCCCCAACGTCATGATCGGGTACCACAGGGCGCCGGAGGCCACCGCGGCGGCCTTGGTGGACGGGACCTGGTATCGGACCGGCGATTTGGCGCGCCAGGACGAGCGCGGGAACCTGACCATCACTGGACGTATTAAGGAACTGATTATCCGGGGCGGCGAGAACATCCACCCGGGTGAGATCGAGCGGGTGCTGCTGACCGTGGACGGCGTCGCCGACGCGGCCGTGGGCGGCAGGCCCGATGCCCTGTACGGCGAAGTGCCGGTCGCGTACGTGGTGCCTCAGGCCGAGGGCGCGGTGGAAGCGGCACAGGTGTTCGCGGCGTGTAGGGAGCAGTTGGCGTACTACAAGGTGCCGGCCGAGGTCTACACGCTCGACGCCGTTCCGCGGACCGCGTCCGGCAAGGTCCGCCGCCATTTGCTGAAGAAGGCTCGGTCTCGGCTGCTGGGGCTGCGCGACGACGTTCTGCATACCGTTGAGTGGGTCGGTGTGCCGGGCGGCGAGCACGGTTCCTCGGCGTGGGCGCTGGTCGGGGAGGACCCGTTCGGGCTGGGGCCCGGGTTCGAAGCCTGCGTCGGGTCGCTCCGTGAGGTGCCCGAGGCGGCCGAGGCCGTGGTGTGTGCGGGGGGCGACGTCGCCGCCAAGGGCGTCGGCGAGGTCAACAACGTGGTGTGGCGCGTCCTGAAGTCGATCCGGGGATGGGTCGCCTCGGAGGGGGCCGGGACGCGGCGGCTGGCGGTGGTGACGCGGGGTGCGGTGGCGCGGTCGGCCGACGAGCCGGTGACCGATCTTGTCGGGGCGGCGGTGTGGGGTCTGGTGCGGGCGGTTCAGGCGGAGCTTCCCGGGCGCGTGGTGTTGGTCGATGTCGATCAGGACTTTGAGTCCGGGTCCGCCGAAGGCGCAGGGCTCTCGGCGGTACTCAGCGGCCTGGGTGATGAACCACAGGCAGTAGTTCGGCGCGGGCAGGTCTTGGTGCCTCGGTTGGTGCGGGCGTCGTTCGGCCGGGAGGAGGACGGCGCGCTGTGGGACCGGTCGGGGACCGTTGTCGTCTCGGCTGCGTTGGACGAGTCCGGGCGCGACGTCGTCGAACAACTGGTGCGGGCCGAAGGCGTGCACAGTGTTCTGATTTTCACTCCGTCGGCGTTCGAGAAGGAGTCGGCGCGCTGGTTGCGCGAGCTGGGCGGGCTCGGCGTGCGGGCGCGGGTGGTGTGGGACGCGCCGGCAGAGCGGGACCTGATTGCGACGGCCTTGGCCGGGGTGCCATCGCGGCGGCCGGTACGAGGTGTGCTGCATGTTGCCGATGCGGCGGCGAGTGGTGAGCAGAGTGCGGCTGGTGCGTTGTCGTTGGGCCGTATGCAGGTCGATCGGGCGTTGCGCGGCTCGATGGAGATGGCGTGGACACTGCATGAGCTGACTCGTGGGTCGCAGCTCACTGCGTTCGTCACGCTGTCGAGTGCGGATGGCGTTCTCGGAGCTGCTGGCCGGGCCGGTTGGGCTGCTGGCGAGGCATTCGTGAACGCGCTGGCGGGCGTCCCCCTGGCGTGGGGACCGCTGCACGGGGCTTCAGTGGCTGGGAATGCTGCGCTGTCGTCGATGACGGTGGCGTTGACCCCGGCGGAGCGGTTGTCGGTGCTAGCTGCGGCGTCGCCCGCGGCACGTCAGGGTGTCGGACCGGTTGTTGCCGCGCGTTTCGATGTTCCGCACATCCGTTCTCTGGGACGCGAGGTCGCCTCGCCGCTTCTTCGTGGCCTGGTTCTCGGCGATGCGGTCGTGCCCGACGCGGAGGCGCGCCTGTTGCAGTTGGTACGGAGCGAGGTCGCCCGGCTGATCGGCGGCGTCGACGAAGCCGACATCGATCCGGACCGGGCGTTCCGTGAACTCCAGTTCGGCTCGGTGGCGGCCGTCGAACTGCGCAACGGCCTCGCGGCCGCGACCGGGCTGAAGTTGCCCGCGACGCTCGCGTTCGACTACCCGACCGCCCGGAGGATCGCGAGCTACCTGCGACAGCGGATGGCGGGGGAGTGGCCTTCGGCCGCGCTGGACGCCGGCCGCGCCGGGCGTCGGCGGCGGTCCGGGGAGGAGTTCGACGAGCCGATCGCGATCGTCGGTATGGCCTGCCGCTATCCCGGCGATGTGCGCACCGTCGACGAGTTCTGGGACCTGATCGCCGCCGGCCGCGACGGCGTCACCCCGTTCCCCACCGACCGGGGCTGGGACCTCGACGCGATCTTCGGACCCGAGCTGGACACCGTCTACCGCCCCGAGGGCGGCTTCGTGTCCGGCATGGCCGATTTCGACGCCGACTTCTTCGGGATCTCCCCGCGCGAAGCGCTCACCATGGATCCGCAGCAACGACTGCTGCTGGAGACGTCGTGGGAAGCTCTGGAACACGCGGGGATCGATCCGCTGACGCTGCGCGGTGAGCAGGCCGGGGTGTTCGCGGGCCTGATGTATCACGACTACGCGCTCCGGTTGGCCGGCACTCCTGACTACGTCGCAGGGTTCGTCGATCCGGGGATCGCGGGCAGCGTCGTGTCGGGGCGGATCGCCTACACGCTGGGCCTGACCGGCCCGGCGGTGACCGTCGACACCGCGTGCTCCTCGTCGCTAGTGGCGCTGCATTGGGCAGTTCAGGCGCTGCGCAACGGTGAGTGCTCGATGGCGCTGGCCGGCGGTGTGACGGTGATGTCGACGCCGGGAGCGTTCGCCGGGTTCGCACGGCAGGGCGGGTTGGCTGGGGACGGCCGGTGCAAGTCGTATGCGGGTGCGGCGGACGGGACTGGGTGGGGTGAGGGTGTCGGGGTTTTGGTGGTGGAGCGGTTGTCGGATGCCCGGCGGTTGGGGCATCGGGTGTGGGGTGTGGTGCGTGGTTCGGCGGTGAATCAGGATGGTGCGTCGAACGGACTTACGGCTCCCAACGGTCCGTCCCAGGAGCGCGTCATTGTGCAGGCGCTCGCCGACGCCGGGCTCGGGGCTTCGGACGTCGACTTGGTCGAGGGCCATGGGACCGGTACGCGGCTTGGCGACCCGATCGAGGCGCAGGCGCTGTTGGCGACGTACGGCCGGGAGCGGGCGGACGCGCCGCTGTGGTTGGGGTCGGTGAAGTCGAACATCGGACACACCCAGGCTGCGGCCGGGGTGGCCGGGATCATCAAGACGGTGCAGGCCATGCGGCACGAAGTGATGCCGGCGACGTTGCACGTCGACGAGCCTTCGCCTCAGGTGGATTGGTCGGCCGGTGGCGTCGAACTGCTGACTGAGGCACGGGAGTGGCGTCGGGCGGCGGGACGGCCGCGCCGGGCCGGGGTGTCGTCGTTCGGGATCAGCGGGACGAACGCGCATGTGATTGTGGAGGAGGGCGATCCGGAGCCGGTTGGAGCGGTCTTGCCGGTGCCTTCTGGTGGTGTGGTGTGGGGGTTGTCGGCGAAGTCGGAGGGTGCGCTGCGGGCGCAGGCTTCGCGCCTGGCGCAGTGGACTGCGGATGGTGATGAAGGGCTCGTTGAAACCGGCCTTGCTCTGGCGCGACGCTCCAGTTTCGCCCACCGGGCCGTGGTGATTGGTCAGGATCGCGAGTCTGTGGTTGCGGGTCTGCGATCGGTTGCTGCTGGTGATGCGAACGCGATTTCGGGTGCGGTGGTCCCGGGGGTGTCGAGCGGCGGAGTGTCGAGCAGCGGAGTGTCGAGCAGCGGGGTGCTGAGTGGCGGAGTGTCGAGTGGCGGGGCGCTGGTGTTTCCGGGGCAGGGGTGGCAGCGGGTGGGGGTTGGTGCTGGTCTGCTGGCTGGTGGTGTGTTCGCGGAGGCGATCGCGGAGTGTGGGGAGGCTTTGAGGCAGTGGGTTGATTTTGATTTGGTGGAGGTGCTTTCCGGGTCGGATGATGCGTGGTTGGCCCGGGTGGACGTGGTGCAGCCGGTGTTGTGGGCGGTGATGGTTGGGCTGGCGCGGGTGTGGGAGTCGCTCGGCGTGGCGCCCCCAGTCGTGGTGGGGCATTCCCAAGGTGAGATCGCTGCGGCCGTGGTGGCGGGTGCGCTTAGCGTGGAGGATGGCGCGCGGGTGGTGGCGGTTCGTTCGCGGGTGATTCGTGAGCATCTTGCGGGTTCGGGGGCGATGGCGTCGGTGGCGGCGTCGGCGGCTGAGGTTGAAAGCTGGCTGGTCGACGGGGTGTCCATCGCGGCGGTGAATGGTCCTGCTGCGGTGACGGTTGCTGGTGAGCGTGAGGCGGTGTTGGCCTTTGCGGCTGAGATCGAGGTGCGGGGTGTGCGGGTTCGGGTTGTCGATGTCGACTACGCGTCGCATTCGCCGATGGTCGCCCAGATCGAAGACGTCCTTCGGCGCGAACTCGCCGGGCTGACTCCGCGCAAGTTGGCTCCCGGGCGCCGCTGGTTGTCGACCGTCACCGGGCAGTGGATGACCGGCACTGAGGCCGATGCCGAGTACTGGTACCGGAATCTGCGGCAGCAGGTCGGGTTCTCCCCGGCTGTCGAGCAGCTGGTGCGTGAAGGCCATCGGCTGTTCGTGGAGGCCTCCGGCCATCCGGTGTTGACCTCGGGCATCGAGCAGATCTTCGAGGCGTCGGGGGTGGCGGGCGCCGTCAGTGGCACCCTTCGCCGCGACGTCGCCGACCCCACCGGCCTCCTGACCTCGGCCGCGCGCCTGTTCACCGCCGGAGTCCCGATCGAGTGGCCGCGTCTGCTGTCCGACGCGACCGATGTGTTGAAGCCCTCGGTTCCGCCGTATGCGTTCGAACGTTCTCGCTATTGGGTCGACGGCCCGATCGGTGGCGTCGGGGACATCGGCGCAGTGGGTCTGTCAGCGCTCGATCACCCGCTGCTCGGTGCGTCTGTGGCGCTGGCCGACGGCGGATGCGTGTTGACCGGTCGGCTGTCGGTGACCGCGCAACCGTGGTTGGCGGACCATGCCGTGTCGGGGACCGTGCTGCTGGCCGGGACGGCGCTCGTCGAGCTGGCGTTGCGTGCCGGCGAGGCGACAGGGCATGGGCTGCTTCGTGAGCTGACGTTGCAGGCACCGGTGGTGCTTCCGGAGTCGGGCGCGTTGCAATTGCAGGTCACGGTCGGCGCACCGGCTGCGGACGGCGTCCAGGAGCTGTCGATCCACACGCGTCCCGCTGGTCAGGACTCTGAATCGACCGAGTGGACTTGCCACGCGAACGGCTTGCTCGCTGGTGAGGGGCAGCACGCCACGGTGAATGCCGCCCTGTTCGCACAGTGGCCACCGCTGGGTGCGGAACCGCTGTCGGTCGAGGGGCTGTACGAGCGGCTCGCCGAGATCGGGGTCGGCTACGGGCCGTCGTTCCGGGCGTTGCAGCGCGCGTGGCGCCGCGACGATGAGGTGCTCGCCGAGGTGGCGCTGCCGGATCAGGCGTCTGACGAAGATCGCTTCGGGTTGCATCCGGTACTGCTCGACGCGGCGTTGCAGGCGTGGGCGCTGGCTGATGCGCGCGATAGCGTGCGGATGCCATTCGTGTGGTCGGACGTGCGACTGGCTGCCGTCGGCGCGCGCAGCCTGCGGGTGCGGGTCGCGAGTGTCGCCGACGGCGGTGTCAGTGTTCTGGGGGTTGATGACGCGGGCGACTTGGTGGTCTCGGCGGCGTCGATGGTGTCGCGGCCGGTGGACGCGGAACAGGTGCGTTCGTGGGGACGGAGCGGCGCGGCTGATGGGCTGCTGGCCCTGGAATGGGTGCCGGCGCAGGCGGCGGCTGGAGCGGAAGCCGTTGCCGAATGGATGTTCGTGCCGACGGGAGGCGGCGCGGATCAGGTCGCTGATGTGGTGTGGGAGGTCCTGGAGCGAGTCCGGCATTGGTTGTCGAACGAGTCCGAGGGCCGACTGGGCGTCGTCACCCGCGGCGCAGTCGGCGAACCGGTCACCGATGTGGCCGCGGCAGCCGTCTGGGGCCTGATTCGCTCGATGCAAGCCGAGAACCCCGGCCGACTGCTCCTTGTAGACATAGAAATAGATACAGAAATCGACTCCGCTACTGGCGATCTGGCGGCGATCGTCAGCAACCTCGGAGACGACGATCAAGCGGCCGTGCGCGATGGCGTGCTGCTCGTACCACGACTGGTTCGCACGCCCGCGTCGGTCGAGACGGAAGCCGACCCGACCTGGGACCCGGCCGGCACCGTCCTCGTCACCGGCGGAACCGGCGGACTCGGCCGCCACGTGCTGCGCCACCTCGCGACGACCCACGGGATCCGCAGCCTCCTGATCCTCTCCCGCTCGGGGCCGTCGACTCCCGAAGCCCTCACCCTGGCCGCCGAGCTGGCCGCCCTCGGCGTCCGCGTCCGGCTGATCGCCGGGGACGTCGCCGACCGCGAGTTCCTCGCCGACGCGCTCGCCGGTGTTCCGCAGCGCTGGCCGCTACGTGGCGTCGTCCACGTCGCAGGGCTCGTCGACGACGGCGTCGCTCTGTCCCTCACCCGGGATCAGGTCGACCGCGTCCTGCGGGTGAAGGCCGGTGCCGCGCTGGCGTTGCACGAACTGACCGCCGACCTGCCGCTGACCGCGTTCGCGCTGTTCTCCAGCGCGGCCGCGATCCTCGGCGCGGGCGGCCAGGCGAACTACGCCGCGGGCAACGCGTTCCTGGACGGTTTCGCGTCCTGGCGTCGGTCGCAGGGGCTGCCGGCGACGTCGATGGCCTGGGGACTGTGGGACGAACAGCGCGGCATGGGAGGCCGTCTCGGCCAAGGTGACCGCAAGCGCCTTCAGCAGCTTGCCGCGCCGCTCTCCGTCGAGCACGGCCTGGAACTGTTCGACGCCGCGCTGGCGAATGCCGCCCCGATGTCCGTCCCGCTGCGGTTCAACGCGGCGTTCGCGCGGACGTTGGATCCGGTCCCGCCTCTGTTGCGGTCGCTGGTCCGTGGCGCTCCGCGTCGCGCCGTGAGTTCGAACACTGGTACCCCTGGCGGAGCGGGATTGGCGACCCGGCTGGCGGTGCTCGATCCCGAAACACAGCTCACTGAGTTGCTCACCCTCGTGCGCACGCATGTCGCCTCTGTCCTCAGGCACGACAGCGCGGACCGGGTCGACGTCGAGAACACCTTCAAGGGACTGGGCTTCGACTCCCTTACCGCCGTCGAACTGCGCAACAGCCTGCAAGCGGCGCTGGGCCGTCCGCTCTCCGCGACGGTCGTCTTCGACCACCCGCACCCGCGCGAGCTCGCTGAGCACCTGCGCGACCAGCTGCCCGGCGGATCGCGGCGCTCGGTGGTGGTGCAGGCGGCGGCGGTGGCGGACGAGCCGATCGCGATCGTCGGCATGGCGTGCCGCTTCCCCGGCGGGGCCACGACGCCGGAGGAGTTCTGGCAGCTGCTCGCGCAGGGCCGGGACGCCGTCACCGGGTTCCCGACCGACCGGGGCTGGGACGTGGAGGGCATCTACGACCCCGAGCCGCTCACGCCCGGCCGCACCTACGCCCGCCACGGCGCGTTCCTGCACGACGCCGCGCAGTTCGACGCCGCGTTCTTCGGGATCTCGCCGCGCGAAGCGCTGGCCATGGACCCGCAGCAACGCCTGTTGCTGGAGACGTCCTGGGAGGCATTGGAGCAGGCCGGCGTGGAGCCGGACACGCTGCGCGGATCGGCGACCGGCGTGTTCGTCGGCACCAACGGCCAGGACTACGGCCGCGACGCCGTCGGGCTGCCCGACGAGGTGGAGGGCTACGTCGGCATCGGCAGCTCGGCGAGCGTGATGTCGGGCCGCGTGTCCTATGTCCTAGGGCTGACAGGCCCGGCGGTGACTGTGGACACCGCGTGCTCCTCGTCGCTGGTGGCGCTGCATCTGGCGGCGCAGGCGCTGCGCTCCGGCGAGTGCTCGATGGCGCTGACCGGAGGCGTGACGGTGATGGCCAAGCCGTGGCCGTTCGTCGAGTTCAGCCGCCAGCAGGGCCTGTCGGCCGACGGCCGGTGCAAGGCCTTCGCCGCCGGCGCCGACGGCTTCGGCATGGCCGAGGGCATCGGGATGCTGGTGGTGGAGCGGCTGTCGGAGGCCCGCAAGCGCGGCCACCGCGTGCTGGGCCTGGTCCGGGGCTCGGCGGTGAATCAGGACGGTGCGTCGAACGGTCTCACCGCGCCCAACGGCCCCTCCCAGGAGCGCGTGATTCTGCAAGCCCTGGCGAATGCGGGTCTTGAGACGCAGGACGTGGACCTGGTCGAAGGCCACGGCACCGGCACCACGCTCGGCGACCCGATCGAGGCGCAGGCGCTGTTGGCGACCTACGGCCAGGGCCGGACGGCCGACGAGCCGCTGTGGCTGGGATCGGTGAAGTCGAACATCGGCCACACCCAAGCCGCGGCCGGTGTGGCGGGGATCATCAAGACCGTGCTGGCGCTCCGGCACGAGCTGATGCCGCCGACGCTGCACGTGGACGAGCCCACATCGCAGGTCGACTGGTCGGCGGGGGACGTGGAACTGCTCGCGCGAGCGCGCGAGTGGCGCCGGACCGAGGGTCGTCCGCGCCGTGCGGGCGTGTCCTCGTTCGGGATCAGCGGAACCAACGCGCACATCATCGTCGAAGAGGGTGACCCGGAGCCGGCGGTTGAGGGGCTGCCGAGCCCGGCGGGTGGGATCGCGTGGGCGCTGTCGGCGAAGTCGGAGGCCGCGCTCCGCGCGCAGGCCTCGCGCCTCGCGCAATGGGCGACGGATGGTGCGGACAGGGCGGTCGGTGCGGACGATGCCGACGGCGCGGGCGGCGACGACGGACTCGTCGAGACCGGTCTGGCTCTGGCCCGACGTTCACGGTTCGCGCACCGCGCAGTGGTCGTCGGCCAGGATCGGCGCGCGCTGGTCGAGGGCCTGCGATCGATCGCCGCGGGGGACCCGACCTCGATCGCGGGAACGGCGCTGCCCGATGTGTCCGGCGGCGGCGTGCTGGTGTTCCCGGGACAAGGCTGGCAAAGGATCGGCGTCGGCGCCGGCATGTTGACCAACGGCGGGGTCTTCGCCGAGACGATCGCCGAATGCGGCGCGGCACTGCGACAGTGGACTGATTTCGACCTCGTGGACGTACTGTTCGGATCGGACGAAGCCTGGCTCGGTCGGGTCGACGTGGTCCAGCCGGTGCTGTGGGCTGTCATGGTCGGCCTGGCGCGGATGTGGGAGTCGCTGGGTGTCGCGCCTTCGGTCGTGGTCGGGCACTCGCAGGGCGAGATCGCGGCGGCCGTCGTGGCCGGCGCCCTCAGCGTTGAGGACGGCGCTCGCGTCGTGGCGGTGCGTTCGCGGGTGATTCGCGACCACCTCGCGGGATCGGGCGCCATGGCCTCGATCGCAGCCTCGGCGGCCGACGTCGAGACCTGGCTGTCCGGCGCGGTGTCGATCGCGGCGGTGAACGGCCCGGGCGCGGTGACGGTCGCCGGCGAGCGCGAGGCGGTCCTGAGCTTCGCCGCGGACATGGAGGCCCGCGAGGTCCGCGTGCGGGTCGTCGATGTCGACTACGCCTCGCACTCGCCGATGGTCGAACAGATCGAGGACGTCCTGCGCCACGAGCTGGCCGGGCTGAGTCCGCGTGAGCCGGCACCGGGTCGGCGCTGGCTGTCGACGGTGACCGGGCAATGGATGACCGGTCTCGAAGCCGACGCCGACTACTGGTACCGGAACCTTCGCCAGCAGGTGGCCTTCGCTCCCGCTGTCGAACAGCTGATGCGTGATGGGCATCGCCTGTTCGTGGAGGCTTCCGGCCATCCGGTTCTGACCTCCGGCATCGAGCAGCTCTTTGACCTGCTGGGAGAATCCGGAGCCGTCAGCGGCACCCTGCGGCGTGACCTACCGGACGCGAACGCCCTGCTGGTCTCGGCCGCACGGCTGTTCACCGCCGGCGCTCCGATCGCGTGGCCGAAGCTGCTGACCGACGGCCCCGATGCCGATTCCGATGCCGCAGCCACAGCCGCAGGCCAGAGCGTGGCATCGTTGACGCTGCCGCCGTACGCCTTCGACCGCGCACGCTACTGGCTGGAGAGCCAGAGCTCTGTGATCGGCGACGTCGCCGCGGCAGGGCTCGTTCCAACCGGGCATCCTCTCCTGGGCGCAGCAGTCCCGCTGGCCGACGGCGGCTGCGTGCTGACCGGTCGGCTGTCCGTCGCCACGCAGCCATGGCTGGCGGACCACGCCGTCTCCGGGACGGTCCTGCTCGCCGGAGCAGCCCTGGTGGAGCTGGCGCTTAGGGCCGCGCAGGAGACCGACTGCGGCGGCGTCGGGGAGCTGACGTTGCAGGCTCCTGTCGTCCTCTCCACCGACAGCGCACTTCAGGTGCGGCTGACCGTCAGTGCCCCGGCCGGTGCACAGGCGCGGAGCCTGACGATTCATACCCGTCCCGAGAACCAGGACACTGAGTCCGAGTGGATGTTGCACGCCGCCGGCTCCCTCGTCGGCGCGCCTGAGCAGCCCGGACCAGACGTCACAGTGTTCGAACAGTGGCCGCCGCGCGGCGCGGATCCACTGCCGGTCGAAGGTATGTATGACCGACTAGCCGATATCGGTGTCGAGTACGGTCCGTCCTTCCGGGCGCTGCGCCGCGCGTGGAGTCGCGACGGAGAGGTGTTCGCCGAAGTCGCCCTCGACGATGCCAACGACACAGACCGGGGCTTCGGCCTGGACCCGGTGCTCCTGGACGCGGCATTGCAGGCCTGGGCGCTCGCCGACGGCGGCGACGGCGTGCGTATGCCGTTTGCCTGGTCGGATGTGCACCTCACAGCCATCGGCGCGCGCAGCCTCCGCGTGCGGATATCGGCTGACGCCACCGGCGTCGGCGTGCTGGGCGTGGACGACGCCGGCGATGTCGTGATCTCGGTCGGGTCGATGGTTTCGCGGCCGGTGGAGACCGACCAGGTTCGCGCCTGGGGACGGGGAACCACGACCGATGGCTTGCTCGGCCTGGAGTGGATCCCGGTGCCTCCGGCTCAGCAGGCAGCGACCCCGGAGACGCCGACTGAGTGGATCTTCGTTCCCGAAGGCCAAGTCGCCGATGTGGTCTGGCAGGTCCTGGAACAAGTCCAGGAGTGGCTGAGAGGCGATCCCGCAGGGCGACTCGCTGTCGTGACCCGTGGCGCGGTCGGCGATACCGTGACTGATCTCGGCGGCTCCGCTGTATGGGGACTGATTCGCACGGTCCAGTCGGAGCACCCCGGCCGCTTGGTACTCGTCGACACGGATTCTGAAAGCACCCCGGAACACGTGGCGCCGCTCTTGGCCGAACTAGGCGACGCCGAGCAGGCAGCCATTCGCAGCGGTGCTGTTCTGGTGCCTCGGCTGACGCGGATACCGACGCCAACTGAGCCTGCCACCTCATGGGATCCCAACAGCACAGTCCTCATCACCGGTGTGACCGGCGGACTCGGCCGCCACGTGGCACGCCATCTCGTCCGGACCCACGGCATTCGCAGCCTCCTGCTTGTCTCCCGCTCCGGCCCGGCGGCCCCTGACGCGCTGGCGTTGGCGGCCGAGCTGTCGGGCCTCGGCGCCCGCGTCCGCCTCACCGCCGCCGATGCCGCCGAGACCTCGGCCGTCCGTGACCTCCTCACCAGCGTTCCGTCGCATCTGCCCCTGCGCGGCGTGGTGCACGTCGCCGGAGTCGTGGACGACGCGCTCGCCCTTTCGCTCACCCGCCCGCACCTCGACCGCGTCTTCCGCGTCAAGGTCGACGCGGCCTGGACCCTGCACCAACTCACCGCCGACCTGCCGCTGACCGCCTTCGTCCTCTTCTCCGGCGCCGCAGGCATCCTGGGCGGCGCCGGCCAGGCGAACTACGCGGCGGGCAACGCCTACCTGGACGGCCTCGCGGCCTGGCGCCATGCACAAGGCCTCCCGGCGACCTCGCTGGCCTGGGGTCTGTGGGACGAAACCCACGGCATGGGCGGTCGCCTCACAGCCAGCGAGCGCCAGCGCCTTCAGCGTTTCGCAGTCCCACTCTCCGTGAATCAGGGTCTTGAGCTGTTCGACTCCGGAGTCGCCACCGGTCTGCCGCTCGTCGTGCCGCTGCGCCTCGACCCGACGGCGGTGCGTCGCCTCGATCGGGTTCCTGACCTGCTGCGCGGCTTGGTGCGAGACACTCCCCGGCGCGCCGTGACGACCGCCGGTGCAGTCTCCTCCGCTGCCGCCCACGGACTGGCAGCCGAGCTATCAGCCCTCGATGACGAGGCCCAGCTTCGCGAACTCCTCGCCCTGGTCCGCATCCGCGTCGCCGGCGTCCTTGGTCATACCGGCCCGGAGACCGTCGACGCCGACGAATCGTTCAAGGTCCTCGGCGTCGACTCGCTGATGGCCGTCGAAGTCCGGAACACACTGGCAGCGGCTATCGGCTTCTCGCTGCCCGCAACCCTTGTGTTCGACCACCCCAGCCCCCGCGCGCTCGCGCGCTACCTGCGGGACCGCCTGCCAGGTGCAGTCAGCGGTGTTTCCACGACCGGACCGAAGCGGACGCCCAGCAAGCGGAACCCGATCCCCGTCGACGAGCCGATCGCGATCGTCGGCATGGCCTGCCGGTTCCCCGGCGGCGCCGACACCCCGGAGGCGTTCTGGCAGCTTCTTGCCGACGGCGCGGACGCGATGACCGGCTTCCCCACCGACCGCGGATGGTCCGCCGACGCCATCGCAGAGCCCGATGACTCGACTGGACCTGCCTACGCCCGCCGCGGTGCCTTCCTCCACCGAGCCGGCGACTTCGACGCGGGCTTCTTCGGCATCAGCCCGAACGAGGCCCTGGCCATGGACCCGCAGCAGCGCCTGCTGCTCGAAACCGCCTGGGAAGCCCTCGAACGCGCGGGCATCGACCCGGAGGCCCTCCGCGACACCGACACCGGCGTTTTCATCGGCACCAACGGCCAGGACTACGGCCGGGTCGCCGCGTCCGATCCCGGCGTCGCCCCCGAGGTCGCGAGCCATCTGGGCGTCGGCAGCTCGGCCAGCGTCATGTCCGGCCGCGTCTCCTACACGCTCGGCCTTACCGGTCCGGCCGTGACCGTCGACACCGCCTGCTCCTCCTCGCTGGTGGCGCTGCACTGGGCAGCGCAGGCGCTGCGCAACGGCGAGTGCGCGCTCGCCCTCACCGGCGGCGTCACGGTGATGGCCACTCCCATGCTGTTCCCCGAATTCGCCAGCCAGGGCGGCATGGCCGCAGACGGCCGCTGCAAGTCCTTCGCCGGAGCCGCTGACGGGACCGGCTGGGGCGAGGGTGTCGGCATGCTGGCCGTGGAGCTGCTCTCCGACGCGCGCCGCCTCGGTCACCGTGTGCTCGGCGTGGTCCGCGGCTCGGCGGTGAACCAGGACGGCGCCTCCAACGGCCTGACCGCGCCGAACGGGCCTTCGCAGGAACGGGTGATCCGACAGGCGATCGCCGCCGCCGGGATCAGCGCCGCCGCCGTCGATCTCGTCGAGGGCCACGGTACCGGCACCAAGCTCGGCGACCCGATCGAGGCCCAGGCCCTGTTGGCCACCTACGGCCGGGACCGGAGCGGCGGACCGCTCTGGCTCGGCTCGGTGAAGTCGAACATCGGCCACACCCAGGCGGCCGCGGGCGTTGCGGGCGTCATCAAGACCGTGCTGGCGATGCAGAACGCTGAAATGCCCGTCACGCTGCACGTGGACGAACCGTCCCCGCACGTCGACTGGTCCGACGGCGACGTCCGGCTGCTGACCGGTGCCCGGGCCTGGCCGCGCGACCCGAACCGGGCCCGCCTGGCCGGCGTGTCCTCCTTCGGGATCAGCGGCACCAACGCCCACGTCGTCATCGAGGAAGGCGACCCGAACCCCGAGCCGTCCGAACAACCGTTGCCGGTCCCGGCCGGCGGCGTGGCGTGGCTGCTGTCGAGCAGATCCGGGCGCGGCCTGCGCGGCCAGGCCTCGCGCCTTGCGCAGTGGGCCGCCGACAGCGCTGACGGCATCGTCGAGAGCGGGCTGGCGCTGGCGACGCGGCGTGCCCGCTTGGCCCACCGCGCGACCGTGGTCGGCGCCGATCGCGCCGAGCTGGTCGAACGGCTCCGCCTGCTTGCCGAGGGCGTGCCCGCGCCGGGCCTCTTCACCGCTCCTGGTTCTGGCGCCGCGCGCCTCGACGACACCGACGGCGGCGTGGCGGCGCTGTTCTCCGGCCAGGGTTCACAGCGTGCTGCGATGGGCCTCGGCCTGCACGGAGTCGCACCGGTGTTCACCGAGATCCTCGATCTGGTGTGCGCCGAACTCGGCCTCGACCTGGACACTCTCGGCGACGCCGAACGGCTGAACCGAACCGAGATCACCCAGCGCGCCTTGTTCGCGATCCAGGTCGCGACCTTCCGCCAGCTCGAAGCCTGGGGCCTGACAGTGTCCTGGCTCGGCGGCCACTCCATCGGCGAGCTGACCGCAGCCTACCTGGCCGGCGTGTGGGACCTCGAAGGCGCCTGCCGGATCGTGGCCGCGCGCGGACGGCTGATGGGCCAGGCGCGCGCCGGCGGCGCGATGGCCGCGTTGGAGGCGACCGAGGCCCAGGTCCTCGAAGACCTGGCAACCGTCGACGGCCACATCGGCCTCGCCGCCGTCAACGGGCCGACGTCGGCCGTCGTCTCCGGGGACGCCGAAGCGGTCGAAGCCCTCGTCGCGAGCTACAAGGCCGCCGGTCGCAGAGCACGAAGGCTCACCGTGTCGCACGCCTTCCACAGCGCTCATATGGACGACGCGCTCGCAGGGTTCGAACGGATCGTCGCCTCCGTTCCGGCGTCGGCGCCGCGTCTGCGCCTCGTGTCCACGCTGACCGGCCTCGAACTCGACGATCAGGCGACCGATCCCGGCTATTGGGTACGGCAGCTCCGCGAGCCGGTCCGGTTCGCCGACGCCGTGACGTTCCTGGCCCGGCGGGGAGTCGCAGCCTTCGTCGACGTCAGCCCGGACGGCGTGCTGACCTCGATGATCAGCGGGGCGCTGCCGGAGGAGGCGGCCGAGACCCCGGTCGTCCCGACCCTGAGCGCGGAAGTCCCGGAGCCGGTCGCGCTGCTCCACGCCGCTGCCGCGCTGGACGTTGTCGGAGCGGCACGGATCGCCTGGCCCACCGTGCTTGCCGAACAGAGTCAGCCGGCCGAGCTCGAAACCGAGATCGCAGGAATCGAACTTCCTACTCACGCCTTCGCCCGGACCCGATACTGGCTCGCCATGTCCGGCGGCGGACACGCGAACCCGCACCTGGCCGCGACCATGTCCGCCGAGACCACCGACCACGACGACAGCCAGTCCGACGACCACCCCTGGCGCGAGCGCCTGTTCGCCGCCTCGTCGGCACAGCGCACAGATCTCCTTCTCAGCCTGGTCCGCGACCAGGTGCAGCGGCTCCTCGGCTACGCCGCCGAGGAGATCGACGTCGACCGCGGCCTGCTCGAACTCGGCCTCTCCTCCGTCACCGGCGTCGAGCTCAGCCGCCGGCTGAGTACGGCCACCGGCCTGCGGTTGCCCGCGACCCTCATCTTCGATCACGGCACCGTCGCCGCGATCGTCAAACAGCTGACCGCGCTCGTCGCCGACGCTGCTGACGCCGCCGACACCACGCCCGGATCCCCCGGTCACGGCGTCGCGACGGCGGCCGACTTCGAACGGCTGGAGCGTGCGCTGGCGACGCCGAGCGCCGAACGCTCCGAGCGCGAGCGCGTGACCGCCGGTCTGGAGCGGCTGCTCCGGCTGTGGCGGTCCGACGACGGCCGCGCCGACGGTGCCCTTTCCGATCCCGGCCGCCCCGACGGCGGACTGCCCGACCTGCGGTCCGCCGGCGTGGACGAGGTCCTGTCCTTCATCCGGGACGACCTCGGCCTGGACGACGCCCTCGACGGGCACTGAGAAACCCCGACGTTCAGCACAGCTCCCAGAGAGGTGGAACCGTGAAAGTCGTCATCATCGGAGCCGGGGTCGGCGGCCTGGCCGCCGCGGCCGGACTGCTGGCCGAGGGCCACGAGGTCGAGGTGTACGAGCGCTCCTCGGAGCTGCGCGCCACCGGCAACGGCATGATCGTGTGGCCGAACGGCTGCGGCATCGTGGACTCCCTCGGCATCCCCGCGCGCGAGCTCGGCATGCCCATGGACATCGGGGAGCAGGTGCTCGACAACGGCACCGTCATCTTCCACACCGAGTACGCCGGGATGGAGGAGTACTACGGCACGCCGCCGATCATGATCGGGCGTCCCCGCCTCGTGGCCCGCCTCGCCGAACTGCTGCCGGAGGGCACGCTGCGCCTGAACAAGCAGTGCACCGCGGTGCGCAACGTCGGCGGCGCCGGCCGCAAGGCCACCGGCGCGCTGGCCACCTTCGCCGACGGCACCAAGGCCGAGGGCGACGTCCTGATCGGCGCCGACGGCCTCGGATCCATCGTCCGCCGCACGATCCACGGCCCGCGCCCGGCCGCCTACACCGGCTGGGCCGCCTGGCACGGCGCGACCAAGGCCGACATCGAGCTCACCGGCCAGGCGAAGGTGCAGGCCTTCTCCGGCGCGAACGGCATCGCGGCGCTGCACCCGATCGGGTTCGGCCAGCTGTTCTGGGCCTTCGAGACGCCCTGGGAGGAAGGCGACAAGATCCCGCGGCTGCCGGACGGCTCCAGCGAGGTGGACACCGGCACCAAGGTCGGCAACCTCAAGGCCCGCTTCGGCGGCTGGGCCGAACCGGTCCCGACGCTGCTGGACTCGATCGAGGAGAACGACGTCAGCGTCTTCCCGTTCGTCCGCCACAAGGTGCCGCGGCACTGGGGCGAGGGCCGCATGACGCTGGTCGGCGACGCCGCGCACGTGGTCTCCCCGCGCACCGCGCAGGGCGTGAATCAGGCCCTTGAGGACGCCTGGGTCCTGACCCAGACCCTGCGCGACGGCAACGGCGACCCCTCGGCGCAGCTGCGCACCTATTGCAATACCCGCCGTTCGAAAGTCCGGGCCCTGACCATCACCGCGCAGATGATGGACAACAAGTACGGCCTGAAGGTCCTCGGCTGGATCACCAAGTACCTGAAGCAGGACTCGACCGAGGCCATGAACCGCAACCTGCGGATGTACAGCAACTACCTCAAGAAGCTGGACTGAAACAGCAGGTCAAGGCGGCGTGCTCGACACCCCTGGGGGCTTAGGGGTTCGGGCCGGGTACGCCCCCTAACATTCTCCGACGCCGGTAACCCCATAGGTAGGATTTCGAGCATGCCGACCAGTGAAATGGAATCAGTGATTGGCGACGGAATATCGTTCGCCGAGAGTTTCAACGCGTTCAACGCGGCTTCTCCGAGCGGATTGGTCGGTGCTTTCTGGCCGCTCCTGGAATCGCTGTGGACCGACGGCACGGTGCGGCCCGCCGCCTACGACGCCGTCGCCGGACTGGTGTCCGCCTTCCCGGCGGCGGACGGCCGCCGGCAGGCGCTGACCGCGCTGCTGCTCGGTCTGATCGCCGAGGCCGAGGGCGTCGACGCCGCCACCCGGAACCGGATCCGCGGCACCGTCCCCGGGGCCCTGGAGCTGCTGGCCAAGCACGGCGACGACGAGATGCTTCGCAGTGCCCTGCTGTACCTGGTCGAGCACTTCCCCGAGGACGCCGACCAGACCCTCGCCGCCGCCAAGGGCCTGAACCTGACCGCCGAGGAGGCCAGCCGCCTGGAGCGCAGCCTGAGCGTCCCGGACGTCGCCGACAAGGAAGGCGTGCTGCGCGTCGGCCGCACCTTCCCGGCGCCGACGGTCTGGGACATCCCCGCCGACGAGCTGCCCGGCGTCGGCGGCTGGGCGTCCTGGCTCGACCTGGACGAAGAGAAGATCAAGCTGGTGTGGGTGATGGACGCCGACTCGCTGCGCGCCGTCGACGGCGGGCGCGCGCTGTGGCTGGCCCAGGAGCGCGAGCTCGCCCCCTACGACCCGGCGCGGACGCCGACCGTCAGCGTGCCCGACCCGGCCCGGTTCGACGTGGCCGCCGTCGTGGGCGGCGCGACCCCGCTGGCCGCCGCGATGCGCTGCCCGACGTGTCAGGGCCCGATCACCGCCGTCGGCTCGGACGCGGCCTGCGCGGCCTGCGAGGCCTGCGAGAAGACCTATCCGGTGGGCGAGGAGTACCTGGACTTCATCCCCGAGGTCGACGACATCTACGACCCGTTCGTGCTGCCCGCCTACGGCCGCGGCATCCGGGAGGCGTTCCTGCGCCTGGTCGGCGAGAACTGGGGCGCGGCGCTGACGCTGGACCAGGAGGACGCGTTCCTGCGCGAGCACTTCGTCCCGGCCGAGGGCCCGATCATCGACATCGGCCCGGACAACGGCAAGACCACGAAGCTGTTCGCCGAGATGTTCGGCGCCGACCGGATCGCGCTGGTCGACCAGTCCGGCCCGATGCTGCGCTTCGTGCGCGGCCGCGCCCACGGCCTGACCGCGCTGCGCGCGATGTGCTACGACATGCCGTTCGCCGACCACAGCGTCGGTGCGGTCAACTGCTGGAACGTGTGGCAGGGCGCCAGCGACAAGCCGTCGCTGATCACCGAGATGCGCCGAGTGCTGCGGCCCGGCGGCGTGTTCACCTTCCTGGCCTACCGGCCCTCGCCGAACCCCGTCGGCCGCTACTTCCAGCAGAAGCTGAACATCAAGACCCTGGATCTCTACGAGCCCGAGGCCCTGCGCGCCGCGCTGGACGCCGACGGTTTCGACGTGTCCGCGTACGCCGAGCACGGCAGTGGCCTGATGCTGGTCGCGGCGCGCGCCCGCGAGCTGGACTGAGCCGGAGGAGGAATCGTGGACACCTTCGCCGGCAAATTCGCGGTGGTCACCGGCGGCGGCTCCGGGATGGGCCGCGAGCTGGTATTGGCGCTGGCCGGGCAGGGCTGCTCGGTCGCCGCCTGCGACTTGAACCTGGCCGGGGCCGAGCAGGTCGCCGAGGCGGCCCGCGCGGTGGCCCCGGCCGGCACCGCCGTCACCGCGCACGCCTGTGACGTCTCCGACGAGACACAGGTCCTGCGGTTCAAGGACGAGGTGCTCGCCGCCCACCCCGGCAGAGCCCTGAATCTGGTCTTCAACAACGCCGGCATCGGCGGCGCGGGCAGCTTCATCGACGACCCGCGCGCCATGTGGGAGCGGGTCTTCGCGATCGACTGGTGGGGCGTCTACTACTGCACGCGGGCGTTCCTGCCGCTGCTGATCGAGGGCCCCGAAGGGGTCCTGGTGAACACCAGCAGCATGAACGCGCTGCGCCCCACCCACGGCCCGAACCGGCCGCTGACCGCCTACGGCACCGCCAAGGCCGCGGTGAAGGCCTTCACCGAAGCGCTGATCGAGGACCTGCGCGAGCACGCGCCGCACGTGAGCGCGGCCGTGGTGCTGCCCGGCCACATCGGCACCGACTTCTTCGCCAACAGCCGCCTGGCCCATGGCGAAGGGGACCCGGAGACCATGACCGAGGCCGAGATCGAGGCGCAGCGGCCGATCCTGGCCCGCTACGGCGTGCCGGCCGAGTCCACCACCGAGGAGCTGCGCCAGTTCATGATCCGGCCCGGAGTGCTGTTCCGGGAGTCGGCGCCGGTGACCGCGGCCGAGGCCGCCGCGATCATCCTGGACGCGGTGCGCGCCGGCCGGTGGCGCATCGTCGTCGGCAAGGACGCCGAGGAGCTCGACGCGCAGGTGCGCGCCGACCCCGAGGCGGTGTACGAGCCGGCCGGGACCGCGGCCGAGTGATGACGACGACGTCGACCCGGCCGCGGACCCGGCCCTGACCTCTGCGCGGTGGCCCGGACTCCGGGCCACCGCGTTCCACGCTCGACCGACCACGGTGCGCGAGGTGCGACGCCTCGTGCGGCTGCGCCGTGCCCTGATGCCGGCCGCCCGGCCCGTGGTCGCAGTCCACTGACAATCCGTTCGGTAACCCGTCTAGGTAGGCGCGAGGTACGCGATGAACAGGGAAGAAGAACTCCTCGACTATCTCAAGCGGGTCACCGCGGACCTCCAGCGCACCAGACTGCGGCTGCGGGAGTTCGAGGCCGGGGCGCGCGAACCGATCGCGATCGTCGGCATGGCCTGCCGGATGCCCGGCGGAGTGCGCGGCGCCGACGAGCTGTGGCAGCTGGTCGCTCAGGGCCGCGACGCGGTCTCCGGCTTCCCCGAGGACCGCGGCTGGGACTTGGAACGGCTCTACGACCCGGATCCGGACCGGCCCGGCACCAGCTACGTCCGCGAAGGCGGATTCCTTGACGCGGTCGCGGATTTCGACGCCGGGTTCTTCGGCATCTCGCCGCGCGAGGCGCTCGCGATGGACCCGCAACAGCGGCTGCTGCTGGAGACGGTGTGGGAGGCGATCGAGGACGCCGGGATCGACCCGGCGGCCTTGCGCGGCCGTGACGGCGCGGTGTTCGTCGGCACCAGCATGCAGGACTACTCGCGGCTGGTGCTCGGCGGCGGGGCCTCGGAATCAGAGGGCTACTTCACCGCCGGCAACGCCGCGAGCCTGGTCTCCGGCCGCCTGGCCTACGCCTACGGGCTCGAAGGGCCCGCCGTCACCGTCGACACCGCGTGCTCGTCCTCGCTGGTGGCGCTGCACCTGGCCGCGCAGGCGCTGCGCAACCGGGAGTGCTCGTTCGCGCTGGTCGGCGGGGCGATGGTGATGTCCACCCCGGACGGGTTCGTGGAGTTCAGCCGGCAGCGCGGACTGGCGCCCGACGGCCGGTGCAAGTCCTACGCGGCCGCCGCCGACGGGACCGGCTGGGCCGAGGGCGTCGGCGTTTTGGTGGTCGAGCGGCTCTCCGACGCGCGCGCCGCCGGGCACCAGGTGCTGGCCGTCGTCCGGGGCAGCGCGGTCAACCAGGACGGCGCCAGCAGCGGTCTGACCGCGCCGAACGGTCCGTCGCAGGAACGGGTGATCCTCCAGGCGCTGGCCAACGCCGGGATCTCAGCGCACGACGTCGACGTGGTCGAGGGCCACGGCACCGGCACCCGGCTCGGCGACCCGATCGAGGCCCAAGCACTGCTGGCCACCTACGGCCGCGGCCGATCGCAGGACGCGCCGCTGTGGCTGGGGTCGATCAAGTCGAACATCGGGCACACCCAGGCCGCCGCCGGGGTCGCCGGGATCATCAAGATGGTGCAGGCGTTGCGGCATCGCGTCATGCCCGCGACGCTGCATGTGGACGCACCGTCGCCGCACGTGGACTGGAGCGTCGGCCGGATCGAGCTGCTGGCCGAGGCCCGCGAGTGGTCGGCGGTCGAGGGCCGCCCGCGGCGTGCGGGGGTGTCGTCGTTCGGCATCAGCGGCACCAACGCGCACATCATTCTCGAAGAGGGTGACCAGGACGCGGCTGAGGTCGAGACCGTCAGCGCTCCTGACGCGGGTCGGCCGGTCGCGTGGGCAGTCTCCGGCAAGACGGCTGCCGCGTTGCGTGCCCAGGCGGCGAAGCTTGCGGATTGGGCAGATACGGCCGGAGACGACGGCAGTGAGACAGGGCTCGCCGATATCGCGCTGGCGTTGACCACACAGCGTGCGAAGCTTTCGCATCGCGCCGTTGTCACCGGCGCCGACCGGGCCGACTTGATCAGCGCTCTGCGTTCGATCGCCGCCGAGGCTCCCACCGCCGCCGTGCACCGCGCCGCGTCGAGCACCGGCGGTCTGACGGCGGTGTTCTTCTCCGGGCAGGGTTCGCAGCGTGCTGCCATGGGGCTCGGTGTGTATGGTCTGCTGCCGGAGTTCACCGAGGCGCTCGACGAAGTCCGCGCACATCTGGACCCGTTGCTCGGCGTGCCGCTGCTGACGCTGCTGGCCGACGGCGAGCAGCTCGGACGCACCGAGTTCACTCAGCCGGCGCTGTTCGCCGTGCAGGTGGCGTGGTTCCGGCAGCTCGAAGCCTGGGGTCTGCGCGCCGACTTCCTCGGCGGCCACTCGATCGGCGAGCTGACCGCCGCGCACCTGGCCGGGCTGTGGGATCTGCCCGCCGCCTGCGCGGTCGTCGCTGCTCGCGGCCGCCTGATGCAGCAGGCCCGGTCCGGCGGCGCGATGCTGGCCGTGGCCGCCACCGAGGCGGAGATCGCCGAACAGCTCACCGGGCTGACCGACCGCGTGGACATCGCCGCCGTCAACGGCCCGCGCTCGGTGGTCGTCTCCGGCGACGCCGATCTGGTGGAGACGCTGGGCGAGCGGTGGCGTGCCGAGGGGCGAAAAGTGCGCTCGCTGCGTGTGTCGCACGCTTTCCACTCCCCGCACATGGACGCGGTCCTGGACGAGTTCCGTGCGCTGCTGGAATCAGTGCCTTGTCAGACGCCGCGAGCCGGACTGGTCTCCAACCTCACCGGCGGCGACGCCACGGCGCTGGTGACCGACCCCGCCTACTGGGTCGACCACGCGCGGCGTGCGGTGCGGTTCGCCGACGGCGTGCACTGGACCGCCGCGCAGGGTGCGACCCTGTTCGTCGACGTCAGCCCGGACGGCGTGCTGACGTCGATGATCTCCGGCGCGCTGCCGGACGAGGTCGCCGAGCGGTGCACGGTGCTGCCGGTGGCCCGCGTCGACCGGGCCGAGGACGCCGCCCTGTTGGACGCGGTCGCCGGTATCGAGGCCGCGGGCCGCTTTGTCGACTGGCCGCGCGTCTACGCCGGGCAGACCACGGGGCGTCGCGTCCAGCTGCCCACCTACGCGTTCGAACATGCTCGCTATTGGTTGGAGGGTGGCGGCGCCGCTACCGGCGATTTGCGCGCCGCCGGGCTCGGTGTGGCCGCGCACCCGCTGCTGGCCGCTACGGTATCGCTGGCCGGTGGCCGTGGCGTCGTGCTCACCGGACGACTCTCCCAGGCCGCGCAGCCGTGGCTGGCCGACCGGGTCCTCGGCGGCCTGGTGCTGTTGCCGGAGGCGGCGCTGGTGGAACTCGCAGTGCGCGCCGGTGACGAGGTCGGCTGCGGCCGGTTGCGGAGCCTGGACCTGCACGCGCCGGTGCCGATCCCCGAAGGCAGCAGCGTGGCCGTGCAGGTCACGGTCGGCGCGCCGGAGGCCGATGGAAGCCGTCCGCTGGCCGTCCACACCTCCGCCCGCGACGCCGAACCCGGTGATGGCGACTGGGTCGAGCATGCCACTGGCATGTTGGAGCCGGTCGGCGCCGACGCTGCGCCGGACACTGCGGACCTGACAGGCGAGTGGCCTCCGGCCGGTGCTGTATCAGTGTCCGTTGACGCGCTCTACGAGCGTCTGGCGGGTGCCGGCGCGGCGTTCGGGCCGACGGTGCGAGGGCTGACCGGGCTGTGGCGGCGCGGGCGTGACCTGTTCGCCGAGGTCGCGCTGCCCGAGTCGACAGCTGCGCAGGCCGCTGCCTACGGCTTGCATCCGGCGTTGCTCGACGCCGCGCTTCAGGCTTTGGCCGCCACGGATGGCGCGGGGCGCGAGCCCGGTCTGCGCGCCGTCAGTACTCTGCGGAACCTGCGGCTGCATGCGGCGGGGAGCGCCGGGCTGCGGGTTCGGCTGCGAGGCGACGGCAACGGTGACACCATTGCGATCACCGCGGCCGACCAGGACGGAACACCTGTCCTGACCGTCGATGCGGTGCGGACTCGTGCCCTGCCCGACACCGAACTCAGAGGCCTGAGCCGAGGTCCCGAGCGTGACTCCCTCTTTGTCACCGAGTGGACGACCATCGCCGCGCCGAGCCCGGAACACACGCCTCGACGCTGGGCCGTCGCAGGTCCCGACACTGGTTCGGCGCTCGCCGCGCTGACCGCGTCCGGGCTGGAGCCGGTCGCGGCCGAGGACGCCGATCGGGTGGTGTTCACCGTGCCGGCCGCCGACACGTACGCGGACATCACGCGAGTGCTGAGCGAGACGCTGGACGTCGTCCGGGCTTGGGCCGCGGATACCGATGGCGTTCCGGGCGCGCGCCTGGTCATCGCTACGCGCGGTGCCGCTTCCCCCGATGGCGGCGAGGTTGCCGACCTGGCCTCGGCCGCTGTCTGGGGGCTGGTGCGCTCGGCGCAGACCGAGCATCCGGAGCGGTTCCTGCTCGCCGATCTCGACGGGGATCCCGAGTCGTGGACCGTACTGCTGCGCGCCGCTGAGGGCGACGAGCCGCAGCTTGCGCTTCGTGCCGGGAGCCCGCATGCTCCGCGGCTGGCGCGGGCTCGGGACCTGACCCCTGCCGACCCTGATCAGGGCCCGGTCTGGGACCCCGAGGGCACGGTGCTGATCACCGGCGGCACCGGCGGTCTCGGGGCGATTCTCGCCCGGCATCTGGTCGGGGCGCATGGCGTTCGGCACCTGGTCCTGGCCTCGCGCACCGGCGGCGCGACGCCCGGGGCCGACGCTTTGGTGGCCGACCTTGCCGCTCTCGGCGCGGTAGCGGAGGCAGTGGCCTGCGACGTCACGGATCGCGAGGCAGTGGCAGCGCTGCTGGCCGCCATCCCGGCCGAGCGGCCGGTGAAGGCCGTGGTCCATGCCGCCGCCGTCGTCGACGACGGCGTGGTCGCGACCATGAGCGGTGAGCGCCTGGATCGGGTCATGGCCCCGCAGGCCCTTGGCGCGTGGAACCTGCACGAGCTGACCGCCGACCTGCCGCTCGATGCGTTCGTGCTGTTCTCCGGTGCCGCCGGGATATTCGGTGGCCCCGGGCAGGCCAACTACGCGGCGGGCAACGCCTTCCTGGACGCGCTCGCCGCGCATCGGCGGCACCGTGGCCTGCCCGCGGTGTCCCTGGCGTGGGGACTGTGGGCCGAGCCGACGCGGATGACCGCGCAGCTGAGCCACACCGACTTGGCCCGGATGGCGCGTGCCGGAACCGGCGCGCTGTCGACTGCTGACGGCCTGGCGCTGTTCGACGCCGTGACCGGATCCGTCGCGGCTGACGTGCCGCCGGTGCTGATCCCGACCCGGCTGGAGGTCGCCACGATCCAGGCGACGGCGACCCCTGATTCGGTCTCGGCCCTTTTGCGTGGCCTGATACGGATTCCGGCGCGCCCGGCGGCCAGTGCCGGCGGCGAGGGGCGTTCGGCGCTGGCCACGCGGCTGGCGGGCAATACGCGGGAGGAGCAGCACGAGGCGCTGCTGGAGATCGTGCGGGCGCAGGCCGCCGTCGTCCTCGGGCACGCCTCGGCCGACGCTGTGGACGCCGAACGGGCGTTCAACGAGATGGGCTTCGACTCCCTGACGGCGGTCGAGCTTCGCAACAGCCTGGGTTCCGCGCTCGGCCTGCGGCTGCCCGCGACGCTCATCTTCGACTACCCGACGCCGGACGACGTCGCCCGGTATCTGCTGCGTCAGATCTTCGGCGACGATCGGGCCACGGTGGTGCGGGCCGCGGCCATGGCCGACGAGCCGATCGCGATCGTCGGGATGGCGTGCCGGTATCCCGGGGGCGTCAGCACGCCGGAGGAGTTCTGGGACCTGGTCGCCCAGGGCCGCGACGGCATCACGCCGTTCCCGACCGATCGCGGCTGGAAGCTCGACAACATCTACGACTTCGCTCTCGACGAGCTGGGACGCGAGTTCACCGAGCGCGGCGGCTTCGTCGCCGACGCCTCCGGTTTCGATGCCGCGTTCTTCGGGATCTCGCCGCGCGAGGCGCTGGCCATGGATCCGCAGCAGCGGTTGGTGCTGGAGGCGAGCTGGGAGGCGTTCGAGCGGGCCGGGCTGGACCCGGTCGGGCTCAAGGGCAGCGAGACCGGCGTCTTCGTCGGTACCTATGCACAGGACTATGCGACGCTGCGCGATTACGCGCCCGCGGACGCCGAGCTGTATCTGGGCACTGGTACGGCCGCCAGCGTCATGTCCGGCCGCGTCGCCTACGCTTTCGGCCTGACCGGCCCGGCGGTGACGGTCGACACGGCGTGTTCGTCGTCGCTGGTGGCGCTGCATTTGGCGGCGCAGGCGCTGCGCAGTGGCGAGTGCACGATGGCGCTGGCCGGCGGTGTCGCGGTGATGTCGGTGCCGGCCGGGTTCATCGAATTCGCCAAGCAAGGCGGCCTGGCCGCCGACGGCCGCTGCAAGTCCTACTCCGGCTCCGCCGACGGCACCGGCTGGGGCGAGGGCGTCGGGATGTTGGTGGTGGAGCGGCTGTCGGATGCACGGCGGCTCGGGCATCGGGTGTTGGGGATCGTCAAGGGCTCGGCGGTGAATCAGGACGGCGCCTCCAACGGTCTGACGGCGCCGAACGGTCCGTCGCAAGAGCGGGTGATCCTTCAGGCGCTGGCCAACGCAGGGCTCGAAGTCTCCGACGTCGATCTGGTCGAGGGCCACGGCACCGGCACGCGGCTCGGCGACCCGATCGAGGCGCAGGCTCTGCTGGCGACGTATGGGCAGGGCCGGGCCGACGGGCCGATCTGGCTGGGCTCGGTGAAGTCCAACATCGGGCACACGCAGGCCGCAGCGGGTGTGGCCGGGGTGATCAAGACCGTTATGGCGATGCGGCACGAGACGATGCCCCGGACGCTGCATCTGGACGAGCCTTCGCCACAGGTGGATTGGTCGGCGGGAGAGGTGGAGCTGCTGACGGCGGCTCGGGAGTGGCCGCGGGATGCGGGGCGGCCGCGCAGGGCCGGGGTGTCGTCGTTCGGGATCAGTGGGACGAACGCGCATGTGATTGTGGAGGAGGGGGATCCGGAGCCGGTTGTTGAGGTATTGCCGGTGCCGGTGGGTGGGGTTGCTTGGACGTTGTCGGCGAAGTCGGAGGGGGCGCTGCGGGCGCAGGCGGGGCGGCTTGCGGAGTTTGCGACGGATGGGGATGTGGGGCTGGTTGAGACCGGGTTGGCGTTGGCGGGGCGGTCGCGATTCGGGGTTCGCGCTGCGGTGGTTGGTCAAAGTCGCCAGGCGCTGGTGACAGAGCTGTTGGAATTGGCGGAGGGCGGCGGTCTTACAAGCTCTAAAGCGATTGTCAGTGGTTCGGTGGCGGTGTTGTTTTCCGGGCAGGGGTCGCAGCGTCTTGGGATGGGTCTTGGGCTGCGGGGTGTGTTGCCGGTATTCACTGAGGTGTTCGATGAGGCGTGCGAGCTGCTGGGTTTGTCGATTGAGCTGCTCTCTGATGGTGAGGCGCTTGATCGGACTGAGGTGACTCAGCCTGCGTTGTTTGCGGTGCAGGTGGCGGCGTTCCGGCAGCTGGAAGCGTGGGGGTTGAGCGCGTCGTGGCTCGGCGGTCATTCGATCGGCGAGTTGAGCGCCGCGCACATCGCGGGTGTCTGGGACCTCGAAGGTGCCTGCAAGATCGTTGCGGCGCGCGGTCGGTTGATGGGTCAGGCGCGCGCCGGTGGTGCGATGGCCGCCCTGGAAGCGACCGAGGCCGAGGTGCTGGCGAGCCTGCCCGATGGTGTCGGTATCGCAGCGGTCAACGGCCCGACCTCGATCGTCGTCTCCGGTGATGCGGATGCTGTCGATGCGCTGGTTGAGCGGTATAAGGACTCTGGCCACAGGACTCGGCGTCTATCGGTCTCTCATGCCTTCCACAGTCATCACATGGACTCGGCGCTCGCGGAGTTCGAACAGGTCGTCGCATCGGTCCCGGCCTCCGCGCCGCGCCTGAAGCTGGTCTCCACCCTTACCGGTGTTGAGCTGTCCGGCGAGGCGATCGACCCGACCTATTGGGTCCGCCAACTCCGCGAAGCCGTCCGTTTCGGCGATGCCGTGACCTTCCTGGCTGCCCAGGGCGCAGCCGTCTATGTGGACGTCAGCCCGGATGGCGTGTTGACCTCGATGATCTCCAACGTCCTCGCCGAGCCCGCGACCGTCGTCCCGACGCTCCGCAAGGACGTTGACGAGCCGCTCGCGCTGACCCGCACCGCCGCCGCCCTCCACGCCGCAGGGTTGCGTATCAAGTGGCCGGACGTCATCGCCAATGGCGCGGACCTCGCGCAGCTCAACCCTGTTGCGCTCCCCACCTACGCCTTCGAACACACCCGCTATTGGCTCGACGCCCCGGTTGCGAAGGCGATCATGGCGACGACCGAAGTCGACGCCGCGTTCTGGGACCTTGTCGGTGGCGGTGACGTCGATGCTGTTGCTGATGCGCTGGGCGTTGTGGGTGACGGTGAGCGGGATGCCCTGGCCGGCGTTGTGCCCGCGCTGGCTCGGTGGCGTGGTCGTGGACGGGTCGCGGGGTGGCGCTATGAGACGACGTGGGAACCGGTGGCCGTGTCGGCGACCGCGCTTGATGGCGAATGGCTGTTGGTCACCTCGGACCGGGTTCCCGCTGGTCTGACCGAAGTTGTGGGCGACGGCTTGGCCCGGCGCGGCGCAACTATCAGGACTCTCACTCTCGACGAGTTCGAAGTGATGGCTGCTAACGGCGATCAGTGGCCTGAAAGGTTCACTGTTGTCTCGCTGCTCGGTTGCGCGGCTGTCACGGAGCAAGAGGCTGGGAGTGGGCTCGGATCCGGCATTGTCGACAATGTCCGTCTGGTTCAAGCGGCTATCCAGACACCTGCCCGCATCTGGGCACTGACTCGCGGCGGCGCTCCGGTCTCGGGCGGTGCTCCGCTCAACGCCTGGGCGTGGCAGCAATTCGCCCTTGGCCGGGTCGCCGGACTGGAATACCCGCACAACTGGCGCGGCGTGGTCGACCTGCCTGACGACGTCGACGACGCAGTTCTTGACCGCCTGCAAGCGGCACTCGGCGCCGGTACTGACACAATCACCGAGGACCAGGTGGCCGTGCGTGCCGAAGGCGTCTGGGCCCAGCGCCTGGTCCGCGTCCCCGCACCTGCCCCGGCCGCCGCTTCCGGTACCTGGACCACGGGTGGAACCGTCCTGGTCACCGGCGCGAGCGGAGCCCTCGGCGGCCGCATCGCCCGCTGGGTGGCCGAACACGGCGCGGCTCGCGTGGTGCTCGCCTCGCGTCGGGGCGCCGCTGCCGAAGGTGCCGACCAACTGGCCGAGGCGGTGACCGCTCTCGGCGCCGAGCCGATATTCGTACCTTGCGACGTATCCGACCGCGTCCAGGTCCGCGAGCTGATCCAGTCCCACGGCGAGGACCTGACCGCCGTCTTCCACGTGGCCGGCGCGGCGGCCCTGACCGTGCTCGCCGACGGAACTGACGACTGGTCGCCGTTGATGGCGGCGAAGGTCGCTGGCGCCTGGTGGCTCGACGCCGAGCTCGGCGACCGCGATCTCGACGCGTTCGTCGTGTTCTCCTCCATCTCCGGGACCTGGGGCAGCGGAAGTCAGGGTGCGTACGCGACGGCGAACGCCTTCCTGGACGGGCTCGTCGCCGCTAGACGTGCGCGCGGACTGACGGGGACGAGTGTGTCCTGGGGCCCGTGGGGCGGCGGCGGAATGGCCGAGGGCGAGGCGGGGGAGTACTTGGCCCGCCGCGGACTCCGGACCCTGGCACCCGAAGCAGCCCTCATGGCGCTCGAACAGGTGCTCCTTGAGGACCGGACCACGACCGTCGTCGCCGACATCGACTGGACCATATTCGCCCCCGCATTCACTCTCGCGCGGCTCGCGCCGCTGTTCGACGGCGTCCCGGAAGCCGTCGCCGCACTCCGCCCCGCCGAGCCGACCGCGCAGGAGGCGGGCTCGGCGACGGCGACTTCGGCGATGACGGTCGCGGCGGCGCTCGCCGCGGAACTCGCGGCGCTGGGCAGCGCGGAGCAGCGGCAGCAAGCGTTGCTGCGCGTGGTGCGTACCCAGGCGGCCGGCGTGCTCGGGCACGCCTCGGCCGACGGCGTCGCCCCGACCGTGTCGTTCACCGAACTCGGCATCGACTCCCTGACCGCGGTCGAGCTGCGCAACAAGATCGCGACTGCCACCGGCCAATCGCTGCCCGCGACGCTCGTCTTCGACTATCCGAACGCCGCAGCCGTTGCCGAACTACTGGGCGAACGCTTCTCCGGCCAGGCGCCGCGTTCGGTCGTGGTGCAGGCCGGCGCGGTCGCCGACGAGCCGCTCGCGATCGTCGGCATGGCCTGCCGCTACCCGGGCGGCGTCACGTCGGCCGCCGAGTTCTGGGACCTCATCGCGGCCGGCGGCGACGGCATCGCTGTCGGTTTCCCGACCGACCGCGGCTGGGAGTCGGCTGCCTCCGTCCTCAGCTCCGGCGCGGCCCACGGCGGGACGTTCCTGCCGGCCGGCGGTTTCGTGCCGGGCGCGGCCGAGTTCGATCCCGGCTTCTTCGGGATCTCGCCGCGCGAGGCCGTGGCGATGGACCCGCAGCAGCGGATTCTGCTGGAGGCATCGTGGGAGGCGCTGGAACATGCCGGACTCGATCCGCTGGCGCTGCACGGTAGCCAGGTCGGGGTCTTCATCGGCGCGAGCAGCCCCGACTACGCGGTCCTCGCGGGCAACAACCCCGAGGCGATGCACGGCTACGCAGCGACCGGCGTCTCGGGCAGCGTGCTGTCCGGGCGCGTCGCCTATGCGCTGGGCCTGACCGGCCCGGCGGTGACGGTGGACACTGCGTGTTCGTCGTCGTTGGTAGCGCTGCATTGGGCCGCGCAGGCGCTGCGTAACGGCGAGTGCACGTCGGCGCTGGTGGGCGGTGTGACGGTGATGTCGACACCGAGCGCCTTCGTCGAGTTCGCACGGCAGGGCGGCTTGGCGCGGGACGGCCGGTGCAAGTCGTATGCGGGTGCGGCGGACGGGACTGGGTGGGGTGAGGGTGTCGGGGTCCTGATGGTCGAGCGGTTGTCGGATGCTCGGCGGTTGGGGCATCGGGTGTGGGGTGTGGTGCGTGGTTCGGCGGTGAATCAGGATGGTGCGTCGAATGGTTTGACGGCGCCGAATGGTCCGTCGCAGGAGCGGGTGATTCTTCAGGCGTTGGCGAATGCGGGTCTTGAGGCCGGTGATGTGGATCTGGTCGAGGGTCATGGGACTGGGACGACGCTGGGTGACCCGATCGAGGCGCAGGCATTGCTTGCGACCTATGGCCGGGACCGGACGGACGGACCGGTGTGGTTGGGGTCGGTGAAGTCGAACATCGGGCACACCCAGGCAGCTGCCGGGGTCGCGGGAATCATCAAGGCCGTGTTCGCGATGCGGCATGGGGTGATGCCGGCGACGTTGCATGTGGATGAGCCTTCGCCGCAGGTGGATTGGTCGGCGGGGGAGTTGGAGCTGCTGACGGAGGCGCGGGAGTGGCGGCGGATGGAGGGGCGGCCGAGGCGGGCCGGGGTGTCCTCGTTCGGGATCAGCGGGACGAACGCGCACGTGATCATTGAGGAAGGTGATCTGGAGCCGGAGCCCGCGGCGTTGCCGGTGCCGGTGGGCGGGGTGGTTTGGCCGTTGTCGGCGAAGTCGGAGAGTGCGCTGCGGGCGCAGGCGGCGCGGCTCGCCGAGTGGACGGCCGACAGCGATGAGGGGCTTGTTGAGACGGCGTTGGCGTTGCTGGGGCGGTCGCGGTTCGGGGTTCGGGCTGCGGTGGTCGGGGCTGATCGGGCGGCGATGGTTGCTGGCCTGCGGAGGCTTGCTGGGGCGGCTGAACGGTTGGTCGGGTCGGCGGGTGCGGTGGCTGGGGCGGGTGTGTTTGAGGGTTCTGGTTCGGCTGGTTCTGCCGTGGCGGTGTTGTTTTCGGGGCAAGGGTCACAGCGCATTGGGATGGGTCTTGGGCTGCGTGGTGTGTTGCCGGTCTTTACTGAGGTGTTCGATCGGGCGTGCGAGCTGCTCGGTCTCTCTGTTGAGGCGTTGTCTGATGCCGAGGTTTTGAACCGGACTGAGGTGACCCAGCCTGCGTTGTTCGCAGTGCAGGTGGCGGCGTTCCGGCAGCTCGAAGCGTGGGGTCTGAGCGTCTCCTGGCTCGGCGGTCATTCGATCGGCGAGTTGAGCGCCGCGCACATCGCAGGTGTCTGGGATCTGGAAGGCGCCTGCAAGATCGTCGCGGCGCGCGGTCGGCTGATGAGCCAGGCGCGCGCCGGTGGTGCGATGGCCGCTCTCGAAGCGACCGAAGCCGAAGTGCTGGCGAGCCTGCCCGATGGCGTCGGCATCGCGGCGGTGAACGGCCCGACCTCGGTAGTCGTCTCGGGCGATGCGGATGCTGTCGATGCGCTGGTCGAGCGGTATAAGGACTCTGGCCATCGGGCCCGGCGCCTGACGGTCTCGCATGCTTTCCACAGTCATCACATGGACTCGGCCCTCGCGGAGTTCGAACAGGTCGTCGCGTCGGTCCCGGCCTCCGCGCCGCGCCTGAAGCTGGTTTCCACCCTTACCGGCACCGAACTGTCCAGCGAGGCCACCGACCCGACCTACTGGGTCCGCCAACTCCGCCATGCCGTCCGCTTCGCAGACGCGGTGACTTTCCTCGCGGACCAGGGCGCTGAGCTGTTCGTGGAGGTCAGCCCGGACGGGGTCCTGACGTCGATGATCTCCGGAATCCTCGACGAGGCCGTCGTCGTTCCGACGCTTCGCAAGGATGTTGACGAGCCGCGCGCCCTGACGAGTACCGCTGCCGCCCTGCACGCCGCCGGGCTCGACCTTGACTGGCCGACCGTCCTGGACGTCGACGCCGAACAGATCATCGCATCGGCCAGCCTCCCGACCTACGCCTTCGACCATGCCCACTACTGGATCGAGACCGGCGCTCGACACGTGGAGAGCGTGGAAGAGTCCATGGCCAGGTGGCGTTACGAGACGACCTGGCAGTCGGTGAGTCTGCCCGCTGGTGGCGAGCTGTCCGGGACGTGGGTCATCGTGACGTCGTCGCAGACTCCGGAAGCCTTGGCCGCCGCACTGGTCGGCGGGCTGGCGGCGCGCGGCGTCTCGGTGCGTGTCGCCGATGTGTTGGAGTGCGAGTCTTGGGCCGCGAGTCAGTGGTCTGAAGTCGGTGGCGTGCTGGCGCTGCTCGGGCGAGGTGAAGCAGACGGCGGTCTGGATGCGACCGTGCGCCTGCTCCGCATCTGCGCCGAGGCCGGGGCCGGCCGCGTCTGGGCCGTCACGCAGGGCGTCGGGCGCAGTGGGTCCCAGGCGCGTGCCGACGCTTGGGCGTGGCCGACGTGGGGCTTGGCCCGCGTCGCGGCACTCGACTGCCCGCCTGCGCTCTGGGGCGGCGTGATCGATCTGCCGGACGACACCGCATCAGTGTTCGACGACCTCGTGGCTGTACTGTCCGGCGACGTCGAGGATCAGGTCAGCCTGGATGGCGACGGCGTGTGGGCGCAGCGTCTCGTACGCATAGCCGCACCCGCCGCTGCCAACACCTGGTCGGGCGTCCGAGGCACGGTCCTCGTCACCGGTGCCAGCGGCGCGCTTGGCGGACGTGTCGCGGAGTGGGTGGCCGCGCACGGTGCCGAACGCATCGTGCTCGCGTCCCGCCGTGGCGCGGACGCTGAGGGAGCGTCGGAGATGGCGGCGCGCTTGGAGGCAGCGGGGGTCGAAGCGGTGTTCGTCCGCTGCGATGTCGCTGACCGCGATCAGGTGCGGGAGTTGGTGCAGGCGTGCGGTCCGGATCTGTCGGCGGTGTTCCATGCTGCTGGTGTCGCGGCCCTCACCCCAATCGCCGCCGACACCAAGACGGACAGCAACACCGACACCAACACCGACAGCACCACTGACGCCGTCGCCGACTGGACCCGCGTCATGGCCGCCAAGGCCCACGGCGCGTGGTGGCTCGACACCGAACTCGCCGACCGCGAGCTCGACGCCTTCGTCGTCTTCTCCTCCATCTCTGGCACCTGGGGCAGCGGCACTCAGGGTGCTTACGCCGCCGCCAACGCCTTCCTCGACGGCCTGATCGCGGCCCGCCGTGCCCGCGGCCTGTCCGGCACGAGCGTGGCCTGGGGCCCCTGGGGCGGCGGCGGTATGGCCGAGGGCGAGGCCGCCGAATACCTGGCACGGCGCGGCCTGCGCACGCTCGATCCAGACCTCGCGCTCACCGCCCTGGAGCAGGTCCTCGCCGAGGACCGGCCGCGGACGGTCGTCGCCGACGTCGACTGGAGTATCTTCGCCCCCGCATTCACCCTCGCGCGCCCCGCGCCGTTGCTGAGCACCGTTCCCGAAGCGGCCGCCGCACTCCGCGAGCAGGAAGAGGACGCGCAGAGCATCACCTCCGCCGCTTCCGTGCTGGCCACGCTTCTGGTTGGCAAGTCGGTCGCCGAGCAGCTCGACATCGTCCTTGAGCTTGTTCGCTCCCGCGCCGCCGCGATCCTCGGCCACGCCTCGGCGGAAGCCATTGCCGCCGACGCCGCGTTCAACGAGATCGGCTTCGATTCCCTGACCGCCGTCGAGCTGCGCAACAGCCTCGCCGCCGCGTCCGGGATCTCGTTGCCGGCCACGCTGATCTTCGACTATCCGACCTCGCGCGCGGTCGCCTCGATGCTTCGCGACCGTGCCGACGCGAGCGGGGCCGGTCGGTCCACGGTGATCGTGCAGGCGGCGGCGGTCGCGGACGAGCCGATCGCGATTGTCGGCATGGCCTGCCGATTCCCGGGCGGGGCACAGAGCCCTGATGAGTTCTGGGACCTGATCGCCAGTGGCCGCGACGGCGTCGTGCCGTTCCCCGATGACCGGGGCTGGGATCTCGGCACGATCTTCGATTCCGTGTCCGACGGCTCGCACCGAGGCGGCGGCGGCTTCCTGGCGGACGCCGCCCTCTTCGACGCCGCCTTCTTCGGGATCTCGCCGCGCGAGGCGATCGCGATGGACCCGCAGCAGCGCCTGGTACTGGAGGCCTCGTGGGAGGCGTTGGAGCACGCGGGCCTGGACCCGGCCACGCTGCGCGATTCGCAGACCGGCGTGTTCGTCGGGGCCGGGACCTCGGAGTACGCGGCGCTGCTCGCCGGCGACCGCAAGCAGGCCGAGGGCTACGGCCTGACCGGCAACGTGGCCAGCGTGCTCTCCGGCCGTGTCTCCTACGTCCTCGGGCTGACCGGTCCCGCGGTGACCGTGGACACCGCGTGCTCGTCGTCGCTGGTCGCGCTGCACTGGGCCGCGCAAGCGCTGCGCAGCGGTGAGTGCTCGATGGCACTGGCCGGTGGCGTCACGGTGATGGCGACGCCTGGCACGTTCACCGAGTTCGCCCGCCAGGACGGCTTGGCCTTCGACGGCCGGTGCAAGTCGTACTCGGCGGACGCGGACGGGACCGGCTGGGGCGAGGGCGTCGGCATGCTGGTGGTGGAGCGGCTGTCGGACGCACGGCGGCTCGGGCATCGCGTGCTGGGCCTGATGCGGGGCTCGGCGGTGAATCAGGACGGCGCTTCGAACGGACTGACGGCGCCGAACGGGCCGTCGCAGGAGCGAGTGATCCTCCAGGCGCTGGCCAACGCAGGGCTCGAAGTCTCGGATGTGGATCTGGTCGAGGGCCACGGCACCGGCACCAGGCTCGGCGACCCGATCGAGGCGCAGGCGTTGCTGGCGACCTACGGCCAGGGGCGAGCGAACGGGCCGCTGTGGCTGGGGTCGGTGAAGTCGAACATCGGCCACACGCAGTCGGCGGCCGGCGTGGCGGGGATCATCAAGGCGGTTCAGGCCCTGCGGCACGAGGTGATGCCGCGGACGCTGCATCTGGAGGAGGCGTCGCCGCAGGTCGATTGGTCGACGGGAGCGGTGGAGCTGCTGCGGCAGGCGCGGGAGTGGCGGCGGGAAGCGGGGCGGCCGCGGCGGGCTGGGGTGTCCTCGTTCGGGATCAGCGGGACGAACGCGCATGTGATCATCGAGGAGGGGGATCCGGAGTCGGAGGCGGCCGAGGTGTTGCCGGTGCCGGCCGGCGGGGTGGTTTGGCCGTTGTCGGCGAAGTCGGAGGGTGCCCTGCGGGCGCAGGCGCGGCGGCTGGCGGAGTGGACGGCTGATATCGACGAGGGGCTTGTTGAGACTGCGCTGGCGTTGGCGGGGCGGTCGCGGTTCGGGTATCGGGCTGCGGTGGTTGGTGAAAGTCGCCAGTCTCTTGTGACACAGCTGTTGGAGGTGGCTGAAAGCGGCGGTCTCTCAAGCGCTGAAACCCGTGCTGGTAGTTCGGTGGCGGTGTTGTTCTCGGGGCAGGGGTCGCAGCGCGTTGGCATGGGTCTTGGACTGCGGGGTGTGTTGCCAGTCTTCACCGAGGTGTTCGATGACGTGTGCGAACGGCTTGGTTTGTCGATCGCGGTGCTCTCCGATGGGGAGGCGCTGAATCGGACTGAGGTGACTCAGCCTGCGTTGTTCGCCGTGCAGGTGGCGGCCTATCGGCAGCTCGAAGCGTGGGGTCTGAGCGCCTCCTGGCTCGGCGGACACTCGATCGGTGAGCTGAGCGCGGCGTACCTGGCCGGTGTCTGGGATCTCGAAGGCGCCTGCAAGATTGTCGCCGCGCGCGGTCGGTTGATGGGCCAGGCGCGCGCCGGTGGTGCGATGGCTGCTCTCGAAGCAACCGAGGCCGAGGTCCTAGCGAGCCTGCCTGAGGGTGTCGGAATCGCGGCTGTTAATGGTCCGACCTCGGTGGTCGTCTCCGGTGATGCCGATGTGGTCGAAGCCCTGGTCGAGCGTTATAAGGACTCTGGCCATCGGGCTCGGCGCCTGACCGTGTCGCATGCTTTCCACAGCCACCACATGGATTCCGCGCTCGTCGAGTTCGAAAAGATCGTCGCCTCAGTCCCGACCCACCTTCCCCGCCAGCGACTGGTCTCGACCCTGACCGGCACCGAACTCGCGGACGACGTCACCGATCCGACCTACTGGGTCCGTCAGCTCCGCGAAGCTGTCCGCTTTGTCGACGCGGTGACCTTCCTGGCTGGCCAAGGCGCCAATGTGTTTGTGGACGTGAGTCCCGATGGCGTCCTCACCTCGATGATCTCCGGCATCGTCAACGAGCAGGCCACTGTTATCCCGACCCTGCGTAAGGACGCTGACGAGCCGTCCGCCCTGCTCCAGACCGCCGCACGGCTGTTCGCCTCCGGCGTCGAGCTGGCCTGGCCGGACGTGCTCGGGGTTCCGGAGTCGGCGGCGATCGCCCGCGTGGACACTCCGTCCTACGGCTTCGAACGCATCCGCTACTGGGCCGACGGCCGCGCCTTCTTCTCCGGTCGGGGCAGCGGCCTGGGCGCCGTCGATCACCCGCTGCTCGAAGCCGCGACCGAGCTTGCCGACGGCGGCCGGGTGCTTGAGGGCCGGCTGTCGCTGTCGACGCATCCGTGGCTCGGCGACCACCTGATCGGCGGGACGGTGTTCGTTCCCGGCACCGGGCTGGTCGAGTTGGCGATCCGGGCCGGTGATGAGGTCGGATGCGGCGTTCTTCGAGAACTGACACTGCACGCCCCGCTGGTCGTTCCGGCCGAGGGCGCGATCCAGGTTCAGGTGCGGCTCATCCGCGACGCTGAGGCGGTGGGCAGTGACGGCGACGGTTACCAGGTCAGCGTTCACTCCCGCTCCGAGCGCGGGGCGGCAGGGGAGTGGACCCTGCATGCGCGCGGAGAGCTGGGCGTTGGCGACCTCGGAGAGGGGTCAGAGCCGCCGGTCGAGCTGACCGCGGCCGAGGTCTGGCCGCCGGAGGACGTCGAAGCCGTCCCTCTGGACGGCGTTTACGAAGGCTTGGCAGAGCTCGGATACGGCTACGGACCGGTGTTCCAGGGCTTGTGCGGAATCTGGCGACGTGGTGATGACGAACTGTTCGTCGAAGCGGCGCTGCCGGAGGGTACCGACGGCGACGGCTTCGGCCTCCACCCCGCGCTGCTCGACGCCGTGCTGCACGGTCTCGGGGCGTCCGGGTGGGAAGGCCCTGGGCTCGGCGGCCTGCCGTTCGTGTGGAGCGATGTGCAGTTGTCGGCTTCCGGTGCACAAGCGCTGCGGGCCCGGCTGACCCGGGCTCGCGACGGCGGCGGCGTGCACGTCATCGCGGTCGACGGCTCCGGCGAGCCGGTCGTGGAGGTTGGCCGGCTCGTGATGCGGCCGCTGCCATCGGCGTCGGCCCCGGGACCCGTGGCCGCCCCGGGTTCAGCGGCGGTCCAGGACTCGCTGTTCGAAGTGGACTGGATCGCGCTCGACACCGAGCGCGTCGCATCGGTGGAGCTCGACGAGGCCGCCGTCACCGAGTCGATGCTGTTCCGGCCAATGTCATCGATCGTTGATACCGGCGCGCGCGCCCGTGAGCTCGCGACCCTGACCTTGGACGCGATCAAGGGCTGGATCGGCGGCGAGCAGCATCAGGCGGCTCGGCTGGTCGTCGTCATCGCCCCGAGCAAGGACCCCGCATACGGTGCGGTGGCCGGGCTCGTGCGCTCGGCACAGACCGAGCATCCCGACCGGATCATGCTGGTGGACGTTGACTCCGATGAAAACGTGTCGCTGCTTGCCAGGGTTCTACCGTTGGCCGCCTCCGAGCCGCAGCTCATGGTGCGCGGGGACCAGATCCTGGCCGCGCGGCTGGTGCGTGCGAAGTCCACTTCTGAAGCCGAGGCGACGGAAACCGAGCCGATCTGGGACGCAGATGGCACCGTCCTGATAACCGGCGGCACCGGCGGTCTCGGCGCGCTGGTCGCCCGACACCTCGCCCACGTCCACGGCGTTCGCAGCCTTCTGCTGATGTCGCGCTCGGGACCGGCCGGCGCCACTACGCAGGCGCTCGTCACAGAACTCGCCTCGATCGGGACCCGGGTGCGGGTGGTGGTCGGCGATGTCACCGACCGGGAGACGCTCGCTGCTGCCATCGCCGCCGTGCCCTCGCGCCGACCTTTGCGCGGCGTGGTTCATGCCGCCGGCGTCGTCGACGACACCTTGATCGAGAACCTGTCCGCCGAGCGCCTGGCCGGGGTCCTCAGCGTGAAGGCCGATGCGGCGTGGCACCTGCACGAGCTGACCGCGAACCTCGCGTCGGTCACGCGATTCGTACTCTTCTCCAGCGCGTCGGCCGTGTTCGGCGCCGGAGGACAGTCCAACTACGCAGCCGGCAACGCGTTCCTGGACGCACTGGCGTCGTGGCGAACCGAGGAACTCGGCCTGCCCGCGGTTTCGGTGGCGTGGGGCCTGTGGGAGGAAGCCGCGGGCATGTCCGGCCGGCTTCAGGCCGAGCAGGTACGTCGTCTCGCGCAGGCCGGTGAGGCCCTCACCGCCGAGCGAGGACTCGCGCTGCTCGACGCGGCGGCCGTCGGTGACCGGGCTCAGCTCGTCGCCACGAACCTCGGCCTGACGGCGCTTGCGGCGCAGAGCAGCGACGCCTTCCTGCCGCCGCTGCTGCGGACCCTGATACCACGAGCCCGGCGCCGTAGCGCTGTGGACGCCGGGTCTGCGCCTTCGGGCGTGCTCGCTGCGCAGCTGGCCGGGTTGGGCGAGCAGGAGCAGGTGCGGGCGTTGCTGGGGATCGTGCGTGCACAGGCCGCAACGGTTCTGGGGCACGCGTCGGGTGACGCGGTGGCGCCCAGTGTGCCGTTCACGGATCTGGGCTTTGATTCGCTGACGTCGGTCGAGCTGCGCAACGGGCTGGCGCGAGCCACCGGACTCACGCTGCCTGCCACGCTGGTGTTCGACTATCCGAGTCCTGATGCAGTGGCGGGTTACCTGCGCGGCCGGGTCGATGGCGGCGGATCGCGCACGGCGGTCGTCAAGGCGGCGCGGCGAAGCACGACGGCGGTGGACGAGCCGATCGCGATCGTCGGCATGGCCTGCCGCTATCCCGGCGGCGTGACGACGCCCGAAGCGTTCTGGGACCTGATCGCGCAGGGCCGCGACGGGGTCGGGCCGTTCCCGACCGACCGGGGCTGGGACCTCGACGCGATCTTCGGCGCCGGATCCGAGTCGTCGGTGCCTGCCTACCTGGCCGAGGGCGGGTTCGTGCCCGACATGGCCGAGTTCGACGCGCCGTTCTTCGGGATCTCGCCGCGCGAGGCGCTGGCCATGGACCCGCAGCAGCGGCTGTTGCTCGAAACGACGTGGGAGGCTTTGGAGCGGGCCGGAATCGATCCGGTCAGCCTGCGCGGCGAGCAGGCCGGGGTGTTCGCGGGGCTGATGTATCACGACTACGCGGCCCGATTGCCGGTCGTGCCGGAGAGCGTGCTCGGGTTCGTCGACACCGGCAATGCCGGCAGCGCGTTGTCCGGCCGGATCTCCTACGTTTTCGGGCTTACCGGTCCGGCGGTGACGGTCGACACGGCGTGTTCGTCGTCGCTGGTCGCGCTGCACTTGGCAGCCCAGGCGCTGCGCAATGGCGAGTGCTCGATCGCGCTGGCCAGCGGCGTTACGGTGATGGCGACGTCCACCACGTTCTCGGGCATGGCCCGGCAGGGCGGACTGGCGCGCGATGGCCGGTGCAAGTCGTACTCTGCGGCGGCTGACGGGACCGGCTGGGGCGAGGGCGTCGGCGTGCTGGTGGTGGAGCGGCTGTCGGACGCGCGGCGGCTCGGGCACCAGGTGCTGGGCCTGGTGCGCGGCTCGGCGGTGAATCAGGACGGTGCTTCGAACGGATTGACGGCGCCGAACGGGCCGTCGCAGGAGCGGGTGATCCTCCAAGCCTTGGCGAATGCGGGTCTTGAGACCGGTGACGTGGACCTGGTCGAGGGACACGGCACCGGCACCACGCTCGGTGACCCGATCGAGGCGCAGGCGCTTTTGGCGACCTATGGGCAGGGCCGGACGGCCGATGGGCCGCTGTGGCTGGGCTCGGTGAAGTCGAACATCGGGCACACGCAGGCCGCGGCGGGCGTGGCCGGGGTGATCAAGGCCGTGCTCGCGATGCGCAACGACCTGATGCCGAAGACGCTGCACCTGGAGGAGGCGTCGCCGCAGGTCGACTGGACGGCGGGGGAAGTGGAGCTGCTGGCCGAGCCGCGCGTGTGGGAGCGGGATCCGAGGCGGCCTCGGCGGGTGGGCGTGTCTTCGTTCGGGATCAGCGGGACGAACGCGCATGTGATCATCGAGGAGGGGGATTCGGAGCCTGCGGTTGAGACGTTGCCGGTGCCGGTGGGTGGAGTTGCGTGGGCGTTGTCGGCGAAGTCGGAGGTGGCGCTGCGGGCGCAGGCAGGGCGGCTGGCGGAGTGGACGGCCGATAGTGATGAGGGGCTTGTTGAGACTGCGTTGGCATTGGCGGGGCGGTCGCGGTTCGGGGTCCGTGCCGTGGTGGTTGGTGAAAGTCGCCAGTCGTTGGTGACACAACTGTTGGAAGTGGCAGGCGGCAGTGGTCTGACAAGCTCCAAGGTGCCCGCTGGTGGTTCCGTGGCTGTGCTGTTCTCGGGGCAAGGGTCGCAGCGGGTGGGGATGGGTCTTGGGCTGCGTGGTGTGTTGCCGGTGTTCACTGAGGTGTTCGATGAGGTGTGCGAGCAGCTGGGTTTGTCGGTTGATCTGCTTTCGGATGTCGAGGCGCTCAGTCGGACTGAGGTGACTCAGCCTGCGTTGTTCGCGGTGCAGGTGGCGGCGTATCGGCAGCTCGAAGCGTGGGGTCTGAGTGCGTCGTGGCTCGGCGGTCATTCGATCGGTGAGCTGAGCGCCGCGCACATTGCAGGTGTCTGGGATCTCGAAGGTGCCTGCAAGGTCGTTGCGGCGCGTGGTCGTCTGATGGGACAGGCGCGCGCGGGTGGTGCGATGGCCGCTCTCGAAGCGACTGAGGCCGAGGTGCTGGCGAGCCTGCCCGACGGCGTCGGTATCGCGGCGGTGAACGGCCCGACCTCAGTTGTCGTCTCCGGTGACGCGGAAGCTGTCGATGCGCTGGTCGATATGTATAAGAGCTCTGGAAGTCGAGCCAGCAAGCTGGCCGTGTCGCACGCTTTCCACAGCCACCACATGGACTCGGCGCTTGAAGAGTTCGAACGGATCGTCGCCTCGGTCCCGGCCTCGGCCCCGCGCCTGAAGCTGGTGTCCACGCTGACCGGTACCGAGCTCGCCGAAGAAGCGACCGAGGCGTCGTATTGGGTCCGTCAGCTCCGCCATGCGGTCCGTTTCGCGGACGCGGTGTCCTTCCTTGCGGAACAGGGCGCCGGCGTCTTCGTGGACGTCAGCCCGGATGGTGTCCTGACCTCGATGATCTCCGGGGTGGTTGAGGAGGCGGTCGTTGTCCCGACCCTCCGCAAGGACGTCGACGAGCCGCTCGCGTTGACCCACACCGCCGCTGCGCTGCACGCCGCAGGCCATGACATCGCCTGGCCCACGGTTCTTGGCAGCAGCGTGCAGCCCGGCGGCGTCGTCCTCCCCACCTATGCCTTCGAACACGCTCGCTACTGGCTGGACATCGAGCCCAGCACCGGCGACGTGCGCTCGGCGGGCCTCGGCGCCTCCGACCACCCGCTGCTCGGTGCGCGGGTCGGGCTGGCCGGTGGCGGCTGTGTGCTGACCGGCCGGTTGGCGGTGTCGACGCAGCGTTGGCTGGCCGACCATATGGTGTCGGGGACGGTGCTGCTGCCCGGTACGGGGCTTGTCGACCTGGCGATCCGAGCCGGTGACGAGGTCGGGTGCCCGTTGCTCAGGGAGCTGACATTGCAGGCTCCGCTGGTGTTGTCGGCGGATGGGGCGCGGCAGTTGCAGATCACCGTCTCGGCTCCGCTTGAGGACGGGACCTGCGAGGTCGCCATCCACAGTCGCCCCGATGAGCCGACGTCCGGTGGCCAGGGTGGTCAGGGTGGTCAGGGTGTCCAGGGCGGCGAGGCGGCGGTGTGGACGCAGCACGCCAGCGGTGTCCTGGCCGCCGCCGAACCGGACGGTCGGCTGAGCGAGTTCGGCGTTTGGCCGCCGGAAGATGCGGAGTCGGTGAGCGTGGAAGGGCTCTACGACACGCTTGCCGCCGCCGGATTCGACTACGGACCCACGTTCCAGGGCCTCCGAGAGGCCTGGCGCAGCGGCGACGAACTGTTTGTCGAAGTGGCACTGCCGACTGGCGACGGCGCAGACCTCCTCGCCAGCTCCGTTTCCGGCTCGGCCGCTCCGACAGCCGACGCTTTCGGGCTTCACCCAGCGTTGTTGGACTCCGTCCTGCACGCGGTTTCGCTCGCGGGCTGGCAGGAGCACCCCGGCGTGGAGGGCCTCCCGTTCGCCTGGAGCGGCGTTGTTCTGCACGCCACCGGCGCGGGTCTGCTCCGTGCGCGGCTGGCGAAGGTGGCCGAAGGCGGCATCTCGATCGTCGCCGTGGATGCTGCCGGCGCGCCGGTGGCCGACGTCGAACGCCTCGTGCTCCGTCCCCTCCCGCAGGTTGCGCTGGCCGAGGCCGGAGCGCGTGCCGACTCGATCGCCAACGACGTGTTCCGCATCAGCTGGACCGCCGTCGACACGGCATCCGACGGCGAAACAGCTCTGGTCCCGTGGAAGCTGCTGCGCGACGGCGACAAGCTGGCAGATGTCGAAGACCAGGACGCATGGATCGTCTACGAGCCCGGACTCGCACGGGCGGAGGAGGCTCTTAGCGTCGCCGTCCGCGCTCGCAAGGCCACAGCGCGCGCGCTCGACGTCGTTCAGCAGTGGGTGGCCGCCGACCGGAGTGACCTGGCGCGACTGGTCGTGGTGACCAGGGGCGCCGTGGCGGTCGGTTCGGAGGATGCCGGTTCCGAATCAGGAATCCTCGACCTGCCGGGCGCGGCCATCTGGGGTCTAATTCGCACAGCTCAATCCGAGCACCCTGGCCGGGTCGTCCTCGTCGACCTCGACGACGCGACCCCGCACGACCAAGCCGTGGCGCTCGCCGCGTCCGCGACCGACGAACCGCAACTCGCGCTGCGGTCCGGCAAGCCCTGGGCAGCCCGCCTGGCACGAGTCGCCATCGAGGCCGAACCCCAGCCGCAGCCGACCGACGCCGAGGCATCAAAGCCCTGGGACCCGGACGCCACGGTCCTCATCACCGGCGGAACCGGCGGCCTGGGCGCCTTGGTAGCGCGCCACCTGGTCACCAACCACGGGGTCCGCAGCCTTCTGCTTCTCTCCCGCTCCGGCCCGGCCGCCCGCGGCGTCAGCAGCCTGATTACTGATCTCGCGCACCTCGGCGCCCGGGTCCGGGTCATCGCCGCCGACGTCTCGGACCACGCCGCTTTGGCCGCCGTCCTCGCCACCGCCACCGCCGCCGATCCGGGTCGTCCCCTACGCGGCGTGGTCCACGCCGCCGGGGTGCTTGACGACGGCACCTTCGAGACCCTTACTCCTGAACGGCTCGACACCGTGATGCGTGTGAAGGCCGACGCCGCCTGGACGCTGCACGAGCTGACCGCCGATCTCGCGCTGACCCACTTCGTGCTCTTTTCCAGCGCGGCCGCCGCCTTCGGAGCGCCAGGCCAGGGCAACTATGCCGCGGCCAACGCCTTCCTGGACGCCTTGGCCACCTGGCGCTCCCAGCAGGGGTTGCCCGGCGGCGGGGTCTCGATGGCGTGGGGCTTGTGGGAGCAGGACTCCGGCATGGGAGGCCGGCTCGGCGAGGCGCAGGCGCGGCGACTGACGCAGACCGGTGCCGCGCTGAGCCCGGAACGCGGACTGGCGTTGTTCGACCTGGGCGCGACCTTGTCAGTGCCCGCACTTGTCCTGACCCACCTGGACCTGGCCGGATGGCGCGCTCAGACGACCGGTGCCGGATTGCCGGTTCCCGCCGTGCTGCGCACGCTGGTCCCGCGCGGGCGGCGGGCAGCGGCCGGCGCCGGCGGCGCGGGCGGTGCCGGCGGCGCGGGTGGCTCGGGTGGCGCGGGCGGCTCGGAGGCCGAGCTGCTGGCCCGGCGCCTGGAGGGCCTGGACGCCGCCGAACGCCGTCAGGCGCTCGTGGACGTCGTCCGCGCGCAGGTCGCGACCGTGCTCGGCTACCGCGCCGACGCGCCGATCGACCTCGCGCTCGGCTTCCTCGACCTCGGCTTCGACTCGCTGACCGCCGTCGAGCTCCGCAACCGCCTGCGCGCGGCCACCGGCGCCAAGCTCCCGGCGACGTTGATCTTCGATTATCCGACCCCTGTCGCGGTGGCGGAGCGCATAGGGGTCCTCCTCGAACCCCGAGGGACAGCGGCTTCCAGCTCTGTGAGCATGGATCCCGCCGAGGCGGAGATCCGCGACGTCCTGCGGTCGATCCCGCTCAGCCGCTTGCGGCGGGCGGGGCTGCTGGAGGAGCTGCTGCGGCTGGCCGGGACGTCGGGCGCCGCGGACCACGGGTCCGGCCCGGGCCTGGGCCCGGGTACCGCCTCGGGGGCCCCGGCCTCCGAGCAGAACGGAGCGGGGGACGGGACGGCGGACGACGACCTCGACCTGATGGACGTCGACGAACTGGTGCAGCGCGCGCTCCGCGACTCCACGCTGTGACGGCTCGCCGACTGGGCCGTATGAGGGCTTTGCGACTTCAGTGAGTGCTTGGTGAGTGAGGAATCGAGGCAGGGGATGGCCGCGTCCGAAGACCGCGTTGTCAAAGCACTGCGTGAGTCGTTGCGCGAGAACGAGGTGCTCCGGCGGCAGAACGCCCACCTGCTCGCGGAGCTGACCGAGCCGATCGCCGTGGTCGGGATGGGCTGCCGCCTGCCCGGCGGCGTCGGATCCCCCGAGGAGCTGTGGCGGCTGGTGGCCGAGGGCCGGGACGGTGTCTCGCCGTTCCCCCGCGACCGGGGCTGGGACGTGGAGAACATCTTCACCGATCCCGAACTGGACCGCTCCTACGAACCGGTCGGCGGGTTCGTCGACGACGTCGCAGGGTTCGACGCCGCCTTCTTCGGGATCTCCCCGCGCGAGGCCGTGGCGATGGACCCGCAGCAGCGCCTGGTGCTGGAGACCTCGTGGGAGGCCCTGGAGCACGCGGGCCTGGACCCGGCCGCGCTGCGCGGGACGCAGACCGGCGTGTTCACCGGCCTGATGCTGCACGACTACGCGATGGCGGCGCAGGACGTGCCGCGCGAGGTGCAGACGTATCTGGGCGTCGGCGGCGCCGGCAGCGTGGTCTCCGGCCGCGTCGCCTACACGCTGGGACTCACCGGCCCGGCGGTCACCATCGACACCGCGTGCTCGTCGTCGCTGGTGGCGCTGCACCTGGCCTGCGAGGCGCTGCGGCGTGGGGACTGCACGCTGGCCCTGGCCGGCGGAGTGTCGGTGATGGCGACGCCGGGCGAGTTCGTGGACTTCGCGCGGCAGGGCGGTCTGGCCGGGGATGGCCGGTGCAAGTCGTATGCGGGGGCGGCGGATGGTACGGGGTGGGGTGAGGGCGTAGGGGTTCTGGTGGTGGAGCGGCTGTCGGATGCTCGACGGCTGGGCCACCGGGTGTGGGGTGTGGTGCGTGGTTCGGCGGTGAATCAGGACGGTGCGTCGAATGGGCTTACGGCGCCGAATGGTCCGTCGCAGGAGCGGGTGATTCTTCAGGCGTTGGCGAATGCTGGTCTTGAGGCCGGTGATGTGGATCTGGTCGAGGGTCATGGGACTGGGACGACGCTGGGTGACCCGATCGAGGCGCAGGCGCTGTTGGCGACGTATGGGCAGGGTCGGGCCGGCGGGCCGGTGTGGTTGGGGTCGGTGAAGTCGAACATCGGACATACGCAGGCTGCGGCTGGTGTGGCGGGGATCATCAAGGCTCTGCTGGCGATGCGGTATGGGGTGATGCCGGCGACGTTGCATGTGGATGAGCCTTCGCCGCAGGTGGATTGGTCGGCGGGGGAGTTGGAGCTGCTGACTGAGGCGCGGGAGTGGGGGCGGACGGAGGGGCGGCCGCGGCGGGCTGGGGTGTCCTCGTTCGGGATCAGTGGGACGAATGCGCATGTGGTTCTGGAGGAGGGGGATCCGGAGCCGGAGGCGGCCGAGGGGCTGGCGGTGCCTTCGGGCGGGGTGGTGTGGGCGCTGTCGGCGAAGTCGGAGGGGGCGCTGCGGGCGCAGGCGGGGCGGCTGGCTGAGTGGGCTGCTGATGAGGATGAAGGGCTTGTTGAGACTGGGTTGGCTTTGGCGGGGCGGTCGCGTTTTGGGGTTCGGGCTGCGGTGGTGGGGGCTGATTGGGCGGCGATGGTTGCTGGCCTGCGGAGGCTTGCTGGGGCGGCTGATCGGTCGGTCGGGTCGGCGGGTGCGGTGGCCGGAGCGCCGGTTGAGTCGGTTGGGGTGGTGGCCGGGTCGGGCGTGTTCGAAGGTTCTGGTTCGGCTGCTTCTGCCGTGGCGGTGTTGTTTTCGGGGCAGGGGTCGCAGCGCGTTGGGATGGGTCTTGGGCTGCGTGGTGTGTTGCCGGTCTTTACTGAGGTGTTCGATCGGGTGTGCGAGCTGCTCGGTCTCTCTGTTGAGGCGTTGTCTGATGCCGAGGTTCTGAACCGGACCGAGGTGACCCAGCCTGCGTTGTTTGCGGTTCAGGTGGCGGCCTATCGGCAGCTCGAAGCATGGGGCCTGGGCGCGTCCTGGCTTGGCGGTCATTCGATCGGCGAGCTGAGCGCGGCGCATATCGCGGGTGTCTGGGATCTTGAGGGTGCCTGCAAGATCGTTGCGGCGCGTGGTCGTCTGATGGGGCAGGCGCGCGCCGGCGGTGCGATGGCCGCTTTGGAGGCGACCGAGGCCGAGGTGTTGGCGAGCCTGCCCGATGGCGTGTGCATCGCGGCGGTGAACGGCCCGACCTCGGTGGTCGTCTCCGGTGATGCCGATGTGGTCGAAACCCTGGTCGAGCGTTATAAGGACTCTGGCCATCGGGCTCGGCGCCTGACGGTCTCGCATGCTTTCCACAGCCATCACATGGACTCGGCGCTGGTCGAGTTCGAAAAGATCGTCGCCTCGGTCCCGGCCACGCTCCCACGCCTGAAGCTGGTCTCGACCCTGACCGGCACGCAGCTCGGCGAAGACGTGACCGACCCCCGGTATTGGGTGCGTCAGGTGCGCGAGACGGTCCGGTTCGCTGATGCCGTGACGTTCCTGGCGGAGCAGGGTGCCGGGGTGTTCGTGGACGTCAGCCCGGACGGCGTCCTGACCTCCATGATGGCAGGCGTCCTCGATGAGTCGGCCGCTGCCATCCCGACCTTGCGTAAGGATGCTGACGAGCCGAGCGCCCTGACCCAGAGCGCAGCCGCCCTCTTCAGCGCCGGAATCGACGTCGACTGGTCGGCGGTGCTGGGCGGTGGCGGCGCCGGGTCGGCCCAGCTCGAACTGCCCACCTACGCCTTCGACCACACCCGCTATTGGCTGGAGGCGCCCGCTGTCGCGGCGCTCGCCGACGGCGATTCCGAGTTCTGGGATCTGGTGGAGCGCCGGGACACCGAGGGCGTCGCGCGGTCTCTCGGCGTCGCCGAGGCCGAGCGCCAGGCGCTCGCCGATGCGCTGCCGGTGCTCGCACGCTGGCGGGAGCGGAGCCGCATTTCGCGCTGGCAGTACGGGGTCTCGTGGCAGCGAGTGGCGTCGGAGGCCACGCGCAGCCTGTCAGGGTCCTGGCTTGCCGTGGCGTCGTCGCGGACGCCTGCCGACCTCGTCGAGCGGCTGCGTGTCGGCCTCGCCGAGCGTGGCGCCGAGACCGTGACCGTGGCTGAGCTCCAGGAGTGCGAGGCCTGGGACGCCGAGCGCTGGGCCGAGTTCGGCGGCGTGGTGTCGCTACTGGGCATCGGGGAGTCGACGGCCACGGCCTCCGGCGTCGGTGCCGCAGTCACCGAAACCACGCGGCTGCTCCGGGCCTGTGCCGACGGCACGCGTATCTGGGCTCTGACCCAAGGCGGCACCGCCGCTCCCGGTGCTGCGCCGACCGATGCGTGGGCCTGGCAGACCTGGGGCTTGGGACGTGTCGCGGCACTGGAGTTCCCTGCCGTGTGGGGCGGCCTCGTCGACCTGCCGGAGGACCTCGGACCGGCGGTGTTGGACCAACTGGCGGGCGTCCTTGCCGCCGACGCGTCGGAAGAGGACCAACTCGCCGTACGGTCCGACGGCATCTGGGCCGCACGTGTCCTGCGCACATCGCAGCCCTCGGGCACGCAACCGGCAGACGGTCCGTGGAGTGCGCGCGGCACCGTTCTCGTCACCGGCGCCAGTGGCGCGCTGGGCGGACTCGTCGCGCAGTGGGTCGCCGAGCACGGTGCCGAGCGTGTGGTACTGGCGTCGCGTCGCGGTGACCAGGCCGAGGGCGCGACGGAGCTGGCGGCCCGGCTGGAGGCTGAGGGCGCGGAGGCCGTGTTCGTCCGCTGCGATATGGCGGATCGGGCGCAGGTCGGCGACCTGGTGCGGGCCTGCGGCGACGAGTTGTCAGCAGTCTTCCACGTCGCCGGTGTCGCCGATCTGACGCCGATCGAGTCCGCCCCCGACGCCGACTGGGCCCACGTCATGGGCGCCAAGGCGGCCGGTGCGTGGTGGCTCGACGCCGAACTCGGCGACCGGGAACTCGACGCCTTCGTCGTGTTCTCCTCCATCGCCGGGACCTGGGGCGGCGGCGGTCAGGGCGCGTATGCTGCCGCGAACGCCTTCCTGGACGGTCTTGTCGTCTCCCGCCGCGAGCGCGGCCTGGCGGGCAGCAGCGTCGCCTGGGGTCCGTGGGCCGGTGCCGGGGTCGCGGCCGACGACGCCGAAGCCGCCGCCTACCTCGCACGTCGTGGTCTGCGCGCCATGGACCCGGACTCGGCTCTCGCGGCCCTCGACCGCGCGCTGGTCGAGAACCGGGCCGCGACGGTCGTCGCCGACGTCGACTGGTCCGTTTTCGCACCCGCCTTCGTCATGGCCCGCCCCGCGCCGCTGCTGGCGTCCGTGCCAGAGGCGGCCGCGGCGCTGCAACTGGCCGGTGCCGACAGCGAAGCGAAGGCCGGCGCCGGCGCTGACAGCCGCCTGGCCGCCGAGCTGGCCGGTCGCAACCCCGAGGAGCAGCTCAGGATCCTGTTGGAACTGGTGTGCCTGCGAGTGGCCGCCGTGCTCGGTCATGCATCCGCCGACGCCGTGGACGCGCACGCCGCGTTCAAAGACTTGGGCTTTGACTCGCTGACGGCCGTCGAGCTTCGCAATGCCCTGGCTAAGGCGACCGGCCTGACGCTGCCCGCGTCGCTGGTCTTCGACTACCCGAGCCCCACCGCGCTGGCCTCGCTCCTGCGCGACCGCATCGGCTTGGCGGCGGGCGCCGGTGCGGCGCGCACGGTGGTGGTGCAGGCGGCCGCGGTGGCGGACGAGCCGATCGCGATCGTCGGCATGGCCTGCCGCTTCCCCGGGGGTGTGCGGAATCCGGACGAGTTCTGGGACCTGATCGCGAGCGGTCGCGACGGCATCGTGCCGATTCCGACCGATCGGGGTTGGGGCGACAGTGCGACGATCCTCGGCGCCGACCGGAACGCTGAGGGCACCGCGGATGTCACCACCGGACCGGCCGACATCGCGGGCGGCTTCCTGGCCGGTGCGGCTGATTTCGACGCCGCCTTCTTCGGGATCTCTCCGCGCGAGGCGCTCGCGATGGATCCCCAGCAGCGGTTGCTGCTCGAAACGACCTGGGAGGCACTGGAGAGCGTCGGCATCGCGCCGGCGAGTGTGCACGGTCAGCAGGTGGGAGTCTTCACCGGCGCCGGGACGTCGGAATACTCGACGCTGCTGGCCGGTGCCGCCGACCGGCTCCAGGGCTTCGGGCTGACCGGCAACGTCGCGAGCGTGATGTCGGGCCGGATCTCCTACGTGTTCGGGCTGACGGGTCCGGCCGTGACGGTCGACACGGCGTGTTCGTCGTCGCTCGTCGCGCTGCACTTGGCGGCCCAGGCGTTGCGCAACGGCGAGTGTTCGATGGCGCTGGCCGGCGGCGTCGCGGTGATGGCGACGCCGATCGCGTTCATGGAGTTCGCACGCCAGGACGGGCTTGCCTCCGACGGCCGGTGCAAGTCGTACGCGGGAGCGGCCGACGGCACCGGCTGGGGCGAGGGCGTCGGCATGCTCGTCGTCGAGCGGCTCTCCGATGCCCGGCGCCTGGGCCACCGCGTGCTTGGCGTCATGCGCGGCTCGGCGGTGAATCAGGACGGCGCTTCGAACGGACTTACGGCGCCGAACGGGCCGTCGCAGGAGCGAGTGATTCTTCAAGCGCTGGCCAACGCAGGGCTCGAAGTCGCGGACGTGGATCTCGTCGAGGGTCACGGGACCGGTACGCGGCTCGGCGACCCGATCGAGGCGCAGGCGTTGCTGGCGACCTATGGTCAGGACCGGTCCGAGGGCCCGCTGTGGCTGGGGTCGGTGAAGTCGAACATCGGCCACACGCAGGCCGCCGCCGGGGTCGCGGGTGTGATCAAGGCCGTGCAGGCGCTGCGCCGCGAGGTGATGCCCGCGACGCTGCATCTGGACGAGCCGTCGCCGCAGGTGGACTGGTCGGCCGGCGCGGTGCGGCTGCTGGCGGAGCCGCAGGAGTGGCGGCGGACGGAGGGACGGCCGCGGCGGGCCGGGGTGTCCTCGTTCGGGATCAGCGGGACGAACGCGCACGTGATCATCGAGGAAGGGGATGCGGAGCCGCTCGTTGAAGCGTTGCCGGTGCCTTCTGGTGGTGTGGCGTGGGGGTTGTCGGCGAAGTCGGAGGGTGCGCTGCGGGCGCAGGCTTCGCGGTTGGCGCAGTGGACTGCCGATGGTGATGAAGGGCTCGTTGAAACCGGTCTCGCGCTGGCGCGGCGTTCCGGTTTCGCCCATCGGGCCGTGGTGATTGGTCAGGATCGCGAGTCTGTGGTTGCGGGTCTGCGGTCGGTTGCCGCTGGTGATGCGAACACGATTTCGGGTTCAGTGATCTCGGGGGTGTCGAGCAGCGGAGTGTCGAGCGGCGGCGTGTTGGTGTTTCCGGGGCAGGGGTGGCAGCGGGTGGGGGTTGGTGCTGGTTTGCTGGCTGGTGGTGTGTTCGCGGAGGCGATTGCGGAGTGCGGTGTAGCGCTGCGGCAGTGGGCTGATTTCGATCTGGTGGAGGTGCTTTCTGGTTCGGATGAGGTGTGGTTGGGGCGGGTGGATGTGGTGCAGCCGGTGTTGTGGGCGGTGATGGTTGGGCTGGCGCGGGTGTGGGAGTCGTTGGGGGTGGCGCCCTCGGTGGTGGTGGGCCATTCGCAGGGTGAGATCGCGGCGGCGGTGGTGGCGGGTGCGCTCAGTGTGGAGGATGGCGCGCGGGTGGTTGCGGTGCGTTCGCGGGTGATTCGTGAGCATCTTGCGGGTTCGGGGGCGATGGCCTCGGTGGCGGCGTCGGCGGCTGAGGTTGAAAGCTGGCTGGTCGACGGGGTTTCCATCGCGGCGGTGAATGGTCCTGCTGCGGTGACGGTTGCTGGTGATCGTGAGGCGGTGTTGGCCTTTGCCGCTGAGATCGAGGCGCGGGGTGTGCGGGTTCGGGTGGTCGATGTCGACTACGCATCGCACTCGCCGATGGTCGCCCAGATCGAGGACGTCCTTCGGCGCGAACTTGCCGGGCTGACTCCTCGCGAGCTGGCTCCCGGGCGCCGGTGGCTGTCGACGGTGACCGGTCAGTGGATGACTGGTACTGAGGCTGATGCTGAGTATTGGTATCGGAATCTGCGTCAGCAGGTCGGGTTCTCCCCGGCCGTCGAGCAGCTGATAGGCGAGGGCCATCGGCTGTTTGTAGAGGCCTCCGGGCACCCTGTGCTGACCTCGGGCATTGAGCAGGTTCTCGAAAACGCCGAAGTGGCCGGTGCCGTCAGTGGCACTCTGCGCCGCGACACCGCCGACGCGACAGCGCTGCTGGCCTCCGTTGGACGGCTGTTCACCGCCGGTGTTCCGATCGATTGGCCGGTTCTCCTCTCGGGCGGCGTGGCCGCCGAGCCGGCGGTGACAGTCCCCGCATACGCGTTCGACCACTCGCGCTACTGGCTCGACGCCCCGACCACGTCCGTCGGCGACATCGGCGCCGTCGGCCTGGCGGCGACCGGCCATCCGCTGCTCGGCGCCGCCGTTCCGCTCGCCGACGGCGGCTGGGTCCTCACCGGCCGGCTCTCGATCGCCACCCAGCCCTGGTTGGCCGACCACGCCGTGTCGGGGACCGTGCTGCTGGCCGGGACGGCGCTGGTGGAGATCGCGCTGCGGGCCGGGGAGACGGCCGGGCACGCGGTTCTTCGTGAACTGACATTGCAGGCCCCGGTGGTGATTCCGGAGTCCGGAGCGTTGCAGCTGCAAGTCACGGTCGGCGCGGCCGGGCGCGATGGCGCGTGCGAGTTCGTCGTGCACACGCGCCTGGAGGACGCCGAAAACGCCGATGGCGAGTGGACACGCCACGCCTCCGGTTTCCTCGCCGACGCGTCGGCGGCGGTGGTCGATGCCGAGGGCTTCGCGGTGTGGCCGCCGCAGGGTGCTGTGACGTTGCCCGTCGAAGGGATGTACGAGCGGCTGGTGGAGCTCGGCGTCGAATACGGGCCGTCGTTCTGGGCCTTGCGTCGTGCGTGGCAGCGTGATGGTGAGGTGTTCGCCGAGATCGCGCTGCCGGAGACCACGGCCGACACCGACCGGTTCGGCGTGCATCCGGTGCTGTTGGACGCGGCGCTGCTGGCGTGGGCCGTGGCCGGGGGTGGAGACGGCGACAGCGGTGGCGAGACCGGCCAGGTCCGGATGCCGTTTGCGTGGTCGGAAGTGCGCCTCGCAGCAATCGGCGCGCGCAGCCTGCGCGTCCGGTTGGCGGCCGCCGCCGACGGCGGTGTCAGTGTGCTGGGTGTCGACGACACCGGGGCGGCCGTGGTCGCGGTCGGGTCGATGGTCTCGCGTCCGGTCGACGCCGGGCAGGCCCGGTCGTGGGGACGCGGCGGGGCCGACGGGCTGCTGGGACTGGACTGGGTGCCGATAGCGGTGCCGGTGTCGCCGGTTGCGCCGGCGTCGACGCAGTTGTCAGCGTCCTCGGCGTCGGCGAGGTCGTCGGCCGACGCCGCGGTCGAATGGCTGTTCGTGCCGGCTGGGCAGCGTGCCGATCAGGTTGCTGATGTGGCGTGGAGCGTGCTGGAGCAGGTCCAGGCCTGGCTGACGAACGAGGTACCGGAACGCCTCGTGGTCGTGACGCGCGGCGCGGTCGGCGACACGGTCGAGAACTTGGCCGGCGCGGCTGTGTGGGGACTGATTCGCTCGGTGCAGTCCGAGCACCCCGGCCGCCTCATTCTTCTGGATGCCGACCCCACTTCCACCACCGACACCGACGAACTGGCCGCGGTCGTGGCCGCCCTCGGCGACGAGGAGCAGGCGGCGCTACGTGACGGAGCCGTGCTGGTGCCCCGCCTGATCCGCATGGCCGCGCCCGCGCCCGCAGACGCGGACGAAGCCGGAGCAGTGTGGGACCAGGACGGAACAGTCCTGGTCACCGGCGGCACCGGCGGCCTCGGCCGCCACGTGGTGCGCCACCTGGCGACCGCCCACGGTATCCGCAGCATGCTGATCCTCTCGCGCTCCGGCCCGTCGAGCGCCGACGCGCTCACCCTGGTGCAGGAATTGGCAGAGCTGGGCGTTCGGGTCCGGATGGTCGCCGGTGACGTCGCCGATCGCGACACGCTCGCCGAGCTGATCGCGGCCATTCCGTCGCGGTGGCCGCTGCGCGGCGTCGTGCACGTCGCAGGGCTCGCCGATGACGCCGTCGCCCTGTCGCTGACGCACGAACAGCTGACGCGAGTCCTGCGCGTGAAGGTCGACGCGGTGTGGGCACTCCACGAACTGACCGCCGATCTCCCGCTCACCGCGTTCATCACCTTCTCCAGCGCGGCAGCCATCCTCGGCGCCGGCGGCCAGGCGAACTACGCCGCCGCCAACGCCTTCCTCGACGCGTTCGCGACCTGGCGGCGTGCGCAAAGGCTTCCAGCCACCTCGCTGGCCTGGGGCCTGTGGGACGAGGAGCGTGGCCTGGGAGGCCGCCTCACCAGCGGAGATCGCAAGCGGCTGCAACGGCTGGCGGCTCCGCTCTCGGTGGAGCAGGGCCTCAGCCTGTTCGATCTGGCGACCGGATCGACCCTCGCCATCCCCCTCCGTCTCAACCTCGCGTTCGCGCGCACCATGAACCCCGTCCCACCGCTTCTGCGAGCCCTGGTTCGCACCACCCCCCGCCGCGTCACCAGCGCCGATCCGGCCCTCGGCGCGGCGACCGGCGACACCCTCGCCTCCCGTCTCGCCGCGCTCGACGCCGACGCCCAGGCGCGCGAGGTACTGGCCCTGGTCCGCGCGCAGGCCGCCGCCGTCCTCGGCCACTCCGGTGCCGACGCGATCGGCGTCGACCAACCATTCAGCGAACTCGGGTTCGACTCGCTGACCTCGGTCGAGTTCCGCAACGGTCTGGCCGCCGCGCTTTCGCTGACCCTCCCCACCACCCTCGTTTTCGACTTCCCCACGCCGACCGCCGTCACCGCGTTCGTGCGCGACCGCCTCAGCGGCGTGACCAGGGCCGTGGTCGTGCAGGCCGCGGCGGTGGCCGACGAGCCGATCGCGATCGTCGGCATGGCCTGCCGCTATCCGGGCGGGATCGGCTCGGCCGAGGATCTCTGGGAACTGATCGTGTCCGGCGGCGACGGCATCAGCGCCGTCCCGGCCGATCGGGGCTGGGACACCGTGGACTCGGCCCGGGGCGGCTTCCTGGAGAGCGTCGCAGGGTTCGATGCCGCCTTCTTCGGCATCTCGCCGCGCGAGGCCCAGGCGATGGACCCGCAGCAGCGCTTGCTGCTGGAAACGACGTGGGAAGCCCTGGAAGACGCCGGGATCGACCCGACCGCGCTGCACGGTTCGCAGACCGGTGTGTTCGTCGGCGCGGGCAATCCCGACTACGCAGTCCTCGCCGGCCGACACCACGAGGCCGCGCAGGGCTACGCCGCCACCGGCGTCTCCGGCAGCGTGATCTCCGGCCGCGTCGCCTACGTCCTCGGCCTGACCGGCCCGGCAGTCACCGTGGACACCGCCTGCTCCTCCTCCCTGGTCGCCCTCCACCTGGCCGCGCAGGCCCTGCGCAGCGGCGAGTGCTCGATGGCCCTGGCCAGCGGCGTCACCGTCCTCGCCACGCCTGGCGCCTTCAGCGAGTTCACGCTCCAGAGCGGCTTGGCCGCCGACGGCCGCTGCAAGGCGTTCGCCGCCTCCGCCGACGGGTTCGGCATGGCCGAGGGCGTCGGCGTGCTCGTCGTCGAACGGCTCTCCGACGCCCGCCGCGCCGGCCACCAAGTCCTCGGCGTCCTGCGCGGCTCGGCCGTGAACCAGGACGGCGCCTCCAACGGCCTCACCGCTCCGAACGGCCCGTCGCAGGAACGTGTGATCCTCCAGGCGCTCGCCAATGCCGGTGTCGACGCGGCCGACGTCGATCTGGTGGAGGCACACGGGACCGGCACGCGGCTCGGCGACCCGATCGAGGCGCGGGCGCTGCTGGCGACCTACGGCCGCGAACGGAGCGGCGGCCCGCTGCGGCTCGGCTCGGTGAAGTCGAACATCGGCCACACCCAGGCCGCCGCCGGGGTGGCCGGCGTGATCAAGACCGTGCTCGCCATGCGGCACGGGCTCATGCCCGCGACGCTGCATGTCGACGCGCCGTCGCCGGAGGTGGACTGGTCGGCCGGCGCCGTCGAGCTGCTGACCGCGGCCCGGCCGTGGCCGCGCGAGGACGGCCGTCCCCGGCGCGCCGGCGTCTCGTCGTTCGGTATGAGTGGGACGAACGCCCACGTCATCGTGGAAGAAGGCGACGCCGAGCCGGCGGCGGCGACCGCGCCGGTTCCGCTGCCCGAGGGCGGCGTCGCCTGGCCGCTGTCGGCGAAGACCGAGGCCGCGCTGCGGGCCCAGGCGAGCCGCCTGGCGCAGTGGGCTGCGGAGAGCGAGGACGGTCTGGTCGAGATCGGTCTGACGCTGGCGGCCCGCGCCCGGTTCGGGCACCGTGCCGTTGTCACCGGCGCGGACCGCGAGTCGCTGGTCGCGCAGTTGCGCGGGCTGGCCCTCGGGGAGCCGATGGCGGGGACGTTCGTCGGCACCGGGCCGGAGCCGGTCTCCGTCGCGGTGCTGTTCTCGGAGGTTGGTTCGCAGGACGCTGACTCCGAGCAGGCCACGGCTGCTCGGCAGCTGGAAGCCTGGGGCTTGGCTGCGGCTTGGGAACTCCGCGAAGACGTGGGCCTGATCGTTGCCATGGCTCCGGACGCGACGCCCGACCCGACTGCGGTCCCGGTGCTGCATGCGGAGATCGAGAACTCTTCGGCCCTGGTCCGCACCGCCGCTGCGCTCTATGCGGCTGGCGTGCCCATGCGGTGGCCCGCGATTCTCGGCGCGGTCGACAGTGCTCAGACAAGCCGCGCCACCCTCCCTACCTACGCCTTCGAACATACCCGCTACTGGTTGCAGGCCCCGGGTGGCGCGGCCGCGGACCTTCCCGCCGCCGGCCTGACCACGACCGGCCACCCGCTGCTCAGCGCTGCTGTCGGACTCGCCGACGGGGGCCGGATCCTCACTGGCCGCCTGTCGATCGCCACTCAGCCCTGGCTCGCGGACCACGCCGTCTCCGGCACGGCTCTGCTGGCCGGGACCGCGCTGGTGGAGCTCGCGCTTCGAGCCGGGGCGGAGGCGGGCTGCGACCAGCTCAGTGAGCTGATGTTGCACGCGCCGGTACTCATCCCGCGCCAGGGAGCGTTGCAGCTCCAGGTCATCGTCAGTGCGCCAGGTGCGGACGGGGCTCGCGAGCTGGCCGTTCACACCCGTCCCGATACGCCGGACGCGGTCGCGGACTGGACGCGGCACGCCTCGGGCACGGTGGCTGTCGGTGACGGCGAGCCGCAGGCCCCGGATATCAGTGCCCTTGTCGCTTCGGCGACGTGGCCCCCGGCCGACACGGCCCCGATCCCGGTCGACGCCGTCTACGAGAGCCTGGCCGCCGTCGACAGTACGTACTACGGCCCCGCGTTCCACGCTGTGCGCGGCGCGTGGCGTGGCGCCGACGCCGTGTTCGCAGAGGTCGAACTTCCGGAGGCTGCCAGCAGCGTCGAAGGCTCTGACGGCTTCTCGATCCATCCGGTGCTGCTCGACGCGGCGTTGCAGGCCTGGGCTTTCGCCGGTGCCGGTGCCAGCGCCACTGCCGAAGGCGAAAGCGAAAGCGAAAGCGCCGAAGACGACAGCACAGTCCGGATGCCGTTCGCCTGGACCCAGGTGCGCGTCCCCCACCCGGGACGGCGCGCGCTGCGCGTCCAAGTGACGGCCGACGGCGACGGCGCCCTCACCGTGCTCGGCGTCGATGAAGCTGGCAACCTGGCCTTCTCGGTCGGCTCCATGGTGTCGCGCGCCGTGGACACCGAGCGCGTTCGCGGCTGGGGACGCGGCAACCCCGCCGAGGACCTGCTGCGGCTGGAATGGGTTCCGGCCCGTCGGCCCGCCGATCCTGACTCCGCCGCATCGCTCTCGTGGTGCGTCGTGGCCGACGACCTGTTCGGGCTCGGCCTGGAGTCGGCGGCGTCGTTCGACGACGTCCCGGCCGGTGCCGGCGCCGTGATCTGCGCCGGTGGCGACGGCGCTGACGGCATCGAGGACCTCGCGGCGACCGTGGCAGCGGTTCAGGCACACGCGGACGCCTGGCTGGCGAACGGCGACGGACGTCTGGTGCTCGTGACCCGGGGTGCCGTCGCGGTCAGCGCCGACGAGGCCGTGGCCGACCTGGCCGGAGCGGCTGTCTGGGGCCTGATCCGGGCTCTGCAGGCGCGGCACCCGGACCGGATCGCCGTGATCGACCTGGACCCGAAGTCCTATGCGCACTCTGACTTCCTCCAGGCGCTCGCCGACTCCGGCGACGAGCCCCAAGCCGCCGTCCGCAACGGTGGACTCGGTGTAGTCCTGCCGCGCCTGATGCGTGTTGCGCCGAGCGACGCCGACCGGGAATCGGTGTGGAGCCGGTTCGCCTCCGGTTCTGTGCTGATCGCGGCACCGGACGCTGATCGGATAGCCCGGCATCTCGCGACCACTCACGATGTGCGGGACCTGGTCCTTGCAGTCCCCTCGCACGCCATTCCGAGTCCTGAACTGACCGTGACCGGCGCCCGAATCAGGGTCATGACGCTCGACCCGGCCGACCGCACCGCGCTCGCCGAGGCCGTCGCCCTGATCGAGTCCAACGGCCCCATAAGCGCGGTCATCCTCTCCGCCGACGGCACCTTGGACCAGGTCGCGACCGCCGCTTGGAACCTGCACGAGCTGACCTCGGCCCCGGCCCGGCAGCCCCTGTCCGCCTTCGTCATGTCGTCGAACGCCGCTGGGATTCTGGGCTCTGATACCGAGGCAGCCGCCGGGAGCGCCTTCCTGATCGGGCTGGCCTCCTTCCGGCACGCGCTCGGCCTGTCCGGCCAGACCTTGGCCTGGGGTAGCGGCGGTGTGAGCCTGGCCGCCGCGCCCCGGCCTGAGGAGGAGGCGCAACTGCTGGACCTCGCCGTTGCCGAACCGGATGCCGTGCTCGTGCCACTGCGGCTGAACCGTGCCGCCTTGCGGGCGCTCGGCTTCATGCCTGCGGTGCTGCGCGATTTCGATCCTGCGCGCGGCGCTGCGGCTCCCAAGACCGGTGCGTCAGTCGCCGGCGCGCCCGCCACCGACGGCTTCGCCGCGCGCCTCGCCGCCCTGGACCAGCAGGCCCAGACCCGCGAACTCCTCGCCGCCGTCCGGCTCCAGGCCGCGGCCGTCCTCGGCCACGCCGGACCGGACGCGATCGTCGAGGACGCGGCGTTCAAGGACCTGGGCTTCGACTCGCTGACCGCCGTCGAGCTTCGCAACGGCCTGATGAAGGCGACCGGGCTCACGCTCCCGGCGACGCTGGTGTTCGACCACCCGAGCCCGCGAGCCCTGGCCGACCACCTGCGCCGCAGCCTGCCCGGTGCGACGCGCCGCGCGGTCGTGGTCCAGGCTGCGGCGACCGTTGACGAGCCGATCGCGATCGTCGGCATGGCCTGCCGGTTCCCGGGCGGCGCCCGCACACCGGAGGAGTTCTGGCAGCTGCTGGCCGATGGCGTCGACGCCGTGACCGGCCTGCCCGGCGATCGGGGCTGGGACGTGGACGCCCTGGCCGGTCTGAACCGCACCTCGGCCGGCGCCGCCTCGGCCACCGATGCCCGCCAGGGTGCCTTCCTGAACGCGGCCGGGGACTTCGACGCGGCGTTCTTCGGGATCTCGCCGCGCGAGGCCCTGGCCATGGACCCGCAACAGCGGCAGCTGCTCGAAGTCTCCTGGGAGGCGCTGGAAACGGCCGGTTACGACGCCGAGGCGCTACGCGGTTCCGCGACCGGCGTGTTCGTCGGCACCAACGGCCAGGACTACGCGGCGGGCCTGCGAACCGTGCCCGAAGGCGTCGGCGGCTTCCTCATCACCGGCAGCTCGGCGAGCGTGATGTCCGGCCGGGTCTCCTACACCCTGGGCCTGACCGGCCCGGCCGTCACCGTGGACACCGCTTGCTCCTCTTCGCTGGTGGCCCTTCATCTGGCTGCGCAAGCTCTGCGCAGCGGCGAGTGCTCGCTCGCCCTCGCTGGCGGCGTCACGGTCATGGGCTCGCCGATGCTGTTCGACGAGATGGGCCGCCAGTCCGGCCTGGCCTCCGACGGCCGCTGCAAGGCGTACTCGGCCGGCGCCGACGGCATGGGGGTCGGCGAGGGCGTCGGCATGCTGGCTGTGGAGCGGCTGTCGGATGCGCGGCGGCTCGGGCACCGGGTGCTCGGCATTGTGAAGGGCTCTGCGGTGAACCAGGACGGCGCCTCCAACGGCCTGACCGCGCCGAACGGACCATCACAGGAACGCGTGATCCTGCAAGCCCTGGCCAACGCAGGGCTCGAAGTCTCCGACGTCGATCTGGTCGAGGGCCACGGCACCGGGACCCGGCTCGGCGACCCGATCGAGGCCCAGGCGCTCTTGGCCACCTATGGCCAGGACCGCAAGGGCGGTCCGCTGTGGCTGGGCTCGGTGAAGTCGAACATCGGCCACACCCAGGCCGCCGCCGGAGTCGCCGGGATCATCAAGACCGTGCTGGCGCTGCGGCACGGCCTGATGCCCAAGTCGCTGCACCTGGACGAGCCCTCGTCGCGGGTCGACTGGGCCAGCGGCGACCTCGAACTGCTGACCGAGGCCCGGGAATGGCCGCGCGCCGACGGCCGGGCGCGTCGCGCGGGGATCTCCTCGTTCGGGATCAGCGGCACGAACGCGCACGTCATCGTGGAGGAAGGCGACCCCGATCCGGTCGCGCCGGAGGCCGTCGAGCTGCCGTCCGGCGGCGTCGCCTGGCCGCTGTCCGCCAAGTCCGAGAGCGCGTTGCGGGCGCAGGCCTCGCGGTTGGCGCAGTGGGCCGCCGACAGTGACGAGGGGCTGGTCGAGACCGCCCTCGCGCTCGCCGGCCGGTCGCGGTTCGCCCATCGCGCCGTGGTCGTGGGCACCGATCGCGGCGAACTCGTCGAAGGGCTGCGCTCGATCGCGACCGGCGAGCCGGGCGCGGAGACCTTCGTGAGCTCGGGCTCGGTCCCGGGCGCCGGGGTGTTCGTCTTCCCCGGCCAGGGCTGGCAGCGGTCCTGCGTCGGCGGGGCGTTGCTCGCGCAGGGCGGAGTGTTCGCCGAGACCATCGCCGAATGCGGACGGGCCCTGCGGCCGTGGACCGACTTCGATCTCGTCGAAGTGCTGTCCGGCACCGACGAGTCCTGGCTGGAGCGCGTCGACATCGTGCAGCCGGTGCTGTGGGCGGTGATGGTCGGCCTGGCCCGGGTGTGGGAGTCGCTGGGCGTCTCGCCGTCGGTCGTCGTGGGGCACTCGCAGGGCGAGATCGCCGCCGCGGTGGTGGCCGGCGCGCTGAGCATCGAGGACGGGGCCCGGGTCGCCGCCGTCCGATCGCGGATCATCCGCGAACTGCTCGCCGGTTCCGGCGCCATGGTCTCGATCGCGGCGCCGGCGGCGGACGCCGAGAGCTGGATCGCCGCGGCCGGGTTCGCCGACCGGCTGTCGGTGGCCGTGATCAACGGACCGGACGCGGTGACGATCTCCGGCGAGCGCGAGGCCGCCGAGACCCTCGCCGCGGATCTGAAGGCGCGCGAGGTCCGCGTGCGGGTCCTGGAGGTGGACTACGCCTCCCACTCGCCGATGGTCGAGCGGATCGAGACCGTTCTGCGCGAGGAGCTGGCCGGGCTGACCCCGCGCGCGCTCACGCCGGGCCGCCGGTGGCTGTCCACGGTGACCGGGCAGTGGATGACCGGCCTGGAGGCCGATGGCGACTACTGGTACCAGAACCTGCGCGAGCCGGTGGTGTTCGGTCCGGCGATCGGCGAACTGGTCGCCGATGGGCAAGGACTCTTCCTGGAGACCTCCGCGCATCCGGTGCTGTCGGCGAGCATTGAGCAGATCCTTGAGGAAGCCGGAAGCACCGGCGTGGTCGGCGGTTCGCTGCGTCGCGGCGCGGCGGATCGCGGTGGGCTGCTGGCTTCGGCGGCCCGGTTGTTCACGGCCGGTGTGCCGATCGACTGGCCGGGGCTGCTCGATCCGGGCCAGGATTCTGATCCGGCGGGGTCCGGCGGTCGAGCCTTCGCAGTGCCCACCTATGCGTTCGAACACGCGCATTACTGGCTCGACACCCGAGGCGGCGCCGCCGGGGACGTCAGCGCGGCCGGGCTGTCGGCCGCCGGACATCCGCTGCTCGGCGCGGCAGTCACGCTGGCCGACGGTGGTTGTCTCCTGACGGGCCGCCTCGCCGCCGGGACGCAGCCGTGGCTTGCGGACCGCGCGGTGTCGGGGGTGGTGCTGCTGCCGGAGACGGCGCTGGTCGACCTGGCGCTGCGGGCCGGTGAGCAGGTCGGCTGCGAGGTTGTTCGAGAGCTGACGTTGGAGGCACCCGTCGTGGTGCCGGAGGACGGCGCGGCGCTTCGGCTCCAGGTCACCGTAGGTGCGCTCGCGGACGATGGGACGTGCGAACTCGCCGTCCATACGCGCCCCGACACTGCTGACGAGGGTGAGTGGATCCGGCACGCCACCGGGACGCTGGCCGGTGCCATGCGGCAGCAGCAGGAGGTGGATCGGGGTACTGATACCGAGTGGCCTCCGGCCGATGCCGAGCTGCTGATCGGGGACGGCGACCGGGTCTTCGAGCGGCTCGCCGAGGAGACAGGGCTCGTCTATGGTCCGTCGTTCCGGGCGCTGCGGCGCGTGTGGCGGCGTGGCGAGGAACTGTTCGCAGAGCTCGAACTCTCGACGGATCTGCCAGTGGTCGGCGACGCCGCGTTCGGGATGCACCCGGCGCTGCTGGACGGAGTGCTTCAGACCTGGCATGCCAGCGGTGCGGCCCCGGCCGAGGCGGCGCTGGTCACCAGCCTTCGCGGCGTCAGCCTGGCGGCAGTCGGCGCGACCAGCCTGCGGCTGGCGATACGCGTCGATGGCGATGCCGAAGCCCCACGTATCAGAGTCCTGGCGCGCGATACCGAAGGCCAGCCGGTCGCGGAGATCGAGGCGATCTCGTTCGGTCCGGTCCCGGAGGCGCTCGCCGAGCAGGCGGCCCGGCGGCGCGAACGCGATGCGATGTTCGTCGTCGACTGGACGCAGATCCCAGCGACCGCGGCTGGTGGCGCTGCCGCTCCGTGGGCGGTGCTTGGCTGTGATCCGTATGGCGTCGGCGGTGGTGCGGTCTATGGATCGCTCCGTGAGGTGCCGACCGACACGTCGGCCGTGGTCGCATACTGCCCGGCTGTCGCGGGTGACGCCGCCGACGCTCCCACGCGGCTGCGCACTGTCATCGCTCGCACCTTGGCAGTGCTTCAGGAATGGCTGTCTGTCGAGCGGGCCGAGGGCTCGCGTCTGGTGGTCGTGACCCGGCAGGCTGTGTCCACTTCGGCCGACGACCCGATCGCCGATCTCGCGGCTGCCGCCGTGTGGGGCCTGGTCCGTGGTGCGCAGGCCGAGCAGCCCGGCATGGTCGTGCTCGTCGATGTCGACGGTCGCGAAGTCCTGCCGCCGGCCGGGCTCGCGGCAGCTGTCGTCGGTGAGGAACCGCAGCTCGCCGTGCGCGGCGGTCGGATCCTGGCCGCACGTCTGGCCCGCGCCGCTCGGCCTGAGACGCCATCGGAGACGTCGTCGTATCCTGCGGAAGCGGTCCCGACCTGGGACCCCGACGGTACCGTGCTGATCACCGGCGGTACCGGCGGCCTCGGATCCCTGGTGGCCCGTCATCTCGTCGCCGAGCACGGCATCAGGAGCCTGCTTCTGCTGTCCCGCTCCGGCCTCGAAGCGGCGGGTGCCGCGGACCTTGTCGCCGAACTCACCGCTGTCGGTGCCGATGTCGTCGTCGAAGCCTGCGACGTCGGCGACCGATCGGCACTGGCCGCCGCCCTCGCCCGGATCCCGGCCGACCGGCCGCTGCGCGGTGTCGTCCACACCGCCGGAGCTCTCGACGACGGCGTCGTGGAACTGCTCACCCCCGAGCGCTTCGACCGGGTGCTCGCCCCGAAGGCCGACGGCGCGTGGCACCTGCACGAGCTGACCGCCGACCTGCCGCTCACGCAATTCGTCGTGTTCTCCAGCGCGGCCGGCGTGTTCGGCGCGATGGGGCAGGCCAACTACGCGGCGGCCAACGCGTTCCTGGACGCTCTGGCCGGACATCGGCGCTCGCTGGGGCTGCCCGCGACGTCGATGGCCTGGGGGCTGTGGGCCCAGCGCACCGGGCTGACCAAACACCTGTCCGACGTCGACACCGAGCGGCTGCGCCGGACCGGCGCGGACGCCATGAGCGACGAGCGCGGGCTCGCGCTGTTCGACGGCGCGGTGGCCGCACCGCACGCCGCGCTCGTGCTCACGCCGCTGCCGCTGGCCGCGATGCGGGCCACCGCCGACCAGACCGGGGTGCCGGCGTTCATGCGGGGTCTGGTCCGCGTCGGGACGACGCGCCGCCACGCCGCCGGTGCGGCGAATACGGCGAATACGGTGCTGGGGGACGGGATCGGCGCGGGGGGCGTGGGCGGCGCGGGCGGCGGCAACCGGTTGGCCGAACGCCTCGCCACGCTGCTGCTCGACGAGCAACAGGCGCTGCTGACCGAACTGGTCGGCAAGGAGGTGTCGACCGTGCTCGGCCACGCCGACTCCGCCGCCGCGCCCGCGCCGCAGCAGCCGTTCCGGGACCTCGGGTTCGACTCGCTGATGAGCGTCGAGCTGCGCAACCGGCTGTCGGCGCTGACCGGGCTGCGGCTGCCCACCACCACCGTCTTCGACCATCCGAACCTGGGCGAGCTGGTCACGTTCCTGCGCGGCCGCCTGGCCCCGGCCACCGAGCCGGACGTCGGCGCGGTGCTGGGCGCGATCGACGCCGTCACCGCGCTGCTCACCAGCGCCCGGCTGGCCGGCGTGGACCGGGTCCGGGTGACGACCGGACTGCGGGCCCTGCTCGGCGGGTGGCAGACCGGCGAGAGCGGCGCGGCCGCCGCCGGGTCCGACCCCGCAGCCCTCGACCCCACCGCTTTCGACCCCGGCGATTTCGACGGCGCCAGCGACCAAGAGCTTTTCGACATGCTCGACGAGTCCTTCGGCCGCGACTGATCCGCCATCAAGCTGCACACGCATTAGCGCATAAGGGAGAGCCGCGACATGTCCAACGAGGAGAAGCTCCGCGAGTACCTCAAGCGCGCCATGGCGGAGACGCGTCGGACGCAGCAGCTGTTGCAGCAGGCGGAGGACCGCGAGCGGGAGCCGATCGCGATCGTCGGCATGGGCTGCCGCCTGCCCGGCGGCGTCGCCTCGCCCGAGCAGTTCTGGCAGCTGCTGGCCGACGGCCGCGAGGGGATGGGGCCGCTGCCCACCGACCGCGGCTGGGACCTGCCGGAGCTGTTCGGCCCGGAGACCGCGGACCGCCCCTGGCCGGCCGGCGCCTTCGTCGAGGAGGTGGCCGGTTTCGACGCGGGCTTCTTCGGGATCAGCCCGCGCGAGGCGCTGGCGATGGACCCGCAGCAGCGGATCCTGCTGGAGGCCTCGTGGGAGGCGCTGGAGGACGCCGGCATCGACCCCGAGTCGCTGCGCGGCGGCCCGATCGGCGCCTTCATCGGCACCAACGGCCGCGACTACGCCTCCCAGCTGCGCCAGCCGCCGCCGGAGGCCGAGGGCTACCTGATGACCGGCAACGCGGTCAGCGTGCTGTCGGGACGGCTGTCGTACGTATACGGGTTCGTGGGCCCGGCGCTGTCGGTGGACACGGCATGCTCCTCCTCGCTGGTCGCCCTGCACCTGGCCTGCCACTCGCTGCGGCACGAGGAGTGCGACCTGGCGCTGGCCGGCGGCGTGACGGTGATGTCGACGCCGTTCACCTACGCGGAGTTCACAAAGCAGGGCGGCCTGGCCGCCGACGGCCGGTGCAAGGCCTATGCGGGAGCCGCGGACGGCACCGGCTGGGGCGAGGGCGTCGGCGTCCTGGTGCTGGAGCGGCTGTCGGACGCCCGCCGCCGTGGGCACCGGGTCCTGGGCTTGCTGCGCGGCTCCTCGGTGAACCAGGACGGCGCGTCGAACGGCCTGACCGCGCCCAACGGCCCCTCGCAGGAACGAGTGATCCTCCAGGCCCTCGCCAACGCCGGAGTGCCGGCCGGCAGTGTCGACCTGATCGAGGGCCACGGTACCGGGACCCGCCTCGGCGACCCGATCGAGGCGCACGCGCTGCTGGCGACCTATGGGCAGGGCCGGACGGAGGGCCCGGCGTGGCTGGGGTCGGTGAAGTCGAACATCGGGCACACGCAGGCGGCGGCGGGTGTGGCCGGGGTGATGAAGGCGGTGCTGGCGATGCGGCACGGGGTGATGCCCGTGACGCTGCACGTGGACGAGGCCTCGCCGCAGGTGGATTGGGCGACGGGGGAAGTCGAGCTGCTGACGGCGGCTCGGGAGTGGCCGCGGGTGGAGGGGCGGCCGCGCAGGGCTGGGGTGTCGTCGTTCGGGATCAGTGGGACGAATGCGCATGTGATTGTGGAGGAGGGGGATCCGGAGCCGGAAGCGGCCGAGCTGTTGCCGGTGCCTTCGGGTGGTGTGGTGTGGGGGTTGTCGGCGAAGTCGGAGGGTGCGCTGCGGGCGCAGGCGGGGCGGCTTGCGGAGTGGGCTGCTGATGACGATGAAGGGCTTGTTGAGACTGGGTTGACTTTGGCGGGGCGGTCGCGGTTTGGGTGTCGGGCTGCGGTGGTTGGGGCTGATCGGGCGGCGATGGTTGCTGGCCTGCGGAGGCTTGCTGGGGCGGCTGATCGGTTGGTCAGGTCGGCGGGTGCGGTGGCCGGCGTGCCGGTTGAGTCGGTTGGGGTGGTGGCAGGGTCGGGTGTGTTTGAGGGTTCTGGTTCTGCTGGTTCTGCTGTGGCGGTGTTGTTTTCGGGGCAGGGGTCGCAGCGCGTCGGGATGGGTCTTGGGCTGCGAAATGTGTTGCCGGTTTTCACTGAGGTGTTCGATCGGGCGTGCGAGCTGCTCGGTCTCTCTGTTGAGGCGTTGTCTGATGCCGAGGTCTTGAATCGGACCGAGGTGACTCAGCCTGCTCTGTTCGCAGTACAGGTGGCGGCGTATCGGCAGTTGGAAGCGTGGGGTCTCGGCGCGGCGTGGCTCGGCGGTCATTCGATCGGTGAGTTGAGCGCCGCGCATATCGCGGGTGTGTGGGATCTGGAGGGTGCCTGCAAGATTGTCGCGGCGCGAGGCCGTTTGATGGGTCAGGCGCGCGCCGGTGGTGCGATGGCTGCTCTTGAGGCGACCGAGGCCGAGGTGTTGGCGAGCCTGCCCGATGGCGTGTGCATCGCGGCGGTGAACGGCCCGACCTCGGTGGTCGTTTCCGGTGATGCCGATGTGGTCGAAGCTCTGGTCGAGCGTTATAAGGACTCTGGCCATCGGGCTCGGCGCCTGACGGTCTCGCATGCTTTCCACAGTCATCACATGGACTCGGCGCTGGTCGAGTTCGAAAAGATCGTCGCCTCGGTCCCGGCCACGCTCCCACGCCTGAAGGTCGTCTCGACGCTCAGCGGTGTCGAGCTCGGCGAGGAGGCGCTCGATCCCCGCTACTGGGTGCGTCAGGTGCGCGAGCCGGTGCGCTTCGCCGATGCCGTGACCTTCCTGGCCGCGGAGGGTGCCGAGGTGTTCGTCGACGTCAGCCCGGACGGTGTGCTGACTTCGATGATCTCCGGCGTCGTGAGCGAGGCGGTCGTTGTTCCGACTCTGCGTAAGGATGCTGATGAGTCGGCCGCGCTGACTGCCTCTGTCGCTGCGCTGTATGCGGCGGGCCTCGATCTTGATATTCCGGCTGTGCTCGGCGCCAGTGGCGAGCAGGTCCACGTCGCGCTACCCACCTACGCCTTCGAACACAGCCACTACTGGCTGGACGACCCGGCCGATGGCGCCACCGTCGGCGACATGCGCGCGGCCGGGCTTGCCAGCGCGGGGCATCCGCTGCTCGGCGCGTCGCTGGGCCTTGCCGGCGGTGGTTGGATCCTTACCGGACGGCTGTCCGCCGCCGCGCAGCCGTGGCTCGCCGACCATGTGGTGGCGGGTGTCGTCACCGTTCCCGAGGCGGTGCTTGTCGAGTTGGCGGTGCGCGGGGCCGACGAGGCGGGCTGTGCGGTGGTCGGCGAACTCCGGTTCGAGGAACCGCTGCTGCTGCCCGCCGACGGCACCTTGCAGATCCAGGTCACCGTGGGTGAGCCGGACGGTGCCGGTACGTGTGAGATCGGGATCTTCTCCCGGACTGACAGCGAGATCGCCGACGTCGAGTGGACGCGGCACGCGACCGGCACGGTCGCCGCTGGCGAGGTGGCCGCAGCCGCGAGCGTGAGCGCCTTTGACGACCTCGCCACGTGGCCGCCTGTTGACGCGAGTCCGGTGTCCGCCGACGCCATCCACGACCGTCTCGCCGACGCCGGTGTCGTCCACGGCCCCGGATTCAGGGCACTGTGTCAGGTGTGGCGGCGCGGCGACGATCTCTTCGTCGAACTCGAACATCCGTCGGGGCAGCTCGGCGCCTTCGCTATCCATCCGGCGCTCGTCGAGGGCTTGGTGCAGGCGCTGGCCGCCGAGACTTCCGGGCCGCACATTGCCGCCGAGATATCGGGATTCCAGCTGTTCGCGGGTGGCGCGCGACAACTGCGGGCGCATCTTCGCTTGGACCGCAGTGCGGTGGGGACGCAGACCACTGCCACCGTCCGCGCCGTCGACGAGCAGGGCGGACCGGTTCTGTCCATCGACGCGCTCACCCTGCGTGCCGTGGACACCGCGCAGTTGCACCGTCTGGCGAAGAGTTGCGATCAGGTGCTCGATGCTTTGTTCGCCCTCGACTGGAGCCCCGTCCCGGCCGTCGGAAGTGCCGTCGGCCGGCCCTGGACGCTGATCGGTGAGGACCGTTTCGACATCGGCGACGGTAGTTCGAACGACCCTCAGGCTTGGACAGTCGCCTGTGTGGCTGGCGGGGCTGACGCCGACTGGGCTGACGCCGCTGGCGCGAACCCCGGCGCGAACCCCGGCTCGAACCCCGGCGCCCAGGCGCGCGTTGTGGCTGGTCAGGTCCTCGATGTCGTCCGCGACTGGTGTACCGATGACAGCCGCGACGAAAGCGCTCGCCTCGTTGTCCTCACGCGCGGCGCTGTCGCCGCCCGCACCGCCGACCGAATCAGTGACCTGTCAGCCTCGGCCGCGTGGGGCTTGGTGCGTTCGGCCCAGGCCGAATATCCCGGCCGGGTCGTCCTCTTGGACTGGGACGCCGACGAGCCCGTCGGTCCTGTCGATCTCGGCCGCGTCCTCGCGACCCTCGGCGACGAGCCGCAGGCCGCGGTCCGTGCCGGTCGCCTGCTTGCGCCGCGTCTCGTCCGTGCTCAGACCACTGACACCTCGCCATGGTCCGCCGACAGCACCGTCCTGATCACCGGCGGCACCGGCGGCATCGGTGCGATGGTCGCCCGCCACCTCGTCCGCCGCGCCGGCGTCCGCGGCCTGCTGCTCCTGTCCCGCTCCGGGCCCTCCGCTCCCGGCGTCCCCGAGCTCGTCGACGAGCTGACTGCGGCCGGCGCCCAGGTGCAGGTGCTCGCCGCCGACGTCGCCGACCGGGTCTCGCTCGCCGCCGCCCTGGCTACGGCCACGGCTACGGCCACAGGCGACGCGGATCTCCCGCTGCGCGGCGTCGTGCACACGGCAGGCGTCATCGACGACGGCGTGCTCGAAGCCCAGACGCAGGACCGTCTGGACACTGTCATGCGCGTGAAGACCGACGCGCTGTGGAACCTGCACGACCTCACCGCCGACGTCCCGCTCACCGCGTTCGTCGTCTTCTCCGCCGCTGCGGGCATCTTCGGCTCGCCCGGGCAGAGCAACTACGCAGCGGGCAACACGTTCGCCGACGCATTCGCCGCTTGGCGTACGGCCCAGGGCCTGCCGGGCGTCTCGATGGCCTGGGGCTTGTGGGGCGCGGAGTCGGGCATGGGCTCGCGGCTGTCGGAGGTGGACCTGCGGCGTCTGCTCCGCACCTCCGTGCCGCTGACCGAGACCACCGGACTCGCGTTGTTCGACGCCGCCTGCGCCGCCGGCCGACCGTTGCTCGTCCCGACCTGGCTCAACCTCGCGGGCCTGCGGACCCAGCTGGCCGGCGGTCCGGTTCCGCCACTGCTCAGCACCCTGATTCCGCAGCCGCGCCGCAGTGCCGCCGTCGAGTCGCCATACGCGCCGACTCAAAGTACTGACACCTTCGCCACCGGACTGGCCGCGCTGGACCCGGCCGGGCGCGCGGCGGCGCTGCTCGACCTGGTGCGCGGCCACGTCGGCGGCGTCCTGGGCCACGCCTCAGCCGCGACCATCCCGGTCGACCAGCCGTTCACCGACCTCGGATTCGACTCCCTGACCTCGGTCGAGCTGCGCAACAACCTGGCTCGGGCCACCGGTGCCACGCTGCCCGCCACACTCGTGTTCGACTACCCGACGCCCGTCGCGCTCGCGGACTATCTCGGCGAGCGCCTCGGCGGCGGCGCGGCGCGCGCGGTGGTCGTGCAGGCGGCGGCGGTCGCCGACGAGCCGATCGCGATCGTGGGCATGGCCTGCCGGTTCCCGGGCGGCGTGGCCTCGCCGGAGGAGTTCTGGGAGCTGCTGGCCGACCGCCGCGACGGCATGTCGGCGTTCCCCGACGACCGCGGTTGGCCGCCGGGGGAGGACTTCGGGCCGGAGTGGACGCGTCAGCACCGGGCCGAGGGCGGCTTCATCGCCGACGCCTCGGCGTTCGACGCGGCGTTCTTCGGCATCTCGCCGCGCGAGGCGCGCGTCATGGACCCGCAGCAGCGGGTGCTGCTCGAAACGTCCTGGGAGGCGCTGGAGCGCGCCGGGCTCGACCCGGCGGAGCTGCGCGGCGGCCAGGTCGGCGTCTTCGTCGGCAGCAACGGGCAGGACTACCAGTCGGTGCTCGGCCAGGCGCCGCAGGAGAGCAGCGGCTACCTGAGCACCGCGGTCGCCGGAAGCGTGGTCTCGGGCCGGATCGCGTACGCGTTGGGGCTGACCGGCCCGGCGGTGACGGTGGACACTGCGTGCTCGTCATCGCTGGTGGCGCTCCATTTGGCGGCGCAGGCGCTGCGCGCGGGCGAGTGCTCGATGGCGCTGGCCGGCGGCGTGACGGTCATGGCCACCCCGCTGCTGTTCGCCGAGTTCGCGCGGCAGGGCGGGCTGGCCGGGGACGGCCGGTGCAAGGCGTATGCGGGTTCTGCCGACGGGACCGGCTGGGGCGAGGGCGCCGGCGTGCTGGTGGTGGAGCGGCTGTCGGAGGCCCGGCGGCAGGGCCACCGGGTGTTGGGACTGCTGCGCGGCTCGGCGGTGAACCAGGACGGCGCTTCGAACGGGATCACGGCGCCGAACGGGCCGTCGCAGGAGCGGGTGATTCTCCAGGCGTTGGCCAACGCAGGGCTCGAAGTCGCGGACGTGGACCTGGTCGAGGGCCACGGGACCGGAACGAAGCTCGGCGACCCGATCGAGGCGCAGGCGTTGTTGGCGACGTATGGCCGGGATCGGGTGGCGGGTCCGGTGTGGTTGGGGTCGGTGAAGTCGAATATCGGTCATACCCAGGCGGCGGCCGGGGTTGCCGGGGTGATCAAGGCGCTGCTGGCGATGCGGCATGAGGCGATGCCCGCGACGCTGCACGTCGACGAGCCCTCACCGGCGGTCGACTGGTCGGCGGGGGAGCTGGAGCTGCTGACGCAGGCCCGGGCGTGGCCGCGCGACACGGCGCGTCCGCGCCGGGCCGGGGTGTCGGCGTTCGGGATCAGCGGGACGAACGCGCACGTGATCCTTGAGGAGGGCGACGCGGAGCCGGAGGCGGTGACGCCGTTGCCGGTGCCGATGGGTGGGGTGGTGTGGGCGCTGTCGGCGAAATCGGAGGCGGCGCTGCGGGCGCAGGCTTCGCGGATGGCGCAGTGGACTGCGGACAGCGATGAGGGATTGATCGAGACCGCGCTGGCGTTGGCGGACCGGTCGCGGTTCGGGGTTCGGGCGGCGGTGGTGGGGGCTGATCGGGCGGCGATGGTGGCTGGCCTGCGGAGGCTGGCGGGGGTGGGCGATCGGTTGGCCGGGTCGGTGGGTGAGGTGGCCGGAGCGCCGGTCGGATCGGCCGGGTCGGGTGTGTTTGAGGGTTCTGGTTCGGTCAGTGGTTCGGTGGCGGTGTTGTTTTCGGGGCAGGGGTCGCAGCGCGTTGGGATGGGTCTTGGGCTGCGTGGTGTGTTGCCGGTCTTCACTGAGGTGTTCGATCGGGCCTGCGGGCTGCTGGGTTTGTCGATCGAGGTGCTCTCCGACGCTGAGGCGTTGAACCGTACCGAGGTGACTCAGCCTGCGTTGTTCGCCGTGCAGGTGGCGGCGTATCGGCAGCTCGAAGCGTGGGGGTTGAGCGCTTCCTGGCTCGGCGGGCATTCGATCGGCGAGCTGAGCGCGGCCCACCTCGCTGGCGTCTGGGATCTGGAGGGTGCCTGCAAGATCGTCGCCGCGCGTGGTCGGTTGATGGGGCAGGCGCGCGCCGGTGGTGCGATGGCGGCGTTGGAGGCGACTGAGGACCAGGTGCTGTCGACGTTGGCCGGCAATGTCGGCATCGCGGCTGTGAATGGCCCGACCTCGGTTGTTGTGTCTGGTGACGCCGATGTCGTCGACGCCCTGGTCGAGCAGTACAAGAACGCTGGCTATCGGGCGCGGCGCCTGACGGTGTCCCATGCCTTCCACAGCCACCACATGGACTCCGTCCTGCCCGAGTTCGAGCAGGTCGTGGCTTCGGTTCCGGCGTCGGTGCCGCGGTTGAGGCTGGTGTCCACGCTGACCGGAGCCGAGCTTGCGGATCAGGCTGCTGACCCCGGGTACTGGGTTCGCCAGCTCCGCGAGGCTGTTCGCTTCGGCGACGCTGTTCAGTTCGTCGCCGATCAGGGCGCAGGGGTGTTTGTCGACGTCAGTCCGGACGGCGTGCTGACGTCGATGATCTCCGGCGTCGTGGGCGACGCGGTGGTTGTTCCGACGCTTCGTAAGGATGTTGACGAGCCTGCCGCGCTGACTCAGACCGTCGCCGCGCTGCATACCGCGGGGCTCGATATCGCCTGGCCGACCGTCCTGGGCGTAACTGCCGATTATCCGACCAGCGTCGAGCTTCCGCCTTATGCCTTCGAGCGCTCACGCTTCTGGCTGGACGGCGCGCTCAGCGCTGGCGATGTTCGGGCTGCCGGTCTGGGCGCCTCGGACCATCCGATGCTCGGTGCTTGTGTGGTGCTGGCGGACGGCGGCCGGGTCCTCACCGGGCGGCTGTCGCTGGCGTCGCACCGGTGGCTGGCGGACCACGTCATCGGCGAGACGGTGTTCGTGTCCGGGACCGGGCTCGTGGAGTTGGCGATTCGCGCCGGGGACGAGGCCGGGTGCAGCGCTGTTCGTGAACTGACATTGCACGCTCCGCTGGTGATTCCCGCTGAGGGCGCGGTGCAGATCCAGGTCGGTGTCGAGCGGCAGGGGGAGGCCGGCGAGTGCGGCATCACGGTCCACTCGCGGCCGGACGGAGCCGGTGCCGGTGCCAGTGGTGGCGAGTGGACGCTGCACGCAGAGGGAGTCCTGTCCGCCAATCAGCTTTCTGAGACCTTCGCTGTCGCCGATCTGTCGGGCGATGCCGAGTGGCCGCCGTCGGGCGCGCAGGCGATATCGATCGACGCCTTCTACCCGGCGGTTGCCGAGCGCGGCTATGTCTATGGCCCGGTGTATCAGGGCCTGCGTGGTGCCTGGCGCCGTGGTGATGATCTGTTCATCGAGGCCGCACTGCCCGGGGAGTCTTCCGCCGCCGACGGATTCGGCGTCCATCCGGCGCTGCTTGACGCCGTTCTGCACGGCATCGCCGTCGCCGAATGGGACGGCCCCGGTCTCGCGGGCCTGCCGTTCGCGTGGAGCGGGATCCGGCTGTGGGCATCGGGTGCCAGCGTTCTGCGAGCCCGCCTGACGCAGGTTCGCGAAGGCGGCGTCCACATCGTCGCGGTGGACGGTGCCAGGGAACCGGTGGTCGAGGTCGACCGCCTCGTAATGCGCCCGCTGCCGCAGCTCACCGGCGAGTCCGGGACGGCGGTCGACCTCGCGCGACAGAGCCTTTACACCGTCGAGTGGACCCGGATCGGCGCCCCGACCAGCGCCGAAGCGGACCAGGACAACTGGGTAGTGCACCGTGTCGACGGCGGCGGTCCCTACGCTGGCGCAGGTGCGGCCGAGGCGGCTAGCGCGCAGGCGCTTCGCGTAGTTCAGCAGTGGGTCCGCGAGGAGCACGAGGCGGCCGAACGGCTGGTGGTGCTGACCCGGGGTGCCGTGGCGGCTGGCGCGGGGCCGATCGCTGACCTCGCGGCCGCCTCGGTGTGGGGCCTGGTCCGTACGGCGCAGATCGAGCACCCGGAACGGATCGTCCTGGTGGACCTCGATCCGGCGGACGTCGCGGAGGCCGACCTCGGACCGGTGCTCGCGGCGATCGGCGACGAGCCGCAGGTCGCGATCCGTGGCGGCGAGCTGTTCGCGCCCCGGCTGGTCCGCGCTGGCGGTGCCGCCGCGGCCCCGGCGTGGGACCCGAACGGCACGGTGCTGATCACCGGCGGTACTGCCGGCCTCGGTGCGCTGGTGGCTCGCCACCTTGTCGCCGAGCACGGTGTCCGAAGCCTGGTCCTGCTGTCCCGGTCGGGAGCCTCGGCGCCGGACACGCAGGCGTTGCTGGCCGAGCTGGCGAGCCGAGGCGCACGGGTCCGCGTGGCGGCTGGAGACGTTTCGCACCGCGACGTGCTCGCCGCCGCGATCGAGGCCATTCCCGCTCGCTGGCCGCTGCGAGGTGTGATCCATGTTGCCGGTGTCCTCGACGACGGCCTGCTCGAATCCCTCACCGAGGAGCGACTGGCCGCGGTGATGCGGGTCAAGGCCGACGCGGCGTGGCATCTGCACGAGCTGACGGCCGACCTCCCGCTGACCAACTTCGTGCTCTTTTCCAGCGCCGCCGGGACCTTCGGCAACGCGGGGCAGGCCAACTACACCGCAGGCAATGCGTTCCTCGATGCATTGGCCGCTTGGCGCGCATCCCAGGGATTGCCAGCAGTGTCCATCGGCTGGGGGCTCTGGGAAGACGGTGTCGGCATGGCGAACCGGCTCAGCACGAGCCAGGTCCGCCGACTCGCCCAGGGCGGCATGCCGATCACCGCTGCTCAGGGTCTTGCGATGTTCGATGCCGCGACGGCGACAGCGACAACTACAGCCACAGCCACAGCCACAGCCACAGCGATTGAGGCAGCCACACCGACCGCTACCGAGACCGAGACCGAGACCGAGACCGCGACCGCCGGAGCCACAGCGACTGCGACCGCCGGAGCGACCCCGACCGCGACCGCCGGAGCCACGGCGACCGCGACCGACACAGCCGCCGACCAAGCCCCCGCCCCCACCCACCTCATCGCCGCCAACCTCGACCTCGCCGCGATCCGCGAGCAGAGCGCCGGCCAGCCGGTCATGCCCCTGCTCCGCGTCCTCGTCCCCCGCTCCCGCCGCCGCGCCGGTGCTGCCGCAGCCGCCGACGCGACCGCCGGTGACGCCCTGCGTCAGCAGCTCACCGGCCTCAACGAGGCGGAGCAACTTCGTGCCCTGGTGACCATCGTCCGCACGCAGGCCGCCGCCGTTCTCGGCCACGCCTCCGCCGACGCCGTCGCCCCCGAGATCCCCTTCCAGGACCTCGGTTTCGACTCCCTCACCTCCGTCGAGCTGCGCAACGGTCTGGCGCGCGCCACCGGTCTCACCCTCCCCGCGACCCTCGTGTTCGACTATCCGAGCCCTGATGCCGTCGCGGGCTACCTGCGTGAGCGCGTCGGCGGTACCGGTACGCGATCGGCCGTCGTCCTGAAGGCTTCGCGGACCGCCAAGTCCGGCATCGACGAGCCGATCGCCATCGTCGGCATGGCCTGCCGCTACCCCGGCGAGGTCCGCTCCGCCGACGAGTTCTGGGACATGGTCGCCACCGGCCGCGACGGTATCGCTCCGTTCCCCACTGATCGCGGCTGGGACCTCGCTGCCATCTTCGATCCCGAGGCCGAGACCGCGTACCTGCCCGAGGGCGGGTTCGTGCCGGACATGGCCGAATTCGACGCCGACTTCTTCGGCATCTCCCCGCGCGAGGCCCTCGCGATGGACCCGCAGCAGCGCCTGTTGCTCGAAACCACCTGGGAGGCGCTGGAGCACGCGGGCATCGATCCGATCGCCGTGCGTGGCGAGCAGGCGGGCGTCTTCGCGGGCCTGATGTATCACGACTACGCCGCCCGGCTGCCCGCCGTCCCGGACAACGTCCTCGGCTTCCTCGATACCGGCAACGCGGGCAGTGTCCTGTCCGGCCGTATCGCCTATCTGTTCGGCCTGACCGGTCCGGCCGTCACCGTCGACACCGCCTGCTCCTCCTCCCTGGTCGCCCTGCACCTCGCGGTCCAGGCGCTGCGGTCCGGCGAGTGCTCGATGGCGCTGGCCGGCGGCGTCGCGGTGATGTCGACGCCCGGCACGTTCGCCGGGTTCGCCCGGCAGGGCGGCCTGGCGCGCGACGGCCGCTGCAAGTCGTTCGCGGGGGCGGCCGACGGGACCGGCTGGGGCGAGGGCGTCGGCATGCTCGTCGTCGAGCGCCTGTCCGATGCCCGACGCCGGGGCCACCGCGTCTGGGGCGTGGTGCGTGGTTCGGCCGTGAACCAGGACGGCGCGAGCAACGGCCTGACCGCGCCGAACGGGCCGTCGCAGGAGCGGGTCATCCTCCAGGCCCTGGCCAACGCCGGGCTGGCGACCGCCGACGTCGATCTGATCGAGGGCCACGGCACCGGCACCACGCTCGGCGACCCGATCGAGGCGCAGGCGCTGCTGGCCACCTACGGCCAGGACCGGCCGGAGGACCGGCCGTTGTGGCTCGGGTCGGTGAAGTCGAACATCGGCCACACCCAGGCCGCCGCCGGCGTCGCCGGGGTGATCAAGCTGGTGCAGGCGCTGCGGCACGAGCTGATGCCGCCGACGCTGCACGTCGACCAGCCCTCGCCGAACGTCGACTGGTCGGCCGGCGACGTGGAGCTGCTCACCGAGGCCCGCGTGTGGCCGCGGGACGCCGCGCGCCCGAGGCGCGCGGGCGTGTCCTCGTTCGGGATCAGCGGCACCAACGCGCACATCATCGTGGAGGAAGGCGACCCCGAGCCGCTCGGCGTCTCGCCGCTGCCGGTGCCGTCCGGCGGCGTGGCCTGGCCGATCTCGGCGAAGTCCGAGGCGGCGCTGCGCTCGCAGGCCTCGCGGCTGGCGCAGTGGGCCGCCGACGGCGACGAGGGGCTCGTCGAGACCGGCCTGGCGCTGGCCGGCCGGTCCCGGTTCGGGCACCGCGCCGTGGCGCTCGGCGCGGACCGGGCCGAACTGGTCGCCGGACTGCGCTCCATCGCGCTCGGCGACCCGGGGGTCGCCGGGGCCGTGCTGGGATCGGCCTCGCCCGCCGTCTCCGGGTCCGAGGTGCTGGTGTTCCCCGGCCAGGGCTGGCAGCGTGTGGGCCTGGGCGCCGGGCTGCTGGCCGAGGGCGGCGTGTTCGCCGAGGCCGTCGACGAGTGTGCCAGTGCCCTGAGCCGGTGGACCGATCTGGACCTCAGGGCCCTGCTGTCGAGTCCGGACGACGCCTGGCTGCGCCGCGACGACCTGGTCCAGCCGGTGCTGTGGTCGGTGATGGTCGGCCTGGCCCGGGTCTGGGAGTCGCTGGGGGTCGCGCCGTCGGTCGTGATCGGGCACTCGCAGGGCGAGGTGGCGGCGGCGGTGGTCGCCGGGGCCCTCAGTATCGAGGACGGCGCCCGTGTGGTCGCGACCCGCTCCCGGGTGATCCGCGAGTACCTCGCCGGGTTCGGCGCCATGGTCGCGATCGCGGCGCCCGCCGCCGACGTCGAGGAGTGGATCGCCGAGGCCGGACTGACCGGCGACGTCTCGGTGGCGACGCTGAACGGTCCCGGCGCCGTGGCGGTGTCCGGCCTGCGGGACGCGACGCTGACGTTCGGGCAGCAGATCGAGGCCCGGGGCGAGGTGCGGGTGCGCGTGCTCGACATCGACTACGCGTCGCACTCGGCGAAGGTCGAGAAGGTCCGGGACGTGATCTGGCAGGAGCTGGCGGGCCTGCGGCCCCGTCCGGTCGCGCCGGGGCGGCGGTGGCTGTCGACGGTGACCGGGCAGTGGATGGCCGGCGACGAGGCCGACGCCGACTACTGGTACCGGAACCTGCGCGAGCAGGTGCGGTTCGCCCCGGCAGTCCGGAGCCTGGTCCAGGACGGGTACCGGCTGTTCGTGGAGGCCTCCGGGCATCCTGTGCTGACCAGCGGCATCGAGCAAATCCTCGACGTCGCCGAGGTCGCCGGCGTGGTCGGCGGCACGCTGCGCCGGGACGTGGCCGAGCCGGCCGCGCTCGCGGCGTCGGCGGCGCGGCTGTTCACGGCCGGGGTGCCGATCGACTGGCCGCGGCTGCTGGTCGGCGGCGGGAGCGGCGGTGGTGCCGACCGAATCGACAGATTCGACAGTGTGGACAGTTCGGGCCGTATCGGCTCGGACCGTGCCGACCGCACCCGCGCCGGTGCCGGTACCAAGGTCGTGCTGCCCTCCTACGCCTTCGAACACTCTCGCTACTGGCTGGAAGCCCCTGCCGGGATGATCGCGGACGTCGCCGCCGCCGGTCAGTCCGCGACCGGCCACGCCGTGCTCGGGGCCGCGGTCCCGCTCGCTGACGGCGGTTGTGTGCTGACCGGCCGACTCTCCGTCGCGGCGCAGCCGTGGCTGGCCGATCACGCGGTTTCCGGCATCGTCCTGCTCCCGGCGACCGCGCTGCTCGACCTCGCTCTGCGTGCCGGTATGGAAGTGGACTGCGACAGCCTCAGGGAGCTGACGCTGCACGCGCCGGTCCTGATCCCCGACGGCGGCGCGCTCCAGCTCCAGGTCACCGTGGCCGCACTCGACGAAGCCGGCCTCCGCGAGTTCGCCGTTCACAGCCGGTCCGAGGGCTCGGGCATCGAGGAATGGACCCGCCACGGCAGCGGCTCGCTCGGTTTCGGCGACGAAGCGGCCGATGCCCGGGCCTTCGCCGACCTCGGCGCGGCCTGGCCTCCGCACGATGCCCAGCCGATCCCGGTCGACGGCCTCTATGAGGGACTCGCGGAAGGCGGCGTGTTCTACGGCCCCTCTTCCCAGACGCTGCGCAAGGTCTGGCGCCGCGACGGCGAGGTTTTCGCAGAACTCGAACTGCCCGACACTTCGGCGGCACAGACCACTGCTTTCGTCATCGATCCGCTCTTGTTCGGCGGTGCGCTGGCGGCGCTGGGTCTCGACGAGGGCGCCGAGCCGGTCATGCCGTTCAACTGGACCGACGTCCGCGTCTGGTCGACCGGCGCGCGCCTGCTCCGGGTCCGGATGACCACCGGTGCCGACGGTGCCATGACGATCGCTGCCGCCGGACCGTCCGGCGAGCCGGTGGTGACGGTGCGCAGCCTGGTCATGCGGCCATTGGCCGTCGCGGCGCTCGCGGGTGACTCGCTGCGGGACGCGCTGTTCGAGCTGGAGTGGTCGACGCTGGAGAGCGCGAAGGCGACGGTCGGTTCGAAGACGTGGGCTGTTGTCGGCGACGACCGCCTTGGGATCGCGGCCACTGCGCAGAGCCAGACCTTTGCGACGCTCGCCGAAGTTCCGGCAGACGTTCCGCTGGTTGTCTTCAGTGCTGGGGCGACTTCGGGTCCTGATGACGACGGCGATGGTGATGGCGCTCGCGACGACGTTCCGACGTTGGTCCGCGACGCTGTGACCGCAGTCCTGGAGACGGTTCAGGAATGGCTGCTCTCCGACGACAGCACTGTTGCTGGCCCGCGACAGCTGGTCGTCGTCACTCGTGGCGCGGTCTCGACGTCGGAGGCCGATCCGGTCGTCGACTTGGCCGGGGCTGCGGTGTGGGGACTCGTGCGATCCGTCCAGACCGAGCATCCCGGCCGCGTCGTCCTGCTGGACCTCGCGCCGGAGGAGGCGGTGGCCGACAGCGTCGTGGCGGCGCTGGCCGCCGTGCCGGACGCCGTCGCGGCAGACGAATACCAGCTTGCGGCGCGCGCCGACGGTGTTCTGGTGCCTCGTATGGTCCGAGTCGCCGACCTGCCTGACACCGCGTCCGACACCGCGTCCGACACGACGTCCGACACCACGTCCGACGCGCCGTGGGACCCGGCCGGGACCGTCCTGGTGACCGGCGCGACCGGCGGCCTCGGCGGCGTCGTGGTGCGGCACCTGGCCGCCTCCGGCGTCCGCGACCTGGTGCTCGCCTCCCGCTCCGGCTGGGGCTCCGGGGCTTCCGCCGGGTTGCTCGCCGAACTTTCGGCGGCCGGGGTCCGGGTCCGGTTGGTCGCCAGCGACGTGTCGCAGCGTGCTGACGTCGTTTCGCTCCTGGACGCCGTCGCGGCTTCCGGGCGTCCGCTGACCGGCGTCGTGCACCTGGCCGGAGCCACCGCCGACAGCGTGGTCGAGGGTCTGACCGCCGAGGCTGTCGGCCGCGCGCTCGGTGCGAAGGCCGGCGGCGCCTGGCACCTGCACGAGCTGACGGCTGAGCTCGGCGTGACGAACTTCGTCCTCTTCTCCAGCGCGGCCGGGGTTATGGGCGGCGCCGGCATGGCCGGCTACGCGGCCGGCAACGCCTTCCTCGACGGCCTGGTTTCCTGGCGGCGCGCCGCGCGCAAGCTGCCCGGGATCTCGCTGGCCTGGGGCGCGTGGGCCGAGGACGGCGGGATGCGCGGCCGGCTCGACGACGTCGACCGGCAGCGGCTCACGCGCGGCGGCCAGGCGCTGTCGAACCAGGAAGCGGCGCGGTTGCTGGACCTCGCGGTGGACGCCGACCGTCCGCTGCTGATGCCGATCCGTCTGGATCTGCCGAGGATGCGCGCCGAGCTGGCCGGGGCGGCGGCTCCGAGCCTGCTCAGGACCCTGGTTCCGGCTGCCGCGCACCGGCGTGGCGGATCGGGAGGCGGCCTCGCGCTCGGCACCGAGGCGCTGATCGCGCAGCTGTCCGGCCGCGACGGGTCGGAACAGCGGGCGACGCTGCTCGCGCTGGTCCGCACGCATACCGCCGCGGTCGTCGGCCGGGCCTCGGCTGCCGACATCCCGGAGGACCGCGCGTTCAGCGACCTCGGGTTCGACTCGCTGATCTCGGTCGAGATGCGCAACGCTCTGGCCGCCGTCACCGGGCTGCGGCTGCCCGCGACGCTGGTGTTCGACTACGCCAACCCGGGCGCGCTGGCCGACTACCTCGGCGAACGGTTCGCCGAGCTGATGGCGCGGGAGTCCGGCTCGTCCTTCACATCGGCTGCGGCTGCGGCGGCTGCCGCCAAGGCCGCGGCCGGGTCCCGGTCCGGAGGCGTCAACCAGGCCGACGAGCCGATCGCGATCGTCGGCCTGGCCTGCCGCTTCCCCGGCGGCGCGGGTTCGGCGGACGCGTTCTGGGAGCTGCTGGCGGCGGGCCGGGACGGTCTTGTGGACCTGCCCGGAGACCGGGGCTGGGAGCAGTTGTTGAGCGGTTCCGATGCGGCGCCGGATCTGGACGTCCGCCAGGGCTGCTTCCTGGACGGCGCCGCCGGCTTCGACGCCGGGTTCTTCGGCATCTCGCCGCGCGAGGCCCTGGCGATGGATCCGCAACAGCGGCTGCTGCTGGAGACGTCGTGGGAGGCGTTGGAGAGCGCGGGCATCGATCCGGTCGGGCTGCGCGGCGGCGACACCGGCGTGTTCGTCGGCACCAACGGCCAGGACTACGGGGCGCTGCTCGCGGCCAACCCGGAGAGCGCGGCCGGTTACGTCGCGACCGGTGGCGCGTCGGTGATGTCGGGGCGCGTCTCCTACACCCTGGGCCTGACCGGCCCGGCGGTGACCGTGGACACCGCGTGCTCGTCGTCGCTGGTCGCGTTGCACTGGGCCGCGCAGGCGCTGCGCAGCGGTGAGTGCTCGATGGCGCTGGCCGGGGGTGTGACGGTGATGGCCACGCCCGCCGGGTTCATCGAGTTCTCCCATCAGGGCGGCATGTCCGCCGACGGACTGTGCAAGGCGTACGCGGGGGCGGCGGACGGCACCGGCTGGGGCGAGGGCGTGGGCATGCTCGTGGTGGAGCGGCTCTCCGACGCCCGACGTCTCGGACACGAGGTCTGGGGCGTGGTGCGCGGCTCGGCGGTGAACCAGGACGGCGCCTCGAACGGCCTGACCGCGCCGAACGGCCCCTCGCAGGAGCGAGTGATCCTCCAAGCGCTGGCCAACGCCGGACTCGGCGCGTCGGACGTGGAGCTGGTCGAGGGCCACGGCACCGGGACCCGGCTCGGCGACCCGATCGAGGCGCAGGCGCTGCTCGCCACCTACGGCCGGGACCGGGCGGCGGGCCCGGCGTGGCTGGGCTCGGTGAAGTCGAACATCGGCCACACCCAGGCCGCCGCCGGCGTCGCGGGCGTGATCAAGGCACTGATGGCGATGCGCCACGGCCTGATGCCCGCCACGCTGCACGTCGACGAGCCCTCGCCGCAGGTCGACTGGACGGCCGGGCATATCGAACTGCTGACGCGGGCCCGCGAATGGCCGCGCGTCGAGGGCCGACCGCGCCGGGCCGGCGTGTCCTCGTTCGGGATCAGCGGCACGAACGCGCACGTGATCCTCGAAGAGGGCGACCCAGAACCGATGGCCGCCGAACCGCTGCCGTTGCCGGCCGGCGGAGTCGCGTGGGTGGTGTCGGCGAAGTCGGAGGCGGCGCTGCGCGCTCAGGCCTCGCGGCTCGCGGAGTGGACTGCTGACAGCGATGAGGGGCTGGTCGAGACCGCGCTGGCGTTGGCGGGGCGGTCGCGGTTCGGGTATCGCGCGGTGGCGGTCGGTGGGGATCGGGCGGAGTTGGTCGCGGGGTTGCGGCGGATCGCTGAGTTGGGAGGTGAGAGTGCGTCGGCCGGGTTGGTGAACGGCTGGCGGGCTGCTGAGGCGGTCGGGGCGATCGCGAGCCCGAGCAGTGTCGCGGTCGTCGGGACTGCTTCGACGGCTGGATCGCTCGCGGTGTTGTTCTCCGGTCAAGGTTCGCAGCGTGTTGGTATGGGGTTGGGTCTGCGTGGTGTGCTGCCGGTGTTCACTGAGGTGTTCGATCGGGCGTGCGAGCTGCTTGGTGTGTCCGTCGAGGCGCTGTCTGATGCCGAGGCGCTGAATCGGACTGAGGTGACTCAGCCTGCGTTGTTCGCGGTGCAGGTGGCGGCGTATCGGCAGCTCGAAGCGTGGGGTCTGAGCGCGGCGTGGCTCGGCGGTCATTCGATCGGTGAGCTGAGCGCGGCCCACATCGCGGGTGTCTGGGATCTGGAAGGCGCCTGCAAGATTGTCGCGGCGCGTGGTCGTTTGATGGGTCAGGCGCGCGCGGGTGGTGCGATGGCTGCTCTCGAAGCGACCGAGGCCCAGGTTCTGGAGAGCTTGCCGGAGGGTGTCGGTATCGCGGCGGTGAACGGCCCGACCTCGGTCGTCGTCTCCGGCGATGCCGAAGCGGTCGATGCTCTGGTCGACGCGTATAAGAGCTCTGGCCGCCGAGCCAGCAAGCTGACCGTCTCCCACGCCTTCCACAGCCACCACATGGACTCGGCCCTCGCCGAGTTCGAACAGATCGTCGCCTCGGTCCCGGCTGCGGCGCCGCGCCTGAAGCTGGTGTCGACCGTTACCGGTGCCGAGCTCCGCGACGAGGCCACCGATCCGACCTACTGGGTCCGCCAGCTGCGCGAAGCCGTCCGCTTCGGGGACACGGTGAGCTTCCTCGCCGAGCAAGGCGCCTCCGCGTTCGTCGACGTCAGCCCGGACGGCGTCCTGACCTCGATGATCGCCGGTGCGCTCGACGAGCCGGGCACGATCATCCCGACTCTGCGTAAGGACACTGACGAGCCCGAAGCGCTGCTCCGCACCGCCGCCGCCCTGCACGTGGCCGGAGCCCCCATCGACTGGCGCGGCATCCTTGCCGCCGGCGTCGAGGCCCCCGGCCGCGTCGCCCTCCCGACCTATGCCTTCGAACACAGCCGCTACTGGCTCGGTCTGCCCTCCGCGCCCGGCGACGTGCGCGCCGCGGGTCTCGGCGCCGCCGGACACCCGCTGCTCAGCGCGGTCGTCCCGCTCGCGGGGGACGGCGGCCGCGTCCTCACCGGACGGCTGTCCGTCGCCGCGCAACCGTGGCTGGCCGACCACGTGATCGCCGGATCAGTGCTCGTCGCCGGCGTCGCGATGGTGGACCTGGCGATCCGGGCCGGGGACGAGGTGGGGTGCCCGCATCTCAAGGAGCTGACTCTGCACGCGCCGCTGGTGCTGCCAGCGAACGGCGCGCGCCAGATGCAGGTGACGGTGTCGGCGCCGGCCGAGGACGGCGCCTGCGAACTGACGATCCACACTCGGCCCGACAGCCTCGGCACCGACGAGGAGTGGACTCGTCACGCCAGCGGCGTGCTGACGGCCGCCGATGATCAGGGCGCTGATGGGGCGCGCTTCGCCGACTTCGCGGTCTGGCCGCCGGAGGGTGCGGAGTCGATCAGCGTCGAAGGGCTCTACGAAAGCCTTGCCGCCTCCGGCTTCGGCTACGGACCCGTTTTCCAAGGTCTGCGCCGGGTCTGGCGCCGCGATGACGAGCTGTTCGTCGAAGCCGAGCTGCCCCAGGACCCGAGCCGGCCGATCGAGCCGACCAACCCGACCAACCCGACCAACCCGACCGCCCCGACCGATCCGCGCGCCGAAGGCTTCGGCGTCCACCCCGCCCTGCTCGACGCGGTGATCCACGCCCTCGGCGTCGCCGACGGCTGGCAGGACCATCCCGGCGCCGCCGGACTGCCGTTTACCTGGGGCGACGTCCGACTCCACGCGTCCGGCGCCCGCATGCTCCGGGCCCGCCTGGCGAAGGTCGCCGACGGCGGCATCAGCCTGACCGCCGCGGACGGGGCCGGGGAAGCGGTGATCGACGTCGACCGGCTGGTGCTGCGTCCGCTTCCGGAAGGCGCGCTCACCCCGGCGAGCGGCCCCGAGGCCGACGACCCGGCGCGCGACGCGCTGTTCGTGCTCGACTGGGTACCGGCCGCCGAGCCGAGTGCCGAAGCGCTGGCCGAGGTCGCGGACGTCGAACAGCTGACCAGCTGGACGATTCACCGCCCGACCCCGGTCATGGCTTCGGGCAGCGGTGCTGACACCGAATCCGATCCTGAAGCCGATGACACCGACCTCGCCGAGCGAGTCCGCGCCGCGACCGCCGAGACTCTTGAAGCTCTCCAGCAGTGGGCCGAAGCCGAGAGCGCCTCGGACGCCCGCCTGGCCATCGTCACCCGCGGAGCCGTCGCCACCGACGGCGAACCGGTCAGCGACCTGGCGGGCGCGGCGATCTGGGGTCTGGTGCGTTCTTCGCAGCCTGAGTTGCCCGGCCGCCTGCTTCTGGTGGACCTCGACCAAGGCCAGGAGAGCGAAGCGCTCGCCCGAGCTCTCGCCGTCGCGAACGTCACCGACGAACCGCAGCTGGCCGTCCGCGCCGGCCGCGTCCTGGCCGCCCGCCTTGCCCGCGCCGCCGCCTCCACCCGCCTCGCCCCGCCCGCGACGAGCACCACCTGGCGCCTCGAACCGGGCCCGCACGGCACCCTCGACGGCCTGCGCCTCGCCGCCGATCCGGTCGCCGCCGAGCCGTTGGCCCCGCACGAGGTCCGCATCGAGGTCCGCGCCGCCGGGCTCAACTTCCGCGACGTGCTCATCGCGCTCGGCATGTATCCGGGCCGCGCCGAGCTGGGTTCGGAGGGTGCGGGCGTCGTCGTCGAGGTCGGGTCCGAGGTCGGCACCCTGGAGGTCGGCGACCGTGTCATGGGCCTGTTCGGCGGTGCGTTCGGTCCGCTGGCCCGCGCCGACCACCGGATGGTGGCCCGGATCCCGCGCGGCTGGTCCGACGAGACTGCCGCCTCGGTGCCGATCGTCTTCCTCACCGCCTACTACGGCCTGGTCGACCTCGCGGATCTCCAAGCCGGAGAGCGGGTCCTGATCCATGCCGCCGCCGGCGGTGTCGGCATGGCGGCCGTCCAAGTGGCCCGGCACCTCGGGGCCCGCGTCCTGGCCACCGCCAGTCGCGGCAAGTGGGACGCGGTCCGCGCGCTCGGCGTCGAGCCCGAGGCCGTCGCCTCCTCCCGGGATCTCGGCTTCGAGGACGCCTTCCGGACCCTCACCGGCGGCGCCGGCGTTGATGTGGTCCTCAACTCCCTGGCCGGGGACTTCATCGACGCCACTCTCCGCCTGATGCCGCGCGGCGGCCGCCTGGTCGAGATGGGCAAGCTGGACCTGCGCGATCCGGAGGTGCTGGCCGTCGAGAACCCGGGCGTCGTCTACCAACCGTTCGACCTCATGGACGCCGGGCCCGAGCGGATCGGCGAGATGCTGGCCGAGCTGGTCGCCCTCTTCGACGCCGGGCGACTCAGGCCTCTGCCGGTCCGTGGCTGGGACCTGCGGCGGGCCCGCGAGGCGTTCCAATACGTCAGCCAGGCCAAGCACATCGGCAAGGTGGTGCTGAACATCGCGCCGCGCTGGAACCGCGAGGGGACCGTCCTCATCACCGGCGGCACCGGCGGTATCGGCGCACACCTCGCCAAGCACATCGTCACCGAGTACGGCGTCCGGAATCTGGTGCTCCTGGCCCGATCCGGGCCGGCGAGCGAGGCCGCCGTTCGCATCGTCGCGGAGCTTGCCGAACTCGGCGCCCAGGCCGATGTGGTGGCCGGTGATGTGGCGGACCCGGCCGGGGTGGCCGCGGCGTTGGCCGCCGTTCCCGCCGACCGGCCGCTGACCGCTGTCGTCCACGCCGCCGGTGTGGTCGACGACGGGGTGTTCAGCTCCCTGACACCGGACCGGATCGACCGGGTGATGCGGCCCAAGGCCGACGGTGCCTGGAACCTGCACCTGGCCACGCGCCACCTCCCGCTGGAAGCGTTCGTGCTGTTCTCCAGCGCCGCCGGTGTGCTCGGCTCGCCGGGCCAGGCGAACTACTCGGCGGGCAACGCCTTCCTCGACGGCCTGGCCGGTTGGCGCCGGGCCCACGGCCTGCCCGCGGTGTCGTGCGCCTGGGGCCTGTGGGCCGGGACCGACGGCATGGGCGGCCGCGTCGTGGAGGGCAAGTCCCGCTCCGGGGACGGACTGAGCACGGCCGACGGCCTGGCGTTGTTCGATGCCTGCGACAGCTCCGACGAGCCGGTCCTGGTCCCCGCCCGCATGGATCTGGCGGCCATGGCCGCCGCCGCGGCGGACCCGGCGCAGGTGCCCGCGCCGCTGCGGGCGCTGGTCGTCCCGGGCCGGGCCCGCCGCACCGCCCGGCAGGCCGCGTCCTCCGGCGCCGACGGCAAGCCCGCCTGGCTCGTGGACCTGCCGCTGCGCGGCGCCGCCGAACAGCGGCGGCTGCTGGTCGACCTGGTCCGGGCGCAGGCCGCCGGGGTTCTGCGGCACGCGTCGCTGGAGGAAGTGGACGCCGACCGCGCCTTCACCGAGGCCGGGTTCGACTCGCTGACCGCCGTCGAACTGCGCAACGGCGTCGGTGCCGCGACCGGTCTGCGGCTGCCGGCGACCGTCGTCTTCGACCATCCGACTCCGCGTGCGCTGGCCGAGCACCTGCTGGGCGAACTGGTCGGCGACGACTCGCTCGGCGCCGCCGCGCTGCTGGCCGAGCTGGACCGGATGGAGACGGCGCTGGCCGCGGTCGCCGCCACGGACGCCGAGGGCGGGCAGATCCTGGTCCGGCTCCAGGCCCTGACTTTGAAGTGGACCGCGCTGCGCGACGCCCGCGACGGCGACGCGGACGCCGGCACCGGACTGCAGACGGCCACCGACGACGAGCTGTTCGACTTCATCGACCGCGACCTGGGCTTGTCGTGAGAGCCGGGGTTGTCGTGAGTGCCGGGGTTGTCGTGAGTGCCGAGCCAGTCACGAGAACGGGGCCGGTCATGCGAACGGGGCCGGTCCTGAGGACCGGGCCGGTCCCGAGAACCAGGTGCGCGGGACGAGTACGCAGGCGCAGGGGCGAGAAGGGGTTGGTGGGGCCGAGATGAGCAACGAGGACCGGCTGCGGGACTATCTCAAGCGGGTGACCGCGGACCTTCAGCAGACCCGGCAGCGGCTGATCGAGGCCGAGTCGCGGGATCGGGAGCCGGTGGCGATCATCGGCGTCAGCTGCCGCTACCCGGGCGGCGTCACCTCGCCCGAGGAGTTCTGGCGGCTGCTCGACGCCGGGGCCGACGGCATCGGGCCGTTCCCCGAGGACCGGGGCTGGATCATCGACACCGATCCCGGATACCGGCCCGAGGGCGGCTTCGCCGGGGACGTCGCGGCATTCGACGCCGCCTTCTTCGGCATCTCGCCCCGCGAGGCGCTGGCCATGGACCCGCAGCAGCGGCTGTTGCTGGAGTCCTGCTGGGAGGCCGTCGAGACGGCCGGCATCGACCCGACCACGTTGCAGGGTTCGACGACCGGGGTGTTCGCCGGCACCAGCAGCCACGAATACAACTCGCTCGTGGTCGGGAACGCCGCGGCCGCGGGCTTGGAAGGCTACGTGCTCACCGGTACCGCGGGCAGCGTGGTCTCCGGACGCGTCGCCTACGCCCTCGGCCTGACCGGACCAGCCCTCACCGTCGACACCGCCTGCTCCTCCTCCCTGGTGGCGCTGCACCTGGCGGTCCAGGCCCTACGCAACGACGAGTGCTCCATGGCTCTGGCCGGCGGCGTCACCGTCCTGGCCACCCCTGGCACCTTCGCCGAGTTCTCCCGCCAGGGCGGCATGGCGGGCAACGGCCGCTGCAAGCCCTACGCGGCCGCCGCCGACGGGACCGGCTGGAGCGAGGGCGTCGGCGTGGTGCTCGTCGAGCGCCTGTCCGACGCCCGGCGCCTCGGACACCGGGTGTGGGGCGTGGTGCGTGGCTCGGCGGTGAACCAGGACGGCGCGAGCAACGGCCTGACCGCGCCGAACGGGCCCTCGCAGGAACGCGTCATCCGGCACGCGCTGGCGAACGCGCGGGTCAGCGCCTCCGACGTGGACCTGGTCGAGGGCCACGGCACCGGGACCCGGCTTGGCGACCCGATCGAGGCCCAGGCGCTGCTGGCCACCTACGGCCAGGGCCGCACCCACGGGCCGCTGCGGCTGGGATCGGTGAAGTCGAACATCGGGCACAGCCAGGCGGCGTCCGGCATCGCGGGCGTCATCAAGGCGGTGCTGGCGATGCGGCACGGGACGATGCCGAGGTCGCTGCACGTGGACGAGCCGACGCCGCAGGTCGACTGGTCGGCCGGGGAGATCGAGCTGCTGACGGAGGCGCGGGAGTGGCCGCGCGACGCCGAGCGGCCCCGGCGGGCCGGGGTGTCGTCGTTCGGGATCAGCGGCACGAACGCGCATGTGATCGTCGAGGAGGGCGATCCCGAGCCGGAGCCGGTGCCGCCGGTGGCGGTGCCGAATGGTGGAGTGGCGTGGGCGCTGTCGGCGAAGTCCGACGGGGCGTTGCGGGCGCAGGCTGCGCGGCTGGCTCGGTGGGCGGAGGGTGGGGGCACGGCTGAGGGCTCGGCTGACGGTATGACCGAAAGTCTGCGCGTGGGCCTGGTCGAGACCGCGTTGACGCTCGCCGGCCGGTCGCGGTTCGGACATCGGGCAGCGGTCGTCGGCGCGGATCGCGAGATCCTGGTGGCCGGGCTGCGGTCGATCGCGGCCGGTGAGCCGAGCGCCGATGCTTATGTGGGCGCGGTCGCCGGGGCCGGCTCCGGCGTGCTGGTGTTCCCCGGCCAGGGCTGGCAGCGGCCGGGCGTCGGCGCCGGGCTGCTGGCCGAGGGCGGCCGGTTCGCGGAGGTGATCGGCGAGTGCGGGCAGGCGTTGAGCCAGTGGGCTGATTTCGACCTCGTCGACGTGCTGTCCGGAACCGACGAGGCCTGGCTGGAGCGGGTCGACGTCGTCCAGCCGGTGCTGTGGGCCGTCATGGTCGGCCTGGCCCGGGTGTGGCAGGACGCCGGATTCACCCCGGACGCAGTGCTCGGCCACTCCCAGGGCGAGATCGCGGCTGCGGTGGTGGCCGGCGCGCTGACCGTGGCCGACGGCGCGCGCGTGGTCGCGGTGCGGTCGCGCGTCATCCGTGAGCACCTGGCCGGCAGCGGCGGAATGGTGTCGATCGCGGCGTCGGCGGCCGACGTCGAGAAGTGGATCTCGGCCACCGGACGTACCGGCGCGGTGTCGGTGGCGACGATCAACGGCCCGGGCGCCGTCACGGTCGCCGGTGAGCGGGACGCGGTGGTGGGCTTCGCCGCCGAGGTCGAGGCGCGGGGCGTCCGGGTGCGGGTGCTCGACGTGGACTACGCGTCGCATTCGCCGATGGTGGAACGGATCGAGGCGGTGCTGCGGCGCGAACTCGCCGGGTTGAAGCCGGGACCGGTGCGGGGAAGCGGGTGGCTCTCGACGGTCTCAGGGCTCTGGTTGCGCGGCGACGAGGCCGACGCCGAGTACTGGTACCGGAACCTGCGCGAGCAGGTGCGGTTCGGGCCGGCGGTCGAGGAGCTGGTGCGCTCCGGGCACGGGGTGTTCGTCGAGGCGTCCGGGCATCCGGTTCTGACGTCCGGGGTCGAGCAGGTGTTTGAACAGGTTGCTGAGATGCGTGCTTCCGGCAGTGCCGCCGCACCCACCGGAGTCGTGTCCGGGACGCTGCGGCGCGATGTCCCGGACCGGGCCGGGCTGCTGGGCTCGGCGGCGAAGCTGTTCTCGGCGGGCGTGGGGATCCAGTGGCAGCCGCTGCTGTCCGGTGGCGCGGACACCGTGGACCTGGCGAGCGCGCGGGTCGCAGTGCCCGGATACGCGTTCGAACGCACCCGGTACTGGCTGGACGTGCCGTCCGACGCGGCCGGGGACGTCAGCGCGGTCGGCCTGGCCGCGACCGGACATCCGCTGGTCGGCGCCTCGGTGGCGATGGCCGGCGGCGGGTGTCTGCTGACGGGACGGTTGTCGGTCGCCGCGCAGCCGTGGCTCGGCGTCTCGGCGGCGGCGCGGGCTGCCGGTGTCGTGGTGGTGCCCTCCGGCGCACTGCTCGACCTGGTGCTGCGCGCAGGGGCCGAGGTCGGCTGCGGCGCGGTGCGCAGGCTGGCTGTGGAGGTTCCGTTGGTGGTGCCCGAGGAGGGAGGGCTCCAGCTTCAGGTCACGGTCAGCGCTCCGAGTTCGGACGGGACGTGCGAGCTGGCGGTCTTCACCCGCTTCGAGCGCGACGGCGACGCCGATTCCGATACCGAGGCTGAGGAGTGGACGCGGCACATCATCGGCGTTCTGGCTCCCGCCGACCAGGCACCCGAGCCGGCTGACTCGGCCGGCGAGCCGGCTGCGGAGATCGAGGTCGGGGCGACGTCGATCGGCCAGGCTGTCGTCGACGCGGTGGTGGCGTTGGCCGGGGACGACGTGGCCGCGGAGACCGTGGCGCTGGTCGCAGGGTTCGATGACGTCGTCGCATCGGCTGTCGGCGCCGAGCGCCTTCGCTTGTATGTTCGCCGCGATGACGACGACAACTTCCACGTCTCGGCAGTCACTCCCGACGGTGTTCGAGCCCTGTCGATCGGGTCGCTGGCCGTGCATCGAATGCCGATCGGCGACCTGCGGAAGCTGGATCGGGGCTCGGCGGGCGACGCGCTGTATCGGATCGAGTGGATCGAGGTCCAGGCGGTCCCGGCGGTCCCGGCGGTCGCGGCGGAGGACATCCGTTCGGTCTTCTGTGCGACCGCGGCCGAGGCGAACGAGGCCATTCAACAGCGGATCGCGTCCACGGAGCCGTATCGGCTGGTGATCATGACTCGCGGGGCGGTGTCGACCGGTGCAGACGACCCGGTCCGCGATCCGGCCGCGTCGGCGGTGTGGGACCTGGTGAAGGCCGATCGACCGGACGCTGTCGCAGTGCTCGATATCGGAGCCGATGCCGAACCTGATCCTCAGGCGGTTGCTGCCGTCCTCGCCGACGAACCGCGCCTGGCCCTACGCGGCGGCAAGCTCCTTGCGCCGCGTCTGGTGAAGGTGCGCGCCACCGACGAATCTCTGCCCGACGACGCGGTCCACGTCCTCACCGAACTGGTCAACGGCACCGAATGGCCGTCGGCGGACATTGTGTCCGCACAGGTCGACTTCGTGGGAGTACGCGCGCGGCAGGCCGACGGCACGCCGGTTCCGCACCTGCTCCGGGCCCTGATACGCGCCGCGAAGCCGGCACCGGCCGATGCCCCGGCCGACGTGCCGGTCCGCGCCCGCCTCGCCGCGGCCGAGCCCGAACAGCAGCTCGAAATCCTGCTCGACCTGGTGCGTCGCCAGGCCGCCTCCGTCCTGCGACACGACACCACCGACGCCGTCGGCACCGACAAGCCGTTCCGCGAACTGGGCTTCGACTCGCTCACCGCCGTGGAGATGCGCAACCGGCTGGTCGACGCCCTCAGCGTCCCGCTGCCGACCACGGTCCTGTTCGACCACCCCTCCGCGCACGAACTCGCGGCCTTCCTGCTGGACCGCCTCACCGAGAGCGCCGGCGGCCCGGCGCGCGCCGTCATCGTGCAGGCCGCGGCGGTGGCGGACGAGCCGATCGCGATCGTCGGCATGGCCTGCCGGTTCCCCGGCGCGGTCAGCACTCCCGAGGAGTTCTGGCGGCTGCTGGCCGACGGGTCCGACGGCATCGGGCCGTTCCCCGGAGACCGGGGCTGGGAATCCGTGCTCGAAGACGCCCTGGCCGCCGGCTACCGGCCCGAGGGCGGCTTCCTGGCCGACGTGTCAGGGTTCGACGCCGGGTTCTTCGGCATCAGCCCGCGCGAGGCGCTCGCCATGGACCCGCAGCAGCGGCTGGTCCTGGAGGCGTCGTGGGAGGCGTTCGAAAGCGCCGGGATCGAGCCGGGCAGCCTGCGCGGCAGCCGGACCGGGGTGTTCCTCGGCGCCGGATCCTCCGAGTACGTCGCCCTGCTCGCGGCGAACCCGTCGGGCGCCGAGGGCTACCTGATGACCGGCAACGTCGCCAGCGTGCTGTCCGGCCGCGTCTCCTACACGCTGGGCCTGACCGGTCCGGCGGTGTCGGTCGACACGGCGTGCTCGTCCTCGCTGGTCGCGCTGCACTTGGCGGCGCAGGCGCTGCGCAACGGCGAATGCGAGATGGCGGTCGCCGGCGGCGTGACGGTGATGGCGACGCCGGGGCTGTTCGGCGAGTTCGCACGCCAAGGCGGCCTGGCCGCCGACGCGCGGTGCAAGGCGTATGCGGGTACTGCTGACGGGACCGCGTGGAGCGAGGGCGTCGGCGTGCTGGCGGTCGAGCGCCTTTCGGACGCGCGCCGCCTCGGCCACCGAGTGCTCGGGCTGCTGCGCGGCTCGGCGGTGAACCAGGACGGCGCTTCGAACGGCCTGACCGCGCCCAACGGCCCGGCGCAGGAGAACGTGATTCTCCAGGCGCTCGCCAACGCCGGTGTGACTGCTGCCGAGGTGGACCTGCTGGAAGGCCATGGCACCGGCACACGGCTGGGCGACCCGATCGAGGCGCAGGCGTTGTTGGCGACGTATGGCCGGGATCGGGCGGCGGGGCCGGTGTGGTTGGGGTCGGTGAAGTCGAACATTGGTCATACGCAGGCCGCCGCCGGGGTCGCCGGGGTGATCAAGGCACTGCTGGCGATGCGGCACGAGGCGATGCCTGCGACGCTGCACGTCGACGAGCCCTCACCGCTGGTGGATTGGGAGAGCGGCGCCGTCGCGCTGCTGACGGATGCGCGGGAGTGGCGGCGGGAGGAGAGCCGGCCCAGGCTCGCGGCGGTGTCGTCGTTCGGGATCAGCGGGACGAATGCGCATGTGATTGTGGAGGAGGGGGATCCGGAGCCGGTTGTCGAGGTGGCGCCGGTACCGGTGGGTGGGGTGGTGTGGGCGCTCTCGGCGAAGTCGGAAGGGGCGTTGCGGGCACAGGCGGCGCGGCTGGCCGAGTGGGCTGCCGATGACGATGAAGGGCTGGTCGAGACCGGCTTGGCGTTGGCGGGGCGGTCACGGTTCGGGGTTCGGGCCGCGGTGGTCGGCCAAAGCCGTGAGTCCCTGGTGGCACAGCTCTTGGAGGTGGCAGGGGGCGGCGGTCGCTCGAATTCTCAAAACCTTGTTGCTGGTTCGGTGGCAGTGTTGTTTTCGGGGCAGGGATCGCAGCGCATTGGGATGGGTCTTGGGTTGCGGAATGTGTTGCCGGTGTTCACTGAGGTGTTCGATCGGGCGTGCGAGCTGCTGGGCTTGTCGATCGAGATGCTGTCCGACGCTGAGGTTCTGAATCGGACTGAGGTGACTCAGCCTGCGTTGTTCGCTGTGCAGGTGGCGGCGTATCGGCAGTTGGAGGCGTGGGGCTTGAGCGCCTCGTGGCTTGGCGGTCATTCGATCGGTGAGCTGAGCGCGGCATATCTGGCAGGCGTGTGGGATCTGGAGGGCGCCTGCAAGATCGTCGCGGCGCGTGGCCGGTTGATGGGACAGGCACGCGCTGGCGGTGCGATGGCGGCTCTCGAAGCGACCGAGGCCGAGGTGTTGGCGAGCCTGCCAGACGGTGTCGGTATCGCGGCGGTGAATGGCCCGACCTCGGTGGTCGTCTCCGGCGATGCCGACGTGGTCGAAGCCCTGGTGGAGCAGTATAAGGACTCTGGCCATCGGGTTCGGCGTCTGACGGTCTCGCATGCTTTCCACAGCCACCACATGGACTCGGCGCTGGTCGAGTTCGAAAAGATCGTCGCCTCGGTCCCGGCCACGCTCCCACGCCTGAAACTGGTCTCGACCCTGACCGGCACCGAACTCGCCGACGACGTCACCGACCCGACCTACTGGGTCCGGCAGCTGCGCGAAGCCGTCCGCTTCGCCGACGCCGTCCGGTTCCTGGCGGACCAGGGCGTCGGGGTGTTCGTGGACGTGAGTCCCGACGGCGTGCTGACCTCGATGGTCACCGGCGTCGTGAGCGAGGCGGTCACCGTTCCGACGCTCCGCAAGGGTGTCGACGAGCCGACCGCGCTGACGAAGTCCGCCGCGGCCCTGCACGCGGCGGGACTCGATCTCGACTGGCCGACCGTCCTCGGCGGCGGCGATCAGCCCGGTCGGGTCGGCCTGCCCACCTACGCCTTCGACCGGACGCGCTACTGGGTGGCGCTGCCGCCTCGGCGCGGCTCCGGGGCCGCCGGGGACGACGTCGACTCAGAGTTCTGGGATCTCGTCGGCCGTGCCGACGTCGACGGCGTCGCCGCCGAGCTCGGCGCGGTCGACGACGGCGAGCGCGACGCGCTGGCCGGCGTCGTGCCGATGCTCGCACGATGGCGCGGACGGGGCCGGCTCGGGCGGTCGCGGTACGAGGTGACGTGGGAGAAGCTCCCCGGCGCGACGTCGGCCGAGCTGACCGGATCCTGGCTGCTCGTGACATCGGCGGAGGTGCCCGATGATCTGCGTTCTGTGTTGTCCGAACGTCTGCCCCAGTTGGCGACGACCGATCTGGCGAGCTGCGAGGCCTGGAGCGCCGAGCGCTGGGCCGCGTTCGACGGCGTGCTCTCGCTCCTGGGACGCGTGGGCGGCGGCGACGCGCCGGGAGTGTCGTCCGGCCTGGCCGAGACACTGCGGCTGATCCGAACCTGCGCCGCCCTGCCGAAGCCGCCGCGTATCTGGGCTCTGACCCGGGGCGGCGCGGCGGCGCCCGGCGGTGCGGACATCGATCCGTGGGCCTGGCAGCTCTGGGGCCTGGGACGCGTCGCGGCGCTGGACCTGCCGGCCGGGTGGGGCGGACTGGTCGACCTCCCCGCCCAGGTGGACGCCGAGACGGTCGGCCGGCTCGTCGAAGTCCTGGCCGATGGCACGCAGGACCAGGTGGCCCTGCGTTCCGACGGTGCTTGGGCGGCTCGACTGGTGCGACTCCCCGAGACGCAGACTTCGGAGTCGTGGAAGGCGCGCGGGACCGTGCTGATCACCGGCGCCAGCGGCGCGATCGGCGGACGTGTCGCGCGCTGGGCCGCTGAGCGCGGCGCGGCCCGGATTGTCCTTGCCTCACGTCGCGGTGCCGAAGCTCCCGGCTATGCGGAGCTGGTCGCGGCGCTCGATGCCGCCGGGACGGAGGCCGTGCCAGTGGTCTGCGATGTGGCGGACCGGGATCAGGTGCGCGCGCTGCTGGCCGAATGCGGTCCCGACCTGTCGGCGGTCTTCCACGCCGCCGGGGCCCCGGGCCTGACACCACTCGGCGGGCCGGACGCGGTCACCGACGCGGGCCGATGGTCCGAGGTCGCGGGGGCCAAGGCGGCGGGTGCGTGGTGGCTGCACCAGGAACTCGGGGACCGGGAGCTTGACGCGTTCGTCGTGTTCTCCTCGATCGCGGCGGTGTGGGGGAGCGGGGCTCAGGGTGCTTATGCCGCTGCCAATGCCTTCCTCGACGGTCTGGTGACCTCGCGGCGCGCTCGCGGACTCGCGGGCACGAGCGTCGCCTGGGGCCCGTGGGGCGGCGGCGGGATGGCTGACGGCGACACCGGCGAGTACCTCGCACGGCGCGGGCTGCGGGTCCTGGATCCGGACCTCGCCCTCACCGCACTCGAACAAGCGGTGGTGCGGGCCGCCGGCGCCACGGGCACCGCCATGACAGGCATGACAGCCCTGACATCCGGCGCCGACACGATCGCCGCTGACGGGGCCGCCCCGCCGGCTTCTGCGCTCGCCTCCGCTGTTACCGCCGCCACTGCCGCCACCGCCGCCACCGCCGTCACCGTCGTCGCCGACGTCGACTGGAGTGTCTTCGCCCCCGCATTCACGCTCGCTCGCCCGGCGCCGATCCTGGCGGCCGTCCCCGAGGCCGTCGCCGCGCTCAGGGCACAGCAGTCTCCGGACGCCGCCCCGGATCCCGGCGCCGGCGCCTTCGTAGCCCGGCTCTCGGACCTCACACCCGAGGAGCGGAAGCGCGAGCTGCTGGATCTGGTGCGGACGCAGGCCGCCCTCGTGCTCGGCCACGCCTCCCCGGCGGAGGTCGGGCCCGACAGCGCGTTCAGCGACCTGGGCTTCGACTCGCTCACCGCGGTCGAGCTTCGCAACGTCCTGACCCGGGCCACCGACCACCAGCTCCCGCCGACGCTGGTCTTCGACCATCCGACCCCCACCGCCGTCGCCGAGTTCCTGCGCGGCGAGCTGCTCCCGCAGGACGCCCCGCCCGCCGAGGTGGCGCTCACCCAGCTCGGGCAGCTGGAGGCCGCCCTGGCCGCGCTGCCCGCCGACGACGCCGCGCGCGGGCTGGTGATCAACCGGCTCCAGGCGGCGCTCGTCGGGATGGGCGGGACCGGGGCCGGGGCGCGGCGGGGGTCCGGGCCGGACGCCGGGCCGGACGCCGAGTCCACCGCCGACCGGCTCAAGGCGGCGAGCAGCAGCGAGATCTTCGACTTCATCGACAGGCAACTGGGCCGGTCCAAGTAGAGAAGGGAGCCGGACGACACCATGGCTACCGAGGAACAGCTCCTTGACTACTTGAAATGGGTCACGGCGGACCTGCACGAGACCCGGCAGCGGCTGCTCGACCTGGAGTCCGAGCTGCCCGAGCCGATCGCGATCGTCGGCATGTCCTGCCGCTACCCCGGTGGCGTCGAGTCCCCGGACGACCTGTGGGACCTGGTCGCCGCCGGCCGCGACGGCGTCACCCCCAGCCCCACCGACCGGGGCTGGGAGGTGATGGGCTCGGCATTCAGCGCGCCCGCTTCGCTGCGCCCGCACGGCGGGTTCGTCGCCGACGCGGCCGGATTCGACGCCGCCTTCTTCGGCATCTCGCCGCGGGAGGCCTTGGTGATGGATCCCCAGCAGCGACTGTTGCTGGAGTCCTCCTGGGCGGCCCTGGAGCACGCCGGACTGGATCCGCAGACCCTGCGCGGCACCCCGGCCGGTGTGTTCATCGGCGCCAGCCTGCCCGATTACGTGGCGCTCACCGGCGCCAATCCCGAGGCGGCGCAAGGGTATTCGGCCACCGGCGTGTCCGGCAGCGTCCTGTCCGGCCGCATCTCCTACGTCCTGGGCCTGACCGGCCCGGCCGCCACCGTCGACACCGCCTGCTCGTCCTCGCTGGTCGCGCTGCACTGGGCCGCGCAGGCACTGCGCGCGGGCGAGTGCCCGATGGCGCTGGTCGGCGGTGTGACGGTGATGGCCACGCCCAGCGCCTTCATCGAGTTCGCGAAGCAGGACGGCCTGGCCGCCGACGGCCGCTGCAAGTCCTTCGCGGCCGGCGCCGACGGCACCGCCTGGGGCGAGGGCGTCGGCGTGCTCGTGGTCGAACGCCTGTCCGACGCCCGGCGCCTCGGCCACCACGTGTGGGGCGTCCTGCGCGGCTCAGCCGTCAACCAGGACGGCGCCTCCAACGGCCTCACCGCCCCCAACGGCCCCTCCCAGGAGCGCGTCATTCTTCGGGCCCTGACCAACGCGGGCCTCGGCGTGTCCGACGTCGACCTGATCGAGGGCCACGGTACCGGCACGAAGCTCGGCGACCCGATCGAGGCCCGCGCCCTGCTGGCCACCTACGGCAAGGGCCGCGCGGACGGTCCGGTCCACCTGGGATCGATCAAGTCGAACATCGGCCACACCCAGGCGGCCGCGGGTATCGCAGGGGTCATCAAAACGGTGCTGGCGATGCGGCACGAGACGATGCCGCCGACGCTGCACGTGGACCGGCCCTCGCCGCAGGTCGACTGGACGGCGGGCGAGATCGAGTTGCTGACGGAGGCTCGGGAGTGGCCGCGGGATGCTGAGCGGCCGCGGCGGGCTGGGGTGTCTTCGTTCGGGATCAGTGGGACGAATGCGCATGTGATTGTGGAGGAGGGGGATCCGGAGCCGGTTGTTGAGGTGTTGCCGGTGCCTTCGGGTGGGGTGGTGTGGGCGCTGTCGGCGAAGTCGGAGGCGGCGTTGCGGGCGCAGGCGGGGCGGCTGGCCGAATGGGCTGCCGAGGGTGATGAGGGGTTGGTCGAGACTGGGTTGGCTTTGGCGGGGCGGTCGCGGTTCGGGGTTCGGGCTGCGGTGGTTGGCCAACGTCGCCAGACCCTTGTGACACAGCTCATGGAAGTGGCAGATGGTGGTGGTCTCTCAGACTCGAAAACCCTTGCTGGTAGTTCGGTGGCGGTCTTGTTTTCGGGGCAGGGGTCGCAGCGCATCGGGATGGGTCTTGGGTTGCGGGGTGTGTTGCCGGTGTTCACTGAGGTGTTCGATGAGGTGTGTGAGCGGCTGGGTTTGTCGATCGAGCTGCTCTCTGATGGTGAGGCGATCAATCGGACTGAGGTGACTCAGCCTGCGTTGTTCGCGGTGCAGGTGGCGGCGTATCGGCAGCTGGAAGCGTGGGGGTTGAGCGCTTCCTGGCTCGGCGGTCATTCGATCGGTGAGCTGAGCGCGGCGCACATCGCGGGTGTCTGGGATCTGGAGGGTGCCTGCAAGATCGTTGCGGCGCGTGGTCGGTTGATGGGGCAGGCACGCGCGGGCGGTGCGATGGCTGCTCTGGAAGCGACCGAGGCCGAGGTGCTGGCGAGTTTGCCCGATGGGGTGTACATCGCCGCTGTGAACGGCCCCACGTCGGTGGTTGTCTCCGGCGACGCCAGCTCTGTCGAAGCACTGGTCGAGCGGTATAAGGACTCTGGTCACAGGGTCCGTCGCCTGACGGTCTCGCATGCTTTCCACAGTCATCACATGGACTCGGCGCTGGTCGAGTTCGAAAAGATCGTCGCCTCGGTCCCGGCCACGCTCCCGCGCCTGAAGCTGGTCTCGACCCTGACCGGCACCGAACTCGCGGACGACGTCACCGACCCGACCTATTGGGTGCGTCAGGTCCGGGAAACCGTGCGGTTTGCCGACGCGGTGACGTTCCTCGCCGATCAGGGTGCTGCAACCTTCGTCGACATCAGCCCCGACGGAGTGCTGACCTCGATGATCTCCGCCGTCGTGAGCGCGGCGGTCGTCGTCCCGACCCTGCGGAAGGACGTCGACGAGTCGAGCGCTCTGACCAGCTCCGCCGCCGCCCTGTACGCCGCCGGGATCGACATCGACTGGCCGGCCGTCCTCGGCGGCGGCCTTGAGCCGGGTCAGCTCAGCGTCCCCACCTACGCCTTCGAACACAGCCGCTACTGGCTCGACTTCCCGGCCGACATGTTCGGGGTCGGCGGCGACGCCCACTGGCGCTACCGAACGGTGTGGGATCGGCTCGCGTCGACGGCCTCGACTCCGCCTCCGACCGACTCGCCGTGGCTGCTGGTGACGTCCTCGCCGCGAGTCCCGGCCGAGACGGTCGCCGAGATCCGCGACGCACTGTCGGCGGGCGGCGTCGAAGTGCACATCGCCGATCTGGCCGACTGCGAGGACTGGAGCGCCGATCGGTGGTCCGGCTTCGGCGCCGTTGTCTCGCTGCTGGCCCTTGGCGGAGCGTCGGCCGACGTCGAGCCCGGTGTCTCCGTCGGCGTCGCTGACACGCTGCGTCTGCTCCGCGCCCGAGCGGCTACGGCCGGCCCGCGTATCTGGACTCTGACGCGCGGTGGCTCAGCGGCGCCCGGCGGTGCGGCCACTGATCCCCTGGCCTGGCAGGTGTGGGGCCTGGGCCGGGTCGCGGCGCTCGATCTCTCGCCGCTTTGGGGCGGCCTGGTCGATGTGCCGTCGACATTCGACGCTCGCAATAGCGCTGACCTGATCGCCGTCCTCGCCGATGGCAGCCAAGACCAGGTCGCGCTCCGTGCCGACGGGGTGTGGGCCGCGCGCCTGCTGCATGACGACCGTACGCCGACGCCCACTGCCGCGAACACCGACGAGGCCTCCGCGTGGACCACCCACGGCACCGTTCTCGTCACCGGCGCCAGCGGCGCGCTCGGCGGCCGCGTGGCCCGCTGGGCCGCCGAACGCGGCGCGGCGCGCGTGGTCCTGGCCTCCCGACGCGGCGATCAGGCACCGGGCGCCGCCGAACTCGCCGCCGCGATCGAGGCCCACGGCGCCGAACCCGTGTTCGTCCCCTGCGATCTCGCTGACGAGGCCGCTGTCCGCGACCTGCTCACCGCCTGCGGCCCGGATCTCGCCGCCGTCTTCCACATCGCCGGCGCCGCCGCCGCGTCTCCGCTGATCGCCGACGCCTCGCCGGCCGACCAGCAGCGCGAATGGTCCGAGATGATGCGGGCGAAGGTCTGCGGAGCGCGCTGGCTGGACCGCGAACTCGCCGACCGCGAGCTCGACGCCTTCGTCGTCTTCTCCTCGATCTCCGGCGTGTGGGGGAGCGGGGGTCAGGGTGCGTACTCGGCCGCGAACGCCTACCTCGACGGCCTGGTCACCGCCCGGCGCGAACGCGGCCTGACCGGCACCGCCGTGGCGTGGGGCCCGTGGGGCGGCGGCGGGATGGCCGACGGCGACGCGGGCGAATACCTCGCCCGCCGCGGCCTCGCCCCGCTCGATCCCGACCGGGCGTTGGCGGCCCTGGACCAGGCCGTCACGGCAAGTCATGTCACGACCGTGGTGGCCGATGTCGACTGGAGCGTGTTCGCTCCCGCGTTCACCCTGGCCCGCCCCGCGCCGCTGCTGGAGTCCGTGCCCGAAGTCGCCGCGGCGTTGCGGCCGGAGTCGGCCACGAATTCGGGCTCTGCGACGTCCGTCTCCGGCGCCGACAGCGGCCTGGTCGCGGAACTGCGGGGCCGCTCGGAGACCGAGCAGTCCCGCATGCTGCTGGACCTGGTCCGCGCCCGCGCCGCCGAAGTCCTCGGCCACGCCTCGCCCGACGCGATCGCGGCCGACGCCGCGTTCACCGAACTCGGGTTCGACTCGCTGACGGCTGTCGAGCTCCGCAACGCGCTGGCGAGGACGACCGGCCTGACGCTGCCCGCCACCCTCGTGTTCGACCACCCGAGCCCGACGGCGCTGTCCGGCTTCCTGCGGGAGCGGCTCGGCATCGGCGGCGGCTCGCAGGTCGTGGTGCAGGCGGGGGCGGTGGCCGACGAGCCGATCGCCATCGTCGGGCTGGCCTGCCGGTATCCCGGCGGCGTCGCCTCGGCCGAGGATTTCTGGGAGCTGATCGCCGGTCGCGGCGACGGTATGACGTCGTTCCCGAAGGACCGCGGGTGGGGCGACCTGGAGGCGCTGATCGCGTCCGCCGCCGAGGCCACCGACGCGCCCGCGCCGCTCATCGAGGGCGGATTCCTCGCCGGAATGGCGGACTTCGACGCCGACTTCTTCGGCATCTCGCCGCGCGAGGCGCTGGCCATGGACCCGCAGCAGCGGCTGCTGTTGGAGACCTCCTGGGAGGCGATCGAGCACGCGGGTATCGACCCGCACGCCCTGCGCGGCGTGCAGTCCGGTGTCTTCATCGGCGCCAGCACCCCGGACTACGCGGTGCTCGCGGGCAACGACCCGGAAGCCGTGGCCGGCTACACCGCGACCGGCATTGCCGGCAGCGTCCTGTCCGGGCGGATCTCCTATGTCCTCGGGCTGACCGGTCCGGCGGTCACTGTCGACACCGCGTGCTCCTCCTCGCTGGTGGCGCTGCACCTGGCCAGCCAGGCCCTGCACAACGGCGAGTGCACGATGGCGCTGGCCGGCGGGGTCACGGTGATGGCCACGCCGACCCCGTTCCTGGAGTTCGCGCGCCAGAACGGCCTGGCCGGGGACGGCCGTTGCAAGTCCTACGCGGGCGCCGCCGACGGCACCGGCTGGGGCGAGGGCGTCGGCGTCCTGGTGCTGGAGCGGCTCTCCGACGCCCGGCGCCTCGGGCACCGGGTGTGGGCGACGGTGAAGGGGTCGGCGATCAACCAGGACGGCGCTTCGAACGGCTTGACCGCGCCGAACGGGCCGTCGCAGGAGCGGGTGATCCTTCAGGCGCTGGCCAACGCAGGGCTCGAAGTCGGGGACGTGGACCTGGTCGAGGGCCACGGGACCGGGACGAAGCTCGGCGACCCGATCGAGGCGCAGGCGCTGCTGGCGACCTACGGCCGCGAGCGTGCCGACGGGCCGCTGTGGCTGGGATCGGTGAAGTCGAACATCGGCCACACCCAGTGCGCCGCGGGGGTCGCGGGCGTCATCAAGACCGTCCTGGCGATGCGGCACGAGACGATGCCGGCGACGTTGCACGTCGACGAGCCGTCGCCGCAGGTGGACTGGACGGTCGGCGCGGTGGAGCTGTTGACGCGGGCCCGGGAGTGGCCGCGCGACAATGAGCGGCCTCGGCGCGCCGGGGTGTCCTCGTTCGGGATCAGCGGGACGAATGCTCATGTGATCATCGAGGAAGGGGATGCGGAACCGCTCGTCGAGACGCTGCCGGTGCCTTCGGGTGGGGTGGCTTGGGCGTTGTCGGCGAAGTCGGAGGGGGCGCTGCGGGCGCAGGCTTCGCGCCTGGCGCAGTGGGCTGCGGACAGCGATGAGGGCCTGGTCGAGACAGGACTCGTACTTGCTGCGCGCTCGCGGTTCGCGCATCGAGCAGTGGTGCTTGGTGAGGACCGTGCTGCTCTGGTGGCCGGGCTGCGGTCGGTGGCGGTCGGCGAGCCGGGGACTTATGGGGTCACGGTGCCGATGGTGTCGGGCGACTCGGTGTTGGTGTTTCCGGGGCAGGGGTGGCAGCGGGTGGGGGTTGGCGCTGGGCTTTTGGCTGGTGGTGTGTTCGCGGAGGCGATTGCGGAGTGTGGGGAGGCTTTGAGGCAGTGGGTTGATTTTGATTTGGTGGAGGTGCTTTCCGGTTCGGATGAGGCGTGGTTGGGGCGGGTGGATGTGGTGCAGCCGGTGTTGTGGGCGGTGATGGTTGGTTTGGCTCGGGTGTGGGAGTCGTTGGGGGTGGCGCCCTCGGTGGTGGTGGGCCATTCGCAGGGTGAGATCGCGGCGGCGGTGGTGGCGGGTGCGCTGAGTGTTGCGGATGGCGCGCGGGTGGTGGCGGTGCGTTCGCGGGTGATTCGTGAGCATCTCGCAGGTTCGGGTGCGATGGCGTCGGTGGCGGCGTCGGCAGCTGACGTGGAGAGTTGGCTGATAAGCGGAGTATCCATCGCGGCGGTTAACGGCCCACGCGCGGTGACGGTTGCTGGTGAGCGGGAGGCAGTGCTGGCGTTTGCGGCTGAGACTGAGGTGCGGGGTGTGCGGGTTCGGGTTGTCGATGTCGACTACGCGTCGCATTCGCCGATGGTCGCCCAGATCGAGGACGTGCTTCGTCGTGAACTTGCCGGGCTGACTCCTCGCGAGTTGACGCCTGGGCGCCGGTGGTTGTCGACCGTCACCGGGCAGTGGATGATCGGCACTGAGGCCGATGCTGAGTATTGGTACCGGAATCTGCGGCAGCAGGTCGGGTTCTCCCCGGCCGTTGAGCAGTTGATCCGTGAGGGCCATCGGCTGTTTGTGGAGGCCTCCGGGCATCCCGTGCTGACTTCCGGTATCGAGCATCTTTTCGACGTGCTCGAAGAATCCGCCGCCGTGACCGGCACGTTGCGCCGTGATACTGCGGATGCGACTGCGCTGCTGGCCTCCGTCGGACGGCTGTTCACCGCCGGTGTTCCGATCGATTGGCCGGTTCTCCTCTCGGGCGGCGTGGCCGCCGAGTCGGCGGTGACAGTCCCCGCATACGCGTTCGACCACACCCGCTATTGGCTCGACGGCGCCGCCTCCCCGGTTGGCGACTTCGGCGCGGCCGGGCTCGCGGCGACCGGGCATCCGCTGCTTGGCGCGGCGGTGCCGCTGGCCGACGGGGGATGGGTGCTGACCGGGCGGCTGTCGATCGCCGCGCAGCCGTGGCTCGCGGACCACGCGGTGTCCGGCACCGTGCTGCTCGCCGGGACCGCGCTGGTCGAACTCGCTCTGCGTGCGGGTGTCGAAGCAGGCTGCGACACATTGCGCGAGCTGACGCTGCACGCCCCGGTCGTCGTCCCCGCCGCCGGCGGGCTCCAGCTCCAGGTGGTCGTCACGGCGCCCGGTGCTGACGGTGGCCGCGACCTGGCCGTTCACACCCGTCCTGACGATCCGGACGCGCCCGGCGAGTGGACCCGCCATGCCAGCGGCATCCTGGCCGTCGGCCCCGAACCGGCCGACCGGACCGCGTTCGCCGATCTCGACGCGGCGGCGGACTGGCCGCCGCGCAACGCCGAACCGCTGGCCGTCGACGGTATGTACGAACGTCTCGCCGAATCCGGGGTCGAATACGGATCGGCGTTCCACGCGCTGCGGCGGGCCTGGCGGCGCGGGGACGAGATCTTCGCAGAGGTCTGGCTCACCGACCCGGCCGGTCCGGACCGGCGCTTCGGGCTGCATCCGGTGCTGCTCGACGCGGCTGTGCAGGTCCTCGGCCTGGAAGGGGCGGAAGGGCTGGACACCGGTGCCGGGCCGATCCCGGAGGGCTCCTCGGTGATGCCGTTCAGTTGGACCGATGTCGATCTGTGGGCCTCCGGCGTTACGCGCCTGCGGGTCCGGGTCGGGGCTTCGGCACAGAGCGGAACTTCGGCACAGAGCGGGGTCTCGGTCCACGCGGCGGACGAGAACGGTCAGCCGGTGGCCGCTGTCGGCGCACTCGTGCTGCGTCCGGTGTCGGTCGATCGAGGTGCCGGTGCTGACGCAGCCCTGATTCGCGACACCCTGTTCAGCCTCGAATGGCAGCAGGTGATTGCGCCGTCGGCCGGCGAGTTGCAGGGGCTGACCCCGGCGGTGTTCCACGCCGGAGCCAAGAGCGGGGAGGAGGCCGACGACCTGCCCGGCGTCGTCCACTCCGCGACGGCTGAAGCCTTGCACGCCGTCCAGGACTGGCTCCGCCGTGACGACATCGAGGACGACGCGCGCCTCATAGTCCTTACTCGGGGTGCTGTATCGACCGAGGCCGCCGAACCTGTCACCGACCTCGCCGGTGCCGCTGTCTGGGGTCTGATCCGCTCGGTCCAGTCGGAGCATCCCGGTCGCTTCGTGCTGGTCGATCTGCCGCAGGGTGCTGAGGAAGGCGACGTCGAGCCATCGGTGTGGGCGGCCGCCGCGCGGGGCGACGAGCCGCAGCTTGCGGTCCGTTCCGGTAGTCTCCTGGTCCCGCGCCTGGTTCGCGCTGCCGTCGGCTCTGGTGCAGACCCTGGTGTCGGCCCCGACGCCGCCACTCCGGTCGACTGGTCCGAGGGCACCGTCGTCGTCACCGGCGCCACTGGCGGCCTGGGCACCGCCCTGGTGCGTCACCTCGTCGATTCCGGAGCCCGCGACCTGCTGCTGCTGTCCCGCTCCGGCATGTCGGCCCCTGGCGCCGGTGCTCTCATGCGCGAAGCGGCGACGGCCGGCGCTCGCGTCCGGTTGGTCGCCTGTGACGTCTCCCAGTGTGCGGAACTCTCCCAGGTCCTCAAGCAGCTCAAGGCCGATGGCCGAGAGCCGGCCGCAGTCGTCCACCTGGCCGGGACGACGGCCGACGCCACCGTCGAGGGACTCACCGCCGACCGACTCGACCAGGTCTTGGCGGCCAAGGCGGACGCGGCCTGGTACCTGCACGAACTCACCGCGGAGCTTGCGCCTGCGGCCAGGCTGGTTCTCTTCTCCAGCGCTGCCGGAACGCTCGGCAGCCCCGGCATGGCGAACTACGCGGCTGCCAACGCTTTCCTGGACGCCCTCGCCGCCGTCCGCCACGCGGCCGGCCTGCTGGTGAACGACCTGGCCTGGGGCGCCTGGGCCGAGGCGGGCGGCATGGGCGGCCGGCTCGGGGACGCCGACCAGCGGCGCATGGCCCGGGTCGGGGAGGCGTTGGCCACCGACGAGGCGCTGCGGCTGTTCGACCTCGCGCTGGCCGAGAACCACAGCGTGCTGATTCCGACGCGCCTGCGGACCGCGCGCCTCCGGGGCGTCGACCCCGCGTCGATCCCGGCGGTCCTGCGCGCGCTGGTGCCCGCGTCCGGGCGCGGATCGGGCGCCGGCGTGGCGCCCGCGCCGACCTGGACCGAACGCCTGGCCGGGCTCGGCGCCGACGAACTGCCCGAGGTCCTGCTGACCCTGGTCCGCGAGCTGATCGCCCGCGTCCTCGGCCACGGCTCGGCCGAGGAGGTGCCGGCCGATCGGACCTTCACAGAGCTCGGATTCGACTCGCTGACGGCTGTCGAAGCGCGCAACGCGCTCAGCGCCGCTACCGGACTGCGGCTTCCGGCGACGCTGGTGTTCGACCATCCGGACCCGCAGATCCTGGTCGGCCATCTCAGTACCTTGCTGGGGCCGTCGATCGCGGAGGCGGGATCCGGAGCGGTCGGGGCGGCCGCGAGGCCGTCCATCGCCGCCGATACCTCGGACGAGGCCGCCAACCCCATTGCTCGTATGTACATCGAGGCCTGCGAAGCAGATAAATACGACGAGGCTTGGGGCTTCGCCCGCGCCGTCGCGCGGCTCGCGCCGAAGTTCTCCGGCCCGGAGGATATCGACCGGGTTCCCGAGCCGCTGGTCCTGGCCGAAGGCCCGGAAGCGGACGCTGTCGCCGCCGATGACGAGGCAGCGGCTTCCGACAACGCCGAAGCCGTCGTCTTCTGCTTCCCCTCCTTCAGCCCCGCCTCCGGTCCGCACGAATACACTCGCTTCGCCGCCGGTCTGCGCGGCCGGCGCCGCGTGCTGCTGGTCCGGCAGCCGGGGTTCCTGGACGGCGAGCGCCTGCCGGAGAGCTTCGACGCCCTGGTCCGCCTGCACGCCGACACGGTGCTGCGCACCGCGGGCGAGGCCCCGTTCGTCCTCGTCGGCCGCTCGGCCTCCGGCTGGCTGGCCTACTCGCTGGCCCGTCACCTGGAGGAACGCGGCCGGGCCCCGCTCGCGGCCGTGCTGATCGACACCTATTTCGGCGAGGCGCAGGAACGGGAGAACCTGTTCCACGGGGCGCGCGCCATGATGGAGCGGGAGAAGCGTTCGACGATGCTCAGCGACGTCCGGGTGACGGCGATGGGCTGCTACGAGGGGCTGATCGAGCACTGGCGTCCGGAGCCGATCACCGCGCCGACGCTGCTGGTGCGGGCGACGACGCCGTTCTCGACCCAGATGGTCCGGCCCGACGGGCTAGACTGGCGGGCCTCGATGACGTTCGCGCACGACACCCGGGACGTTCCGGGCGACCACTTCACCATGTTGGAGGAGTACGCCGAGGACACCGCCGAGGCTGTTCAGGAGTGGCTCGGCGAGGTACCCCCTATCCGCCCATCGGGCCTGTGAACAGCCCCTATCGGCCCCCGGAGCAGGGCTCGTATTCCTGTTAGCGTCCGCCGCATGACGACCTCGACGAGCACCGGTTCCACCGCACTGGACGACTTCCATCGAACAGGCACGGGCGACGCGCGCCGCGAGGCGTTCCGCAAGCTCGTGGCGACCGTCTGGCAGGACGGCTCCCGCACCGCCGAGGCCGAGCCCGTGGGGCTGGCCCTGGTGCGGGAGCTGACCGCGGAGCTGCCGGACGGCACGGACAGCAAGGAGGGTACGGATGGCACCGGCGGTACGGATGGCACCGGTGGCACCGATGCCACGGCGCGCCGTGGCTTCCATGGCCACCATGCCGTCCTGCTGGGCATGCTCCTGGAGGCCGGGCCTGGGGACGGGAAGGAGGCCGACACCGACCCGCTCGCCAGCGCCACGCTCGACGGCGTCGACGGCCTCCTGCGTCTGCTGGCCTCCGCCGCCGCCGACGAGCCGCTGACGCTGGCCCTGTTCTACCTGCTCGCGCACCTGCCGGGTCGTCGTGAGCCGATCCTGGCCGCCGTACCGGCCGGCTCGGCCGTCTTCGAGGACGACCTCAGCCGCCTGCGACGCTGCCTGACCGACGTCGACCCCGACGACGAGATCAGTGTCCTGAAGCTCGGCCGCAGCTTCCCGTCCCCGTCGGCGTGGACGGTCACCGACGAGGAACTGCGCGCGGTCGGCGGCTGGGTGCAGTGGGCCGATCTCGGCGAGCACCTGCCGGCGTTGTGGGCCGGGGAGACCAACACGCTGCTCGGTTACAGCGGCGCCAAGGCGCTGTGGGCCGTCGAGCACGGGGAGGTCGTCGACACCCCCGAGTACGTCGTCGAGAACGACGTCGTGGACCTGGCGCCGGCCAAGGCCGACAACGGCTCGGTGGCGCTGGCCCGCCACCTCGGGGTGCTGCGCTGCGTGGCCTGCCACAGCCCGCTCGGGGCCAAGAAGACCATGCTGCGCTGCGCGAAGTGCGACGAGCGCTATCCGGTCAAGGGCGGTTTCGCCGACATCCTGCGGACCAAGGACGACCCCGAGGATCCGCTGATGGCGCGGTTCCACGAGAAGTGGCTGCGTCCGGCGTTCATGCGGCTGATCGGCGGCAACTGGGCCGGCGAAGTCACTTTCGCTGATGAGAACCGCTGGGTGATCGAGTTCATGCGTCCGGCCGACGGTCCGATCGTCGACCTGGGTCCCGGCGCCGGTATCACCACCAAGACCCTCGCCGACAAGTACGGCGCCGAGCGCCTGATCGCCGTCGACGCCTCGGCCTCGATGCTCGGCCGCCTGGCACGCCGGGTCCCGGGTGCGGCCGGGGCCAGGGCTGACGCCGCCAACATGCCGTTTGCCGACGGCACCGTGGGCGCCGTCAACTGCTGGAACATGCTGCACTACTTCGAGGACAAGACCGGGGCGCTGCACGAGATCGGCCGAGTCCTGCGGCCGGGCGGGTCGTTCACGCTGATGGACCTGGTCCCGGACCCGGACTTCGTGGCCCGCTACTTCCAGGGCCGGATGGGCGAGACGGTGGTCCGCAAGCTGTTCGGGCCCGAGGAGATCGGCCGGTGGCTCGGCGCGTCCGGGATGACTGTGCAGGACATCTACCTGCCCGGCGGCAATTTCATGATCCTGCGGGCGCTGCGGACGGACGCGCCGCTGCCGGAGCCGGAACCGGAGTCGGAGTCGGACCTGAAGTCGGACCTGAAGTCGGATCTGAAGTCGGATCTGAAGTCGGAGTCGCAGTCGGAACCGGAGCCGGTCGCGTAGCGGCGGCGGACTCGCGGACGACGCGGACATCCGATGGGATCCGAGACGGCACCGCTCCCGGAGCGGCGCAGCGGTGGTGTGGCGGCGGCGTCGCAGAGCCGCGCGATGCAGCCCGAAGCGGCCCAGGTCGACCGGTTTTTGGCCGCCTTCGATGCGTTGGTCGATCAACTGCGGATCGATCTGGCCCGGCCCGATCCGACCCGGCCCGATCCGGCGCACGGCGAACAGCCGCCGACCGAAGAGGGCTCACCTCCTGCCGAAGGCCCGGACGCCCGGGTGCTTCGCTACTTCGAGGCCTCGATGTGGCTGTGGCTCCACTAGCCGCGGTGGCGGCCCGACGACCGTCGAGCCGCTCCGGACCATCCCTCCGCGGACCATCCCTCCGCGGACCATCCCTCCGCGGACCATCCCTGCGCGGACTATCCCGGCGCGGGCCGTCCCTGCGCGGACTATCCCGCCGCTGGCCGTCCCTCGGCGGGCTTGGCCCGGCCGGCGCGGTCCGCGGCGAACTGCTCTGTCAGCCCGTCGAGCATCGCCGCGAGTCCGCGCTGGAACTGCTGGTCGACGCCGACTTCGTCCATCGGCGGGCCGGTGGAGTCGTCGGTGCCGTCGGCGAAGCCCGCCATCAGTTTGGCGGTGTGCGGGAACTCGCCGGTCTCCATCTGCGCGCGGGCGAAGGCCGAGACCTGCTCGACCAGGGCCGGGTCGTCGATCGGGTAGTCGGCGCGCTTGCGCGACTCGACGGTGATCAGCGCGTTGCCGAAGACGTAGGCGTTGAGCACGGACAGCAGGTCGAACTTCTGCCCGGTGCTCAGCCCGCTGTCGGAGGTCGCGGCCAGGAACTGCTCGAAGCGGCGCATCGCGTTCGGGCCGGGCTGGGCCTCCTGCAGGGCGCTGACCGCCCAGGGGTGGCGCACCAGGACGGCGCGGACCCGGCAGGCGATCGCGGTGACCGCCTCGCGCCAGGTGCCGGGCAGCTGCTCCTCCGGGACGAGGACCTCGCCCAGGATCGCGTCGTGCATCAGGGCCAGCAGGTCGTTCTTGGTGCGGACGTAGTTGTACAGCGTCATCGGCGCCGCGCCGAGCTCGGCGGCGACGCGGCGCATCGAGACGGCCTCGAAGCCTTCCTCGTCGGCGATCCGCAGCGCCGCCTCGGCGATCTTCTGGCGGCTGAACCTGGGCTTGCGCGTTCCGGGCTCCGGACGGGCCCAGATCAAGCCGTCATCAGGTCCGTTTGACATACGTACACTGTATACCTAAGGTTAAACGTACGGCATACGTTGACGCTGTACGCTGTAAGTCATGAACGTCGCGACCGAGGGGGAGAACGTGCCGATGATCAAGACCGAAGGACTGACCAAGTCCTTCGGCAAGGTGGTGGCGGTCGCCGGGGTGGACCTGGAGGTCGACCGCGGCCAGGTGCTCGCGCTGCTCGGGCCGAACGGCGCCGGCAAGACGACCACGGTGCGGATGCTGTCCACCCTGGTCCCCCCGACCGGCGGCCGGGCGCTCGTCGGCGGCCACGACGCGGCCCGCGAGCCGCGCGCCGTCCGGGCGCTGATCGGCCTGGCCGGCCAGTCGGCCTCGATCGACGAGAAACTGACCGCGACGCAGAACCTGACGATGCTGGGGCGGCTGCACCGGCTCAGCGCGCGCACCGCCAAGGCGCGCGCCGCGCAGCTCGTCGAAGGCTTCGACCTGACCGCGGCCGCCGACCGCGCCGCCCAGACCTACTCCGGCGGCATGCGGCGCAAGCTGGACCTGGCCGCCAGCCTGATCATGGCGCCGCCGGTGCTGTTCCTGGACGAGCCGACCACCGGCCTGGACCCGGTCAGCCGCAACGGCCTGTGGGACGTGGTCCGCGACCTGGTGCAGGCCGGCACCACCGTGCTGCTCACCACGCAGTACCTGGACGAGGCCGACCGCCTGGCCGACCGGGTCGCGGTGATCGACCAGGGCCGGGTGGTCGCCGACAGCACCGCGCAGCGCCTCAAGGACCGGGTCGGGGCCACCGGGCTGGCGGTGGTCGCCGCCGGGGCGGAGGCCGCCGAACGGCTCCGCCGGCTGTTCCCGGACCGGGTGAGCGCCGTCGAGGAGGCGACGCACACGGTCGTGTTCCGCGTCGCCGACGCCGGCGTCGCGGGCATGCGCGACCTGAACGGCCTGCTCGCCGCGATCCTCGACGCGGACATCGCCGTGGAGAGCTACGACATCCGGCGGCCGACGCTGGACGACGCGTTCCTTCAGCTCATCGGGCACGGGACGGCTCCTGGCGCTGTCGGTGCGGCCGGTGTTTCTGGTGTGGCCGGTGCTTCCGGGGCTGATTCGGGGGCCGGGCTCGGCGGTGCCTCCGGGGCTGATGAGGGTGCTGACCCCGGCGCCGATGCCGAAGCTGGGACTTCCGCGCCTGGCGTCGCGCAGTCCGCTGCTTCGCATCCGACACCTCCGAGCCCTGATCGTTCGAACCCTGATTATTCGAACTCTGATCGAGCGAACCCTGATCAAGCGAACCCTGACCGTTCGCGCCCCGATCGTTCGCACCCCGCCATCCCGGACCAGGACTCAGGAGCCCGCTGATGTCGATCGTCTCCACGCCGCCGGAACTGCCCGGGACCCGCAGGCTCCCCTCGACCAGCCCCGCGGCCTCCGACCTCGATCTCACCCCGGTGTCCCGGCCCGCCCTGGTGTGGGCGCTCAGCGACATCGTCCAGCTCACCAAGCGCAGCCTGCTGCACATCCGCCGGGACCCCGACCAGTTGGTGTCGGTGAGCCTGCAGCCGGTGATCCTCGTGATCATGTTCCGCTATCTGTTCGGTGGCGCGATCAGCACCGGGAGCAAAGAGAGCTACATCAATTTCCTGATGGCCGGGATCCTCATCGAGACCGCCGCTCTGTCCGCCACCGCCACGAGTACCGCGGTCGCGGTCGACATGCTCTCCGGTGCCATGGACCGCTTCCGTGCGCTGCCCATCGCCAACTCCGCGGTGCTGGCCGGCCATGTGCTCGCCGACCTGGCCCGGGCCGCGCTGGGCATGGCGGTGATGGTGGCCGTGGGCCTGGCCGTCGGGTTCCGGCCGGAGGCTGGGCCGGCCGGCTGGCTCGGCGCGCTGGCACTGACCTTCCTGGTCACCTTCGCGCTGTCCTGGATGGCCGCCTGCATCGGCCTGCTCGGCAGCAGCGCCGAGGCGGTGCAGCAGTACGGCATGGTGCTGATCCTGCCCATCTTCTTCTCCAGCGCGTTCGTGCCGACCGGGACCATGCCCGGCTGGCTGCGGGTGGTCGCCGAGAACCAGCCGATGACGCAGGCCATCGACGCCGTCCGGGCGTTGCTGCTCGACCAGCCGAGCGGTAACCACATCCCGGCCACGCTGCTGTGGTTCACCGGCCTGTCCGCGGTCTGCGTCGCCATCGCCGGGATGCTGTTCAAGGCCCGCACGAAGACGTGAGGGCCTTGAGGTCCCGCGGCACCGCGACACCGAGAACCAATACAAGAGGGATCGGCGCGGCCGGGGTGCCGCGCCGATCCAAGATCGACGGTGGGGAGCCGTCAATCCTTCCCGAAAAAGCGCGCGATCCGGTCCTGGACGCCGGTCATCACGTGGCGCTCGCGCTCGCCGTGCAGACCGTGGCCGCCCTTGTTGTTGAGCTTGTCGTTCGCGGACCCGCGCCGGCTCTGGAACGAGGTGCCCTGGTGGCCCGCGCCGCGCGACTCGTCGTGCTCGGGGACCCCCGGGATCTTGTGCGTCAGATTGTGGAGGGCGCCGCCGGGCGTCGCGTCCTCGGACTTCTTCTTCCTCATGCCGCCTCCTAGGCGTATGCGTAGGCGTATGGCGTACGAAATAGCCGTACGGCGTACATCTACAAGTTAGATGTACAGCGTACGTCGTGTCAACCGGCGGCGGCCGAAGCCCGGGTGTCCGGGGCCGGAATCCGGGTGGACCCCGGCCGGCTTCGGGGTCGGTAGGGGTTACCCGCAGGTCGACGGGCTCAATAGCGTGACGGTGGCACGTTCGTCCGTGCCGGCGCCCGACGCCAGGAGGAGCCCATGTCCACTCTGATCGACCTCGAAGCCACCCGGGGTCTGGTCTACAGCGACGGCTGGCGCCCGGCGCGCGCCGGCACGCTGGAAGTCCGCGAGCCGGCCACCGGCGCGGTGCTCGGCGGCGTCGGCCTCGCCGCCGCCGG